>NZ_JACGVN010000004.1:0-264176 GCF_014077245.1 Colwellia sp. BRX8-9
CCCGTCATGCTGAACTTGTTTCAGTATCTGGTCTCGTCATGCTGAATTTATTTCAGTATCTGGTCTCGTCATGCTGAATTTATTTCAGTATCCATTCCCGTCATGCTGAATTTATTTCAGTATCTGGGCTTTGGGTTTTTAGGTACGAGATCCTGAAACAAGTTCAGGATGACGGCGGTTGGGTTCATTCTGATGGAGTTTGGGTTCATTCTGATGGAGTTTGGGTTCACACTGAACTTGTTTCAGTATCCATTCCCGTCATGCTGAATTTATTTCAGTATCTGGGCTTTGGGTTGTTAGGGACGAGATCCTGAAACAAGTTCAGGATGACGGCGGTTGGGTTCATGCTGATGGAGTTTGAGCTCATGCTGATGGAGTTTGAGTTCATCCTGATGGAGTTTGGATTCACACTGAACTTGTTTCAGTTTCCATTCCCGTCATGCTGAATTTATTTCAGTATCTGGGCTTTTAGTTGTTAATGACGAGATCCTGAAACGAGTTCAGGATGACGGCGTTTGGGTTCATACTGATGGGGTTTGGGTTCAGCTGATGGAGTTTGGGTTCACACTGAACTTGTTTCAGCTTCCATTCCCGTCATGCTGAATTTATTTCAGTATCTGGGCTTTGGGTTGTTAGGGACGAGATCCTGAAACAAGTTCAGGATGACGGCGGTTGGGTTCATGCTGATGGAGGTTGGGTTCATGCTGATGGAGTTTGGGTTCATTCTGATGGAGTTTGAGTTCACGCTGATGGGGTTAGAGTACATACTGCATTTATTTCAGTATCCACTCTCGTCATGCTGAATTCATTTCAGTATCTGGGCTTTGAGTTGTTAAGGACGAGATCCTGAAACGAGTTCAGGATGACGGCGTTTTGAGTCATGCTAATGGTGATTGCGTTCATTCTGATGGAGTTTGAGTTCATTCTGATGGAGTTTGAGTTCATACTGATGGGGTTTGGGTTCACACTAAACTTGTTTCAGTATCCACTATCGTCATGCTGAATTTATTTCAGCTTCCATTCCCGTCATGCTGAATTTATTTCAGTATCCATTCCCGTCATGCTGAATTTATTTCAGTATCCATTCCCGTCATGCTGAATTTATTTCAGTATCTGGGCTTTGGGTTGTTAAGGACGAGATCCTGAAACGAGTTCAGGATGACGGCGGTTAGGTTCATACTGATGGGGTTTGGGTTCACACTAAACTTGTTTCAGCTTCCATTCCCGTCATGCTGAATTTATTTCAGTATCTGGGCTTTGGGTTGTTAGGGACGAGATCCTGAAACGAGTTCAGGATGACGGCACTTGGGTTCATTCTGATGGAGTTTGAGTTCACGCTGATGGGGTTAGAGTACATACTGCATTTATTTCAGTATCCACTCTCGTCATGCTGAATTCATTTCAGTATCTGGGCTTTGAGTTGTTAGGGACGAGATCCTGAAACAAGTTCAGGATGACGGCGTTTGGTTCATACTGACGAAGTTTGAGTTCATCCTAAAAGAGCTTGAATTCATCCTAACGAAGTTCTATTTTACTCTAATTGACAATATCCCTTTAGCTCAATTTAATGATACGACTACACCTTCTGGATTAGCTAGTAGTGAACTCACTTTTTTTAACATTTGAGCATCATTACCGATAAAATGTTTTACTGCCTTTGTCATCGCTAATTCAACTTCGACGCCATCATCGGGTGTCAACGGACGATGTACTTCTATCTTTTTTCCTTCCTGTTCATAAGACATTTTAATGGGCTGTTCGAATATGCGAATAGGCGTGCCTACGGGAATATTATTATATAACCATTCGATGTCATCATCGTACATACGAATACAACCAGAGCTTGCTCGCATACCGATACCAAAGCGCTTATTGGAGCCATGAAGTAGGTACTCACTTGTGCCAATACGTAATGCATATTTACCAAAGGGATTACTTGGTCCTGCGGGTACTTCTCTTACCATCTCTTTGCCATGTTCGGCAAAATAACGTGCGCGCATCTCTGCTGTTGGACGCCAACTCGGGTTTTTACGTTTATCGCCAATAGTACTGGTTAAATGTGGTGTTTCTAGTCCTTCTCTACCAATACCCACAGGGAAAACATACACTAACTTCTCTCCTTTTGGGTAGTAGTACAAGCGTAACTCAGCGAGATTAATGACAAGACCTTCACGCTTACCAAAGGGTAGAAGCATCTGCTTAGGAATAACTATATTATGGTCAAGAGGCAATAAAAAAGGATCAACACCGGGGTTAGCGGCAAGTAAGGCAAAAAAACCTACGTTATAATTTTCAGCTAAAGCTTGAAAGTAATCACCTTTTACTGCTTTATGGATAATATCCTCGCCCACTAACCTTGAATTGGCGGCTGGGAGATTATAAACACTCGCCAAACTTACACAGGTAATAAAGCTACTTAACAATAAACTTAATTTAACAACCCACTTCATTAATTTATGACCCTACGAATTATCTTCAACATTATTTAAAACCTTTTTCTATTCGAACCAATAAACAGCTATGACTCATCTAACCAGTACGGCTTTGTTAATAACGCCATATTTCTAGAGCTGTCTAACGCGATGAGTAACCCTTCAACTTTGCTTCCTTGCCATAAAACGAGTTTTTTAGGTTTTTCATCTAACGTTTGTAGTTGCTGGTGAATAATCCATAATGTTTGTAATTCACTGATCCCTTGCTGAATGTCCAACCAAGGTGCTCGATAGTGTTTACGTTCTTCTTCATCAAACAATAAACCAAACCAAGTTCCTGTCAGTAAACTTCGGTTTAACAGTTTTGCTTGCGATAAGTATTGCTCACTACTCAGCGACTGCGATGGTGTGCTATCAGCAAATAACACCGCCATACTTTTCGTTAAACTTTGCTGCGCAAAAGGTAACAACGAGTCACTAAACTGTGTATCTTCAGTTAATAGCATTTCCAATAAATGAGCCTGCAGGGTATTAAAACGCTGGCCATGCAATAATTCGATGACATTTTCGCTCGTTGGAAGACGACGTTTCTCCATTCTTAGTTGTTCTACTAATTGTTCGCTGTAATTTAACTTGCGTCTATAATTACCCGTTTTATTAGTAAGCTCTTGTAGGTTAACGGCATTATCAACCCACGAGAGTAAGTGCACAAAATAGCTTAGTTCATCACGAATTTTTACGGCTTCTTCGGGTAAATAGTCTGCAAATAGCCAAAAGCCATGGCGGATTAACGCTAAAGTTTCTGTTATTTTTTCTAACTCGACTAGGCTTGGCGACGTTATATAGTATTCAATATGATCATGTAGGTTAACTAAGCAATAATTGATACCGGTAGAAAAGGCATTAGAAATAGAGTGACTGCGGTCAATGGGAAGAATATCGGTAATATTTCTTTTATAATTAACGGGGATGTTTTTCCATAAACCATAGCCACGAGCCGCTTTACTTTGGCTACTTGGCCTAACAAGCAGTACAGAAAATAATAACTTGGCAAGCAACAGTAAATCTGAGGTTATGCCACTGACAAGTTCGAGTTCGAGTTCACAAATTTTAACACTGCGACCATCACTACTAATATCACCTTGATCGAAGGCAACTTCTACCACGGTACCCGACGCTAAAGTAACTAACCAAATAATACGGGTAAAGTCCGTTGAAAAAAGGGGGATTAACGATTCTTGTAACTGCTCTACCTTTTGGGTTGACTGCCAAATTTCATTTGGGAACAAGGAAAGTTCAGGGAAGTTATTAACAATATTAACGTTATACTCTGGTCGCTGATGTAAACCTGCAATTACCACCCCAGCTGTTTTTATGGTTTGCTCTAACTTTCCGTCACAACCTCTAATTCTTAGCCCCATATCATGACGGCGAAAATCTAAATTAGTTGTATCGTAATAGCAGTTCGATAATTGCTTTGTTTCACAGCTAAATGACAGCTGTTTTGTGGTGAATAACTGGGTGATTTTTTCTTGAGTATTATCACTTGTAACAAAATACTTAAGCTCAATTTCGGTAACCATATTCTTCCAATAATTTGTTTTATTATGTCAACATAGTGAGTTTACAACAGCGACATATGAAAACAAATAGCGAATGCCAATTCCGATAAGTTTCTTTCATATAATATAGCGATATAGAAAAAATTTAACTGACTGCTGATGCCCTAACAAACTATTAGTAAAAACTACCATAATGAATTAACTATGTAATACCTTGTTTACAAAATATTGAGAACACTTATGTATTTTACCAATAAAACCTTAATGTTCGTAAACTTAACTTGCTATCAATCCGCCAAACCCCTAGTATTTTGCTATGCATAATTTTATAAAGGTTAATGGTAGTTTCATGAAAATAATAAAAGCTTTATTGGTTGGTTTAGTTCTCAGTTCATCTTCCCCTCTTTTTGCAGAAGACAGCCCAACCAACCTTCCTTCTGGCTATATTTCAGACGATTTATTTATTTATATGCATTCAGGAGCGGGTAATAATTATCGAATTCTAGGCAGTATAAATTCAGGCACTGAAGTGAAAGTAACCGGTAAAAATGAAAATGATTACTCTGAAATCATTGATGATAAAAATAGAAACGTCTGGGTTGAAAGTAAGTATCTATCATTAAAACCCGGCTTACGTTTTGTTATTGCCGAGCTTAATGAAAAATTAGCCAATACCAACAGCAATACTGACAGTATGTCCGAGGAACTTTCCCAAAGTAGAAATACTATTCAAAACCTTAGCAGTGAAAAAGCCCAACTTAACAATGAAATAAGCCAGCTTAATAAAACGCTTATAACGATACGAGCCAAATTAAAAGACCAAGATACCAATATCAAAAAAGAATGGTTTTATAATGGCGCTATAGTGTTAGTCATTGGCTTACTTTTAGGTTTGATTCTGCCAAGATTAACTTCTCGCCGCAAAGGCTCAATGGATAATTGGAAGTAACCCCTATTATGTTAGAAAAACTCGCGTATAATCACCGCGATTTTTAGATTATATGATGGCTTTTTTTGTGCACAAAACTAAATACTTATTTTTTATCACTTTATTTATATTATTTTATATAAAACAGGCTAATGCCGATGGTGTTAGCCCTTACTTACCGTTAAAAACTGATGCTCTTATTGAACTTGAAATCGCACGTCTAGCGACAATTTCTCGAATGCCAATGTTGAGTAAACCCTACCATATTGTCACGGTTGTTGATTATCTAAAAAAAATCAAAGGCTCTCATCCTGAGCTTTTTTATAGAATTTCTGCTTATATAAAACGTTATAAAAAGCAGCGTGCTATTACTCATTTATCAACCACACTTTCAACATCTAACAATAAAAACTTCACCATAGCCAATAATCGCGGTGTTGCCATGGACAGCACGGCCCAAGCAAGTGCTTCTGGATTTTATCAGTTCAATCAATATGCTATCGCAAATTTAGGTGGGACCATCGTTGATGGTAAGAATGTTATTCCCCATAACAGCTACTTTTCATTGGGTTATGAATATGCTCAATTTGATATTGGCTACCGCGAACATTGGCTATCTCCCTCACAAGAAAGTGCATCATTACTGTCTACTAACGCTGCCCCAACCTTTTCTATTACCATGAGTAATGTAAAACCTATTAGCTCTTGGCATATTAAATACGAGTTTTCATTAGGACAGTTAGAGGAAATGGAGGGTATAACATATAAGGGTTATGCATCATCAGGAAAGCCATTATTAATGACTATGCATATGAGCTTTCAACCCTTTAGCTGGTGGACGATAGGTGCTAATAGAACCTTTCAATTTGGTGGTGGCGAAAGAAGCACTGGCCTAAGTGATATTTGGAATGCGATTATTGACCCCGTTAACTCAGATAACTGTGGTTCAGGTGAAACTGGCTGTGCCAATACCGATGAAGAAGTGGGCAATCAAATTGCTTCGTTAACCAATAAATTTGATTTGTCTTACCAGGGTTTCCCTTTTACCTTTTATATGGAATATGCAGGTGAGGATACCAAAAGACACAATAACACTCAGTTAGGTAACATAAGTCAAACCTACGGGTTATTCTTTCCATATATTAACAAGGACTTTTCATTGTATGCTGAGCATTCTAAATTTCACAATTTATGGTATGTTCACCATATTTACGGTGAAGGTTACCGTAATGATAAAGTTGTAATGGGGCATTGGTGGGGTAATAACAAAGAGCTGAAAGATGGCTCAGCCGGGAATACTTCGTTAATTCGACTAAACTGGGATTTTTCACCCGAGTATCATTTACAAACACTATTTCGAACCGCTGCTATAGATTCTTTGGCGCAAGATAAGTACTCTAGAGCCCAAGAGATAGAATTAAGTTTAAAACAAGTATATAAAAATGGATTTATTAATTATTCGTTAACAGCTGGTAGTGATATTTATGGAGAGTCTTTCTACCGTGCGACTTTGGGTTATAACTGGTAATTTATGAATGTTTTTTTTGATATTCAACATCTTTATTATTTACCTCAGTATTTGCCGGTAAAAAATGCACTTGAAAAAAATGGCGTAAATTGTCATTTTCTTTTATACAATCAAAAAGAACTACAGACTGTATTAATAAAGAGTGTTGAACAAGAAAAACTAAGTTATACCCTTGTTGAAGATTCTGATGAGGCGAGAGAACTTTATCTGCAAAAAAAGCCTCATTGGATTATTTTTGGAAATGCCTTCAATGGCTTAAAAAAAATTAACGCTTTTACAAAAACAGCACTGATGCAACATGGTATTGGTCCTAAATCATGCTATTACGATGTATCTAAATCAGATATAACTTACCGTTTTGTCGAAGGTCAGCATAGATTAAAACGTTTACAGAACCTATTTCCCAATAAAGTATTTGTTGATACGGGTTATGCTAAGTTGGACCCTATTATTAAGCAAACTTCAGATTGCATCAACTTATCTGATTTAGGATTAGACCCTAAAAAGAAAACGATTCTTTATGCTCCCACTTTCTATCCCAGCAGTATAGAGTGCTTACCTGATGATTTCCCCTCTTTGGTAGGCCAGTATAATTTAATTTTGAAACCTCACTTTTTTTCGCTGATAAAAAACAAATATAAAAAGCATCAAGCACTATTTAAACACTGGGACACCTATAATAATGTCTATGTTTCCTCCATTGAAGAAACATCTATTATTCCTTTTATGGGCGTTGCCGACTTGTTATTTAGTGATGCATCATCAACACTCTTTGAGTTTACTGCACTAAATAAACCCGCTATCTGGTGTGACTTTTATAAGGTCCGCTGGTCTTATCGTGGGATTTTTAAATGGCGTTTAAACAATCGATTAGATGATGATTTAAAATATTTTGCCAAAGTGGCCTGTCAAACAACAAACATAAAACAATTAATTCATGAAATTAGCAATCAACTTATGCATCCCGATTTAAAGGAAGCTGACCGCATAGCCATGACTGAGCTGCTTACGGGAACGGTTGATGGTAAATGCAGTGAACGAATTGCGAATTTTATAACC
Source organism: Colwellia sp. BRX8-9 (assembly GCF_014077245.1). Lineage (NCBI taxonomy): Bacteria > Pseudomonadati > Pseudomonadota > Gammaproteobacteria > Alteromonadales > Colwelliaceae > Colwellia > Colwellia sp. BRX8-9. The sequence goes on from NZ_JACGVN010000004.1 coordinate 7,510, forward strand.
TCAGAGATTTAACTATGCGCGTAATTACTTTTGGTACATTTGATGTTTTTCATGTTGGCCATGTCAATATTTTAGAGCGTGCTCGTCTTCATGGCTCTCATTTAATTGTTGGTGTTTCATCGGATGAATTAAATATTTCAAAAAAAGGTCGAGCACCTATATATTGTGATGAAGATAGAAAGCATATTATCCGGTCTTTAAGATGCGTCGATGAAGTTTTTCTTGAAGAATCTTTAGAGCTAAAAGCTGAATATATTAAATACTACAATGCCGATATATTAATTATGGGTGATGACTGGCAAGGTAAATTTGATCATTTAAAAGACCTTTGTCAGGTGATATATTTACCAAGGACACCTTCAGTTTCTACCACAGAAATTATCGAAATAGTTAAAACTAAGCGCAGTTAATGAACAATAATCAACAATACCTTTTCTATATTTCACAAAATTATTCTTTTGAAATTTTGCGACCTTTACAGCGAGAAATACTAAGCCAAGGAAGCCAAGTTGCGTGGTTTGTGGCCGGTAGTGATGTTAATCTGAGTAATTTTGCTGACGATGAAGTGGTACTTAGCAGTGTTGCTGATGTGATTAGTTTTAACCCTGTCGCTAGCTTTGTGCCGGGTAATATCATCCCACGATTTATTCCCGGTATTAAAGTACAAGTTTTCCATGGTTTAGAGTGGAAGAAAAAAGGTCACTTTGTTATTAGAGACTGCTTTGATCTCTATTGTACTCATGGGGCAGCGACCACCAATCGCTTTAATGAATTAGCTAACCAGCATAAGTTTTTCGATGTTAAAGAAACAGGCTGGCCAAAATTAGATAATTTATTTAATACCCCCAAAGAGCAATATTTTAGTAATAACCTGCCAACAATACTCTTTGCGCCCACTTTTTCACCCGCGTTGACTTGCGCACCTTTTTTATATGAAGAAATTGCCGCTTTAGTGGATGATAAAAAATATAATTGGCTGATTAAGTTTCACCCAAAAATGGATAAAAAGTGGTTAGAGCTTTATGCTCAACTCTCTTCAGAAAACCTGAAAATAATAACATCGTCGAGTATAAATAGCTTATTGCAGTCGGCTGATATTATGGTATCGGATACTTCATCGGTTATTGGTGAGTTTGCTTTACTGGGTAAGCCGGTTATCGCGTTCAATAACAGCCAACCCGGTGATTACTTAATTAACATTACCGATGCAAAAGAATTACCCCAAGCATTAACTGTTGCATTATCGCCTTCAGAAACACTTATCTTAGCGATAAATCGTTATGCCCAGGAGCTACATCCTTATAGTGATGGTAAGTCGTCATTTCGGATATTAGAGGCTGTAGAAGATATTCGACTCAATGGCAAGCAGGCAATAAAAACACTACCGCGTAATATCATCAGAAACTTAAAGCAACGCAAAATTCTTAATTATTGGAAGTTTTAAACGCCTTATATTCATTAGCGCCATCATTATACTTTTTAAATATTAATAATTAATTGACATTATTTGAGTAAATACGCTATTAATAGATGACTGTTTGCTCTAGCGAGCTAAACTAACCTAATAAGACAACTTTAATGACAACGACAATGACCATAAAAAATATTATTCGCATTAACCTCCTCCTCACATTATCAATGCGCGGATAGGTTTTTTATTGTTGTAAATTAAAGATAAACATTAAAACCCGCGCATATTACCGCGGGTTTTTTTATACCCGTATTTTATGTAAGTAGCCAATACCCTAAGCACAATAAATATTAAGGAATAAACATGGACAGCAAGGTCATTATTTTCGACACCACCTTACGTGACGGAGAGCAGGCACTAAATGCAAGCCTTTCAGTGCATGAGAAGTTACAAATTGCGCTAGCCATTGAACGCTTAGGGGTAGATGTAATGGAGGTTGGCTTCCCTGTTTCTTCGCCAGGCGATTTTAAGTCAGTGCAACAAATTGCCCGCACCATTAAAAACTCCCGAGTTTGTGCTTTAGCTCGAGCTGTCGAAGGCGATATTCAAGCCTGTGCCGATGCGTTAAAAGTCGCTGACCAATTCCGTATTCATACGTTTATTTCAACGTCAGATGTTCATGTTCAACAAAAATTGAAGAAAGATTTTGCCGATGTTGAAGCAATGGCAATCCATGCAATTAAATTTGCCCGAAAATTTACTGATGATGTCGAGTTTTCTTGTGAAGATGCTGGCCGTACCCCTATCGACAATTTATGTCGCATGGTTGAAAACGCTATAAAAGCGGGTGCCACCACCATTAATATTCCTGATACGGTTGGCTATACCCTACCCAATGAGTTTGGCGGCATTATTACCCAATTATTTAATCGTGTGCCTAATATTGACCAAGCGGTAATTTCGGTGCATTGCCATAACGATTTAGGTTTAGCCGTTGCCAACTCAATGACTGCGGTACAAGCAGGCGCTAGACAAATTGAATGTACCATTAATGGTATTGGTGAGCGCGCCGGTAATTGTTCATTAGAAGAAGTGGCGATGATCATGAAAACCCGGCATGACTTCTTAAATGTACACACCAATATTAACCATCAAGAAATTGCCCGCACTTCAAAGTTAGTCAGCGAATTATGTAATATGCCCGTGCAATTAAACAAAGCGATTGTCGGCGGTAACGCTTTTAGTCATTCGTCAGGTATACACCAAGATGGCATGTTAAAAGCCAGTAATACTTATGAAATTATGACCCCAGAAAGTGTCGGCATCAGTAAAACAAAATTAAACTTAACCTCACGCAGTGGTCGACACGTTATTAAGCACCGCATGGCAAGTTTAGGTTATACCGAAACTGAGTTTGACTTAGAAGAGTTATACAGTGACTTTTTGGCGCTAGCCGATAAAAAAGGTCAAGTCTTTGATGATGATTTAGAAGCGTTGCACTTTAATATTCAACAACAAGGTGAAGAGCAAGAATTTTATCATCTAGAAACATTAAACGTGCAGTGTGGCGGCGGAGAGTTTTCTACGTCAAGTATTAAATTATTAGCCGGTAAAGAGAGCCATATTGTTTCTGAAACGGGTAATGGCCCGGTTGACTCATTATATAGAGCGATTAAAAAAGCGGTTGATATTGACTTTGAGGTCGCTGATTACAAAATATCAAATAAAGGTGAAGGTGAAGACGGTTTAGGTAAAGCTGATTTAGTGGTTACCTGGCAAGACAGAAAATTTCATGGCTACGGCTTAGCGACCGATGTTATCGACGCTTCAGCAAAAGCCTTGATACACGCACTGAATAGTATTCATCGCGCCATCACCATTAATGAAATAAAAAGCGAACTAAAAAACGACGTTCAAGCTTCATTATAATAAATTCAAACATATAAGATTGACTAAAGGTATAAAAGACATGTCGAACATAGCAATATTAGCCGGTGATGGCATCGGACCAGAAGTAATGGTTGAAGCTAAAAAAGTATTAAGTACCATCGCAACAATATTTGATATAAAAATATCGACACAAGATTACGCTATAGGCGGTGCTGCTATTGATAGCCACGGTCACGCCCTTCCCGATGAGACCATGAAAGGTTGTGAACAAGCCGATGCTATTTTATTTGGTTCGGTTGGCGGTCCAAAATGGGCTAACTTACCTCCTACACAGCAACCTGAACGTTGTGCATTATTAGGCTTGCGTAGCCGTTTTGATTTATTTTGTAATATGCGCCCAGCGACCTTACAACCGGCTTTATCATCATTATCGACATTGCGCAGTGATATTTCACAGCAAGGCTTCGACGTACTGGTTATTCGCGAGTTAACCGGCGACATCTACTTTGGTGAGCCAAAAGGACGTCGCGGTGAAGGTGAAGAAGAAACTGGCTTTGACTCGATGTTTTATTCTCGTCGAGAAGTTAAACGTATTGCTCACTTGGCGTTTCAAGCAGCGCAAAAACGTAACAATAAGGTAACGTCTGTTGATAAGGCCAATGTTTTAGCGACCAGTCAGTTATGGCGCCAAGTGGTTGAAGAAGTCGCGAGTGAATATCCCGATGTTGCCTTAGAGCATTTATATGTAGATAACGCCGCCATGCAACTTGTTCGCGATCCCAACCAATTTGACGTTTTATTATGCCCTAATTTATTTGGCGATATTCTTTCGGATATCTGCGCAATGATAACCGGCTCTATGGGGTTATTACCTTCTGCAAGTTTAAATAGCGAAGGTTTTGGTATGTATGAACCTGCCGGTGGCAGTGCGCCTGACATTGCCGGAAAAGGTATCGCTAACCCTATCGCGCAAATTTTATCAGCAGCATTAATGCTACGTTACAGCTTAAATGAAAGTGCAGCGGCACAAGCTATTGAAGATGCCGTAGCAAGCGCATTAGACAATGGCGTGTTAACCGCTGATTTACTGCCCGCAAACCAAAGACATCAGGCTAAAAACACCACTGAAGTTGGTGATTATATTTGCCAACAGATTATTGCGCGACAAAGTAGTGCACAAAATAGTGCTAATCAAAAAATAACAGAGGCATAACCGATGAGTCCTAAAAATTCTGCTACCACACTATATGAAAAATTATGGCAACAGCATGTTGTTGAAGAAAAAGCGGGTGAAACACCTTTGCTTTATGTTGACCGTCATTTGATCCACGAAGTTACCTCACCACAAGCGTTTGCTAACCTAAAGTTTCATAACCGCCCTGTTCGTCATCCAGGGCGTACGATTGCCACGATGGATCACAACATATCAACCCGCTCAATAGAAATTGATGCTGCGGGTGAAGGCGCAGCCAATCAATTAAGAACATTAGAAAAAAACTGTAAAGAGTTTGGTATTGAACTATTTGGTATGGGTCATAAAAATCAAGGTATTGTTCATGTTATTGGGCCAGAACTTGGCTTAACATTACCGGGTACAACAATTGTCTGTGGTGATTCTCATACCGCAACCCATGGCGCATTTGGCGCATTAGCCTTTGGTATTGGTACTTCAGAAGTTGAACACGTTTTTGCCACGCAAACCTTACGCCAAACAAAAGCAAAAACCATGAAAATTGAAGTTAATGGTCAAGTAGGCGCTGGAATTAGCGCAAAAGATATTATTTTAGCGATTATTGGCAAAACAGGTAGTGCGGGTGCGACCGGTTATGTCGTTGAATATTGCGGTAGTGCTATCGAAGCACTGAGCATGGAAGAACGCATGACCGTTTGTAACATGAGCATTGAATTTGGCGCGAAAGCGGGCTTAATCGCTCCTGATAAAACCACCTTCGATTATCTAATAGGTAAAGAATATGCGCCAAAGGGCGACGTATGGCTTGAAGCGTTAAATGATTGGAAAACCTTCAAAACAGATGAAGGCGCTGAGTTTGATACGATATTAACCCTTAAAGCCGAAGAGATTAAAGCGCAAATTACCTGGGGAACCACACCGGGACAGGTTACTTCAGTCGATAGCGTAGTACCATCGCCGGATGACTTTACCGAGCAAGTAGAAAAAGATTCTTGTGCCGCCGCCTTAACCTACATGGGCTTAACGGCGGGTACAAAAATTACAGATATTACCATTAACAAAGTCTTTATTGGTTCGTGTACAAATTCTCGTATCGAAGATTTACGCGCGGCCGCAGGTGTTGTTGCAAGTTATCAAGCACAGGGAAAATCAGTATCAGCAAATGTTGATGCCATCGTTGTTCCCGGTTCATATCGCGTAAAAGCACAGGCAGAAGCGGAAGGTTTAGACAAAATCTTTAGTAATGCCGGCTTTGAATGGCGTTTACCTGGTTGTTCAATGTGTTTAGGCATGAACGATGATGTGCTAACAGAAGGTGACCGCTGTGCTTCAACCAGTAATCGTAACTTTGAAGGCCGACAAGGCCGTGGCAGCCGAACGCACTTAGTGAGCCCAGAGCTAGCTGCTGCTTCTGCAATTACCGGTCATTTTGTTGACTTGAATTCACAAGGAATATAATCATGGAAAAATTTACAACACATACGGGGTTAGTTGTTCCTTTAGATGCAGCAAACGTAGATACCGACCAGATAATCCCAAAACAGTTTTTACAAAAAACAGAGCGAGTAGGCTTTGGACAGCATTTATTTCATGACTGGCGCTATTTAGACGTATCAGGGAAAGTAAACAACCCTGAATTCATTTTGAATAAACCTCAATACCAAGGTGCAAGCATTCTACTAACCCGTGAAAATTTTGGCTGTGGTTCAAGTCGAGAACATGCACCATGGGCATTAGAGGAATACGGTTTCAAAGCCATTATTTCACCGAGTTTTGCCGATATCTTTTATGGTAACTGTATTAATATTGGTTTACTGCCAATAAAACTTAGTGATGAAGAAATTGACACGTTATTTAAAATGAGCAGCCAAGAAAACCTCGAGTTAACCGTCGACTTAATCAATAACACAATCACTTGTGGCGAATTAAGTTTCACCTTTAGCTTAGATAAGTTTCATCAATATTGTTTAGAACAAGGCATCGACAGTGTTGGCTGGACATTAAACAAGCTAGACACGATAAAAGCTTTTGAAGCAAAAATGCCAAGCTGGCAATAAGTTAAGTGTTGCGTCCTAAAGCCTCATCTGCTCTTTACCGATAAATTGTAGATGAAGCTTTATTTTTGCACCCTTTCACCCATCAATTGCACTAATGACTAAAATTAATCTAAAGTATTGTTTAGTAATAAGCTATTATCAATTATAGCTTTGTAACTAGCCGCCTAACAATATGTCCAAAATAACAACGAGCGAAATCACCGAAATTATTTCTATCGATCAGCTCAAACCTGGCATGTATGTAAAATCATTTTCCAGTAACAATCATCTTTCGATCAAATCTGAAGGTTATATTTCGTGTCTTGAAAGTATTACTCAATTACGTAACGCTGATATTGTTCAGCTCGTTATTGTGCCTGATAAAGAGAAGAAAACCGTTAATGTTGAAAAGGTTTTCGCTGACATTAAAACCAGGCAACTTATTGAACTAAAAAATAATTCGCTGGAAAAGTTAGCTATATCATTTGACAGCGAAATGAAAAAAGCCAACGACTTGTATAAAAACGCAAAATTACTGCAAGAAAAAATCCTTTCGCAAATTAGACAAAAAAAATCAATTAATATTGGCGAGGTTGAAGAATCAGCTAACGCTATGGTTGACTCTATTTTTCGAAATCAAGATGCCCTAACCTGTATGTCCCGTTTTCAAACTAAAGACTCTTATCTTATTGAACACTCACTCAATGTTTCAATTTTGATGGCTGTTTTTGCTAAACATTTAGGCTTTGACAAACGTTTGATCCAAGAAATAGCGCTGGGTGCCTTTTTGCATGATATTGGTAAAGTATTATTACCTAGCGATATTTTAAATAAACAAGGTACTTTAACCGCTAAAGAGCAAAGTATTATTCGCAGTCACGTTGCGCTTGGCTTAAAGATATTAGAAGACAGTCCTAGCATTTCTCATGTCGCGATGACCATGATACAAGAGCATCATGAACGTTTAGATGGTTCGGGTTATCCTAATAACCTTAAGCGAGATGACATATCAAAATATGGCAAGATGCTTGCTATCATTGACAGCTACGACGCCATGACCTGTGATCGTCCATATAGAAAGAGTGTTCACCCTATTAATGCTTTTAAGAAACTTATTGCTGAATCCCCCGAATGTTATGACGAAGAATTAGTTGAAAGCTTCATTCAGTGTATGGGCGTTTATCCCGTCGGTACCTTAGTCAAACTTAACAGTGGTAAATTAGGGCTAATTAGCCGCTTAAATAAACAAAAACCCTTACACCCCTACGTACGCGTTTTTTATAATATACGCCTCAATCAAGCGATACCGATTAAAGAAGTTAACTTGAGTGAATCAAAATACAAAGATCAAATTGACTGCTGTATTCGACCTGAAGAATTTAACCTTAATTTATTAGGTTTTTTCAAAACCGCCTTTATCGACTAATGTTTAGCGCTTGCAGATAAACATTAGTCAGACGACGTAAACGATGATATTACCAAGAAGAAAGCGCCGGTAAACTAAACTGTTGGCCTTTAAACGTTAAAATAACTTTCTGACCATAAATATGATTTAACACTAATTCCTCAGAAATAGTGTCGCCTTCATAGCGATCTCTGCCATTAACTTTTACCCAACTTTCACCTTCACTGGTATAAATATGTTGTTGAAAATTTAATGAAGGTAACTCACTTTGCACCCAAGCAGGCATATCTGATAATGTCGGAGCATTAACCTCAGGTTCGACAGCTTGGTTTGCGCTATTTTTGAATTGAGGGTCTTGCTCGGTATCATCTATTGCGCTTTGAAAAAGCGCCAGTAAATCATCAGAAACACCGTCAACCGCCTTTACAGAAAGCTTTTCTTTAACCTTGTTTATCGCTTTATCTTCCGCTAATTTACTGTCTGCTAAGGTAGACAGTTGCTCTGAAGAGTTCTTGTCCTGCATAAGCACGTTTGCTGTGTTATCGGCTGTTACGATACGCTGCTCAACAGCACGTTTTTTGTCACCATCGCTTTCTATTTCAAACACTTTAGAAGCATTGTCTGTTGTTACTGCAACTAAATTTTCATCTGGTGTTTTTTTATTGTTAGTCGCTAAACTTTCATTATCCGCAGCAATAAACGCTGGAGCGCTAGTGTCACTTATAGGGTTATTAACCGCAGGCTCAGTAATATTGAGCGCCGACGTTTCGTTAATATCTTCACCAAAGAATTGACCTAGGAAATACGAGCTACTGACAATAACCGCTAACACTGTAGATGCGGCTAGCGCCTTAATCACTTTGTGTTGCCACCAATAGGTCGCTTGATATTCATCGCCTAATGCTTCTTGTGCAGATAATAAAACAATTTTTTTAGTCACCAAAGCATTATTACTGCAATAGGCGTTGGTCAGTGAACGCTGACATAACAAATTAATTATCCGCGGTATACCTTGTGAAATGCGATGAATTTCCGCCACTGCGGCACGCTCAAATAACATACGTTCACATTGTGCTACTGACAAGCGGTGTTGGATATAATGCCCTACTTCCCCCTTAGTTAACGGTAGCAAATGATAGCGAGCAGTAATGCGTTGTGCCAATTGTCGCAAGTCTCGACGTTGCAACAATTGTTTTAATTCAGGCTGACCAATTAAAATGACCTGTAGTAATTTTTTAGTATCTGTTTCTAAGTTTGTTAATAAACGTAACTGCTCTAAAACTTCTGGCGCTAAATGCTGCGCTTCATCAATGATTAATAACGTATTAAGATTAGCTTGATGATTTTTATTGAGTTTTTCATATATTTTATCGGTGAGTGTTTTTAACGTTGCCCCCGTCTTTCGGTAACGAATTTTTAGCTCGTCACAAATAGTAGCCAGTAGCTCTTGGCTTGATAATGTTGGATTAAGAATAAAAGCCGCTTGCGTATTTTCGGGTAACTGCTCCATTAAGCGCCGACTGATCGTGGTTTTTCCGGTGCCAACTTCACCCGTTAACAGTGCAAAGCCTCCTGTTTCACCCAAGCCATAACTTAAATGAGCCAAGGCCTCTTTATGGCGTTCACTCATAAATAAAAAGCGAGGATTAGGTGCGATTGAAAAAGGGCTTTCTTTTAAACCAAAATAACCTTTATACATAATAGATTTAAGTAATTTTTAAAGTCAATAAACTGTCATAGAAACTACCCTGTAGTCCATCATAAGTCAAAACTAGCTGGTAAATAATTTATATAAATATGCTAAGCTTTCTGAAAATATGTCAGCTTTAATAAATAAAGAGTAATAATGATCAACAATGACCTTTCAGTACTTAACCGCTATTTAGTCGGCGGTGCCGTTCGCGACAAACTTTTAGGACACAAGGTCTATGATCATGATTATGTTGTTGTTGGCGCAACGATTGAACAGATGCTGACATTAGGCTTTACCCAAGTCGGTAAAGACTTTCCGGTATTTCTGCATCCCAAGACTAAAGAAGAGTATGCCTTAGCAAGAACTGAACGTAAGCAAGGCCAAGGCTATACCGGTTTTGTTTGCGATGCCAGTAGCGCTGTTACCCTTGAAGAAGATCTCCTTCGCCGCGATCTCACTATTAATGCAATGGCGATGCCCTTTAACGATAGCGCTGAAAGCACCACTATTATTGATCCTTATAATGGCCAAGTTGATTTAAAAAACCGCATATTGCGACATGTTTCATTAGCATTTGTTGAAGACCCACTTCGTGTTTTACGGGTAGCTCGATTTACTGCCCGTTATCATGATTATGGTTTTACCATTGCAGGCGAAACAGTAGACTTGATGACTAAAATCAGTGAAAGCGGAGAATTAGCTACACTGTCAGGTGAACGTATTTGGCAAGAAATGCAGCGCAGTTTGACTGAAAATAACCCCGAAGTATTTTTTCAAGTGTTACGTGAATGTGGTGCATTAGCGAAAATATGGCCTGAACTTAACTCGCTATGGGGGATCCCTAATCCAGAAAAATGGCACCCAGAAATTTGCTCGGGTATTCATACTATGATGGTACTGCAACAAGCGGTTAAGCTTTCCCCTAAAACATCTGTACGGTTCGCGGCACTTTGTCATGACTTGGGTAAATCTTTGACCTTAGAAGAAAATTGGCCCAGCCACAGAGGTCATGAGAACTCAGGTTTAGCATTAGTTGACAAAATATGTGAGCAATTAAAAGTGCCTAAAGATCACAAAATATTAGCGCGTAAAGTCTGTGAATTTCATTTACATTGCCATAAAGCATTTGAATTAAAAGCCAACACGCTAGTTAAGTTATTTAATAGTTTAGATGTATGGCGCAAGCCTGAAGAGTTTACTGATTTCTTGACTGCCTGTACGGCTGATTTTCGCGGTCGATTGTACAATGAGAACAAACCCTATCCGCAAGTAGATTACTTACGTAGTGCTTTTGAAGCGGCCTTAACGGTAACCGCTAAAGAGTTTATCGAACAAGGAATAAAAGGTGCAGATATTAAAGAAGCCATAAATAAAAAACGCATTGAACTTGTTCAGAGCTTTAAAGTAGGTCATGTGCAAGTTAACAATCTTTAACCTTTGGCTGAAAAATCAAAAACAACATTCAAGTACCAAGTAAATTTACCCAGCCCCACGCTAATTTAGCTTCACTGTGAGCAGGTTATTATTCTCGACATAGTTAACTAACCTATTCAACTCCTCAATATTGTTATATAAAAAAGTCAGCTAAATTAGCTGACTTTTTTAAGTAAGACGATTAATGTTCTAACCGCTATTTACAACTCAATTAAAAGCTATAGGTTGCTTTTACGTAGTAGAAGCCACCGTTAAAGCCAAATGGAGATGTTTCGTAGTACTTACCGCCCCATTGGTTATTAGGTGTAAAACCATCTGGATGATTACGTGAAGCTTCTTCAAACTCTAACTCTTCAGCTTGTTGATCAAAGATGTTCTGTGCACCAGCTGCTATTGTAAATGAGTCATTAATAAAGTAACTCACTTCAGCATCAAAAGTAATTGCTGCATCAGCATCTTGAGCGGCTAGGTCATAATCTACGTGTACCGCATGGTATTCACCGAAGTAGTTACCACGAACGTACATACTGATATTATCCCAGCTTTGAGAAACAGTGAATGAGCCTCTATGCTTTGGTAAACCTTCTTCTAAGCGTTTAACTTTAAAAGCACCTGTAATATCAGAACTACCTGTAACATCGGTTTCATTCCAGTTGTAAGCTAAGCTAAATTTAGTATCACCTTCAAACAACTGCATACCGTAGTTTGCAACAATATCAACACCTTGTGTTGTGGTATCAAAGTCGTTAGCAAAGAAACTTACTGTACCTACTGAACGAGGGTTAGCTACATTTAATGCTTCTAATTTAGCATAGTCAGCTTCTTCTAATTTTGTACGGTCAGATTGTGTAATACGGTCATCAACTTCAATATGATAGTAATCAGCCGTAAAGAAAAAATCTCCATTTTGATAAACAGCACCAAATGCATAGCTGCTTGACTGCTCTGGCTCTAATTCTTTACCACCAAATAATTTTGAAAATTCACTTGTTGGTGGTAATAACGCTGAATCGGTTAATTCACCATCTTCTAATGCGGTAGAAACGTTACTTACATTAGCTTGACCAACGGTAGGAGCTCTAAAACCAGTACTTACAGAACCACGTATTGATAACTCATCATTAATAGAATATTGAGCCGTTAATTTATAATTTAACGTATCACCAAATGATGAGAAGTCTTCATAACGTAAAGCTGCACCAAGTAAAAAGTCGTCAGTAATGTATGCTTCAACATCTACGTATGCAGCAACACTGCGTCTAGAAAACACACCGGCTTGTGATGGTTGAAAACCAGGGAAACCATGTGAGCCTAGGTTAAACCCTTGGTCGATTAATGGACCAGCAAGGAATGAGTATTGATCACCCGCGCCAATTTCAAATGTCTCTTCGCGCCATTCTAAACCACCCGCAACATTCATTGGTGAATCTAGACCAACTTCAACGCCCTTAGATAAATCTAAGTTAAACGTTTTTTCTAATTGTGTGTAATCACCTAAATCAAAATCACGTGGAGATTCAGGACCCATTGAAGAGTTAATGGTATTTACAATACTAAAGCTTGATTTATTACGACCAACAGAACCACTGATATCAAAGAAAACTTCGTCTAGCATTCCGCCATTAATTTCACCTTCAACACCCATAGTTAATGATGTATCAACTACATTACCACCAAAGTTTGGCGTATAACCGCCTGGGTATGTTTCGTTAACCGCAAAACAGTTTTTACCTAAAGCCGTACTATTGTCGGCAATAGACTGATAATCAGCTTGGTCTAAAACATTAGCGCCAATAGCTATGGTAGGACAAGTAATACCGTTATCTACGCCATCTAAATCGCCAACAAGTAGTGTGTCACCACCATCATTTGAATAAATGCTTGAACGGTTATGTGGATTTCTCCAGTAAAAGCCACCTTTTACATCACGTTCTGAATAGTTACCGAACATGTAGAATTTTTTATCATTGCCTAAATCAAGGCCAATATTACCAAAAAGTGTGGTGTCATCATTAACTTCTGGAGAGCCCCAAACTTGAGCTTCTTCAGCGATGAATGAGTTACCTGCCGCTGCAATGGTCGCAGCATTGGCTACTTGAACACTGCGGCTTGTCGCATCAGCATTTTTATATTGAAAACTTAAGTTAACGAAACCATCTTTAGTTAATGGCATACCAACGTTACCTGCGTAGGTTGTTGTAGCGCCATCGCCTTCGTAATATTCACCGTGCTTAACAGAGAAACTACCGCCTTCTGCAGCATCTTTTAAGACAAAGTTCATTACACCAGCGATTGCATCTGAACCGTATTGTGCTGCTGCACCGTCACGTAACACTTCAACTTGCTTTAACGCTATGCTTGGAATAACAGAAATATCTGGACCTTGTGCACCATCATTAATGCCGCCACCTTGGAAGGCAATAACTGAAGCGCGATGACGACGTTTACCATTTAATAACACCAATGTGCTATCTGAAGACAAACCACGTAAGTTTACCGGACGAACTAATGTCGCCGCATCACTAATTGGGTTAGCGTGTACGTTAAATGAAGGAACACTGCCGACAAGTTGATCAAGCATGTCACTTGAACCCATTTTCTCTAAATCTTCACCACCAATAATATCAATTGGAACAGGAGAGTCAGCAACAGAACGAGGCGCTGAACGTGAGCCAACAACCGCTATTCTTTCTACATCTTTTACTTTTACTTTTGAGCTGTTTTCTTCTGCATATGCTGGCGCAGTACCTAGTGCAATACTTACCGCTAACGTTAACGTTGCTGTACGAAATAATTGAGTAGACATGTTACTTCCTTCATAGATTTATGTTTATATTTTTATATTTTTATGTTTTTTTAGACTAGGTAGTCAATAGGTGAAACTACCTAGACTTGCAGGTACTTTATAAAACAGCCTAAAAGTGTTTACAAGGGCGAAATTAATTGAAAATAGCGCGAAAATAGATGTTCTTCATTAAATAACGTTTAATTACGAAAAGAAGTCTAGTTATTGATAAAGAGGTTTTCTCTATAAGGACTATACAGGCTAGTGACTGTGGACTTATTAACCAGAAATTAATATCCGAATATTTTCGTAATCAAATAGACCTAAATAGACCTAAAAGAATTTTCTTATTCCAAATTGACATAAAAATAAATTATAAAAATATTGCACTATTTAGTGAAGTCACAGTCAAAGCACTAAAAATTAACACTAACTTCACAGTGCATACAATATACAAAGTAATTCATCGTCTTTTTTTAGCATTTCGTCGCTTATTTATGCACACTTATTGAATAATTTTGTATTCGCAGGGCTGATTTATAAAAAAGATAATCTAGATCAAAACAAAATTTAATGAGAAGTAGTGGGGGAATAAAATAGATTATTACTATTGAAATTTAGTGATAAAAAAAGCGCTGATCATAAACAACCAACGCTTTGCGATTAACTCAATGAGCAATTAGCTAATTTAGCCATTAACTCGCTGGTAAAATTGTCGCTGATACGGCACCAAAACCAATGCGTACCGCACCTTCTTTTTGACACCAACCTTTCATTATGACGTTGTCACCATCTTCTAAGAAAGTACGTTTTTCACCATTAGGTAAAGTAATAGGATCGGCACCCGCATTTGAAAGCTCTAACATTGAACCAGCTTCTTCAGGCTTAGGTCCAGATTGCGTACCACTGCCAAACATATCACCCGCGCGAAGGTTACAACCATTAACGGTATGATGAGCGACCATTTGTGCCACTGTCCAGTATGAATCTTTAAAGTTAGATTGTGACATTTCAACCGCTTCTTCACTTTTTTCACGCATATTTTGGGTTTCAAGCAAGGCTTGTAGCTGGATATCAAATGAACCGATCGCACGATTATTGTCTGACTCTAGGTATGGCATTGGTTGAGGATCTGTCTCAACACGTGTCCAAGCCGAGCGATAAGGTGCTAATGCTTCTGTCGTCACAATCCAAGGTGAGACTGTTGACGCAAAGTTCTTCGATAAAAATGGCCCTAAGGGTTGGTATTCCCAACCTTGAATATCACGCGCAGACCAATCGTTGAATAAACATAAACCAAAGACATGATCTTCGGCGTTATCGATAGAGATAGCATCGCCTAAGTCATTACCTTTACCAATGAATATGCCTACTTCTAATTCATAATCGAGACGCTTACAAGGGCCAAATGATGGTTCAGTTGCTGTCGGCGCTTTAGTTTGTCCAGAAGGGCGCTTAAAATCTCGACCAGAAACATCAATAGAAGATGAACGACCGTGGTAACCAATCGGTACCCATTTATAGTTAGGTAATAATGGGTTGTCTGGACGGAACTTCAAACCCACTGACGTAGCATGGTGAATTGAGGTATAAAAATCAGTGTAATCACCAATATTACAAGGTAGTGCATATTCAACGTCAGCTTGAGCAATTAAACAAGCGGCCACTTTATCTTGTAAAGCTGAGCCTTCTTTCAAAGCATCAGAGAGTGCTAAACGTAAAGCGCTCCATGTCGCTTTACCCATCGCCATATAATCATTTAACTGTGGTGCATTACAGGCTTTTACGCCTGCTTGGGCTAGACCGTCAAAAACATTTGCGTTAGCCAAGGCAGCTAAGTCAATAACTTGATCACCAATTGCTACACCACCACGGAATGCTTCTTCGCTATTTGCACGTTTAAAAACCGCAAAAGGTAAGTTCTGAATAGGAAAGTCGGTATCTGCTTTATTCGCAGTGACAAGCCAACTAACTCGGGCTGAATTGTGGGTTTCGTTTAATAAATTCATAGTAGACATTGCTTGAAGAACTCCTGAAATTTATGGCTTACTTTGATAAAACGTCAAAATACGTTTTAAAATACAAGTAAGTATAGAAGATAACGATATAATATAGCGGCATTATACCAGCGAGAACAATAATTGGTATTAATGATAGCATTGAGTTATTTTTCTGAGGGTTAAGCTGTCAACAAATAGTTGCACTAAAGAGTTTACAGCCCATAATCTGATTAAAAAAGGTATCTCGGTAAGTAAATCATCATCACGATACAAAATATAACAATACCCCAGAAGGCTTTGACAAAAAATCGTTGCCGCGCATTTTCACCGTCAGGATGATCTTTTGCTAACGGCATTCCACAATTTTGACAATTTTGACAATTAATCTCATTTTTTGTTTGGCAATAAAGACAAGGTAACTGTTTCGCAGACATAATTAATGACTCGTTAATTGATGATAAAGTTGCGGCAAACGTATCGGTAATTGTGCTGGTCGTAAAATAACGGTGAAGCCATCACGACCAAATAAATAAGGTAAATACTCTTCTGCTTCTTGGTCAATGGTAATACAAAACGGTTTAATGCCTAACCTATTTGCTTCAGCAATCGCTTGGTGAGTATCCTCGATACCAAAACGCCCTTCATAATGATCTATATCATTAGGTTTTCCATCGGTTAAAATCAGTAGCAATTTTTGCGTACTACGCTGCTCTTGTAAAACCTTGGTTGCTTGGCGAATAGCCGCTCCCATTCGTGTATAAAAACCGGGGCGAATAGATTGAACGCGGCCACGAATTTCATCATTGTATGGTTCATTAAAGTTTTTTAGCATAGTAAGACGAACATTTGAACGTCTTACTGAAGAGAAACCATACATAGCAAAGTTATCACCAACACTATTTAACGCCTCACCAAATAACAGCATACTATCGCGAACCACGTCAATAACACGGTTATCATCATCTAAATAAGCATCAGTAGACATAGATAAATCAGCCAGTAATAAACTAGAAATGTCGCGATTGTTACCTCTAAAACTTTGGTAAAGTCCTTTTTCTTGAGTCGGCGCTATTTTACTTTCTACATAAAAGTCTAACCAAGCAGACAAATCAAGTTCTTCGCCTTGCGGTTGGGCTTTTAGCCAGTAACGTACACTGGTTAATTGTTCAAATTGAGCTTGAATAGCCTTTGCCGTTTTTTGAAGCTTAATAGGCAAAGATTGAGCTGTATAATTTTTTGGCAGCATTGGTTGTAGTAAACAACGGTCGGCTTCTAACTGCTGCGTTCTGTAATTCCATTCGGGTAAAGAAATGCCTTTCCCAAGCGGAATATCATCTTCGGACGCGGAAGGTAAATCTAAATCAATTTTTATATTGGCACTTTTTTGGTCTTGTTGTTGCGATAAAGTAATATTGTCGAGATCTTCTGCTGTACGTAATAAATCTTCTTCATCTTCATCGGTATCATCAGAGCCTCGATCTAGTTTTGAAAATTCGCTCCATGAAAAAAGGCTTTCTAAACGAAAAATCATCATGCCATCGTTACTTTCATCTGCTTGTTCGCGATCTGCTTTTTTACGGCTAATTTTATTTTTTGTTGATTGCTTACTTTCTTGAGCTTGGTTTTCGTCTTCAGTAATGTCTTGATAATCAGGCAAGAGTAATGGATCAACATGAGCTGAAGGATATAACCAAAGGAATACCGCTTTCGGCGCGTAATTAACCGTAGGAAATATTTTAACAGTGCCCGGTTCTAGAATCGCTTGGACAATCGCCTGCTCCATTATTTTTTCTTGCTCGGGTAGTTTTTTTAACGGGGGTCTGCTTACTAAAAAAGCTTGGGCTAATCGTTGATAACGGGGAGTTAATGCTGGAAATTTTGTTAAGACTTCAACAACGAGTTGCTGATTATCTATCGCCCAATGCTGAAAGCGTCCACTATGATGCGCAGCTAAAATAGCTAGCCAAATATAAAGGTCACGATTGAGTTCAGTCGTTGGAAATACCGCTAAACGTTCAGGTAAACGTAAACTCTCAGGGTCTTGCCACGCAAGACTGATTTGTTGATTTTCACCCGATACTTTTTGCAGAAAGGTGCGACGAACGAGATAATCTCTTGAACTCGCCGCCTCTATACGCTTAACAACGTCGCCACCTAAGGCACGAAAAACCATACCAACAGATTTACTGACCTCACTAAAGCACACGCTTGCTTGCTCATATTCGGTACTGGCTTTACGGGTAATATACTTATGCCAAATCCCACCAACCCATTCTTCCATTATCACTACCGCATTAAAGTATGTCTTTAATTTATAGTAGCAAGTTGAAAAATAAATAGGCTGATATGTATCAAGTAACCCGTCATTTAATCAAGGTTTTAAAAAGAAGTGACCAGACACTAAAACTCGACGTTCTGTGCTATGGATTAAAAGATAAGGTGCATGCAAGCCAGTGATGCTAAGCCCGCAAGAATATCATCAACCATAATACCTAGACCGCCATGTAAATTTTTATCTACATAGGAAATAGGCCAAGGTTTAAAAATATCAAAAATTCTAAATAAGATAAAACCAACAACAATACTTTGCCATGTCAAAGGAACAAGAAACATAGTGATTAAAAAACCAACAATTTCATCCCAGACAATTGCGCCATGATCAGGTACACCTGCATCTTCTGCGGCTTTTCCACAAATATAGATACCGGCAATGCTCATGATAATAACAATAGCTAAATAAGTACTGACTGAAGTAGGCGCTAACAGCAGGTACAAAGGAATGGCCGCAAGCGTGCCATAAGTACCTGGTGCTTTAGGTAATAAACCACTACCAAACCCTAAAGCAAGAAAATGGATGGGGTTAGTTATACGAAAGTTCTCGGTAGATTTACTCATTACATTTAACTTACATTATTTAGTAGAAGGAGTATCAGAGAAATGTTCATAGCTCTGAACCTTAATATTTACCGCTTTTTTATTTAATGTCGTGGTAATTTTTCCTGAACCATTCAATTGGCCAATACAGGTGATCTTATTGCCTGAGTTAGCTAAGGCTGTTTCCATGCCTACGCGGTTATCTTCAGTAACACTAAATAAAAGCTCGTAATCATCGCCACCTTCTAAAGCTATATCGTACGCTGCGTCTATACCAACAGTATCACTTAATGCGGCAGAAAGTGGTAAAGCATCAAGAACAATATTAGCACCAACACCAGAAGCATTACAGATATGAGCTAGGTCTGCGACTAAACCATCAGATAAATCTATAGCAGAAGTCGCATATTTACGTAAAGCTTGTCCAGCCAAAACCCTTGCTTTTGGAAAGTCTAAGCGTTTTTGTATTTCTTGCTGATATTTAGCTGCTACTTTCACTTTACCTTGGATATGTTGTAAAGCGAGGTTCGCTGCACCTATCTCACCGGTAACATATAACCATTCTCCGGCTTTAGCACCTGAACGGGAAATATGTTGTCCAAAAGGAATTTGTCCTTGCGCTGTAATGGTTATACTCAATGGTCCTTGCGTCGTATCACCACCAATAAGCTGGACATTATAAAATTCACAAAGGTCAAAAACACCAAGGCAAAATTCATTGATCCAATTTTCATCAATTTCAGGAAGCGTGAGTGCTAAAGAAACCCAACTAGGCTCTGCCCCCATAGCGGCAAGATCAGACAAATTAACAGCTATCGATTTATGACCAATAGCACGTGGCGATGTATTTAAAGGAAAATGAACACCTGCCACTAAGGTATCTGTCGTTACTGCAATGTGTTGGCGTTCACCCGGAGTAACCAGTGCACAATCGTCACCAATACCTAAATAAACGTCTTTGCGCTTCACTACCTGTTCAGTAAAATAACGTCGAATGACTTCAAATTCTTTCATACAACAACCAATCCTTTGCTTTGCTTTGAGAAAATGAACGCAAATTATTCTTCTGGACGAATCAGTTTAACGGCTTTATCAAGAACACCATTAACAAATTTATGACTATCGTCAGCAGCAAAAGATTTTGCTAATTCGATAGCTTCATTAATAACAACTCGGTATGGCACATCTTTACAATCTTTCAATTCATAAATGGCGACACGTAAAATAGCTTTTTCTACTGGGTCAACGTCGTTTAAAGGACGGTCAACATGTGGAGAAATAGCTTCATCGATAGAACCAACTGATTTGGTTACACCGTGGAGTAATTGTTGAAAATATGGAATATCAAAACGGCGCGCACTGTTATCAGTTAAAAAGTTAACTTCGATATCAGTTACTGAGTTTTGGCTAAGCTGCCATGAGTAAATAGCTTGAACAGCTAACTCACGAGCTTTCCTTCTAGGAGTTGGTTTCACAAAAATTCCCGCTTATATTTTATCTAAAACATTAACCATTTCTAAAGCACTTAAAGCCGCTTCTGCGCCTTTATTACCTGCTTTAAGTCCGGCACGATCTATTGCTTGCTCAACGGTATCGGTTGTAATGACACCAAAAGCAACAGGAATAGTGTATTCCATTGAAACTTGCGCTAAGCCTTTATTACATTCGCCCGCAACAAAATCAAAATGTGGAGTTCCGCCACGAATAACGGCGCCAATAGCTATAATGCCATCGAACTCGCCTTTACTTGCAATACGCTTAGCAGCAAGGGGTAATTCATATGCGCCAGGAACACGAACAATAGTAATGTCGTTATCTGCAACATTGCCATGGCGTTTAAGTGCATCAACTGCACCTTCTAATAAATTTTCAACTACAAAACTGTTAAAACGTGAAACAACGATGGCAAACTTTTTACCTGCTGCGTCAAAATTAGCTTCAATGATATTCATTTATATTTCACTCACAAAAAATTTGCCGCAATTCTACCAAACCCAGAGACAATTCGGTACTTGTTTGCTTAATTAAGTGTAAAAATACTGTAGAATACTGCTATTACTCACTAAAAATACGATACCTATGGCTTTTATATTTTCAACAAATAAACTTCCCGAACTCGAAAGCTATACGCTTGGGCAAAGACAGCAGATTTTAACACTCGCTGCCGCTAAATTGACCGCACCAGAGAAGTTCGTATTAAATATTTTGAAGTTAATCATGTTGGTGCCACCTTTTATATTTATGGCACAATTAGATGGGCTGCTCTTTGTGGTATCTTTGTTTAGTTTTCTAGCCGTGTATTTTATTTTACTTCGGCCAGTATCGTTAATTTTTACCCGTAAATATCTCAGTGTTGCGATCAAGCAGTATAATAAATTAGCTTAATCTTTAATTATCACATCAAAAAAACCGCGATTTACATTAACACCACAGCCTTTTTTTTAATTAATAGTTTTGTAAAAATGAGTGAAGCTTGAAGTATTTTAAGCTTCACTCTGCAAAGCAAGTTTATTGATCAACGTCTGCCATGTTATCGAGTTCTTCTAAAAAGGCATTAATTTCGTCTTCACTGTCTTCATCAATCACGATGGGCGGGTTACCATCATAAACTTTAAATTCCATATTTTGAAAGTAAGCATTTTTTACAAATTCGTATGAATCAATAGATTCATTAATAATTTGCTCTTGATCAACAAGCGCAGCTCGTTGTTCAAGCCCGAGTACGGCTTGGCGAAGTAAGTTAGGCCAAAAATCAATAATCGCTAATGGCCAGTAGTATTTATCAACATAGTCACCCACTTCTTCACGAACTGAGCTTGGCCCAAGAGCCGGTATAACTAGATAAGGTCCATCTCCAACACCATATGAGCCTAAGACTTCACCAAACTCTTCTTGTGCTCTGATCCACTCGAAGTCACTTGCTGGGTCAAAAAATCCAAATATGCCAATAGTAGAGTTAAGGATAAAACGCCCCGTACTTTTACCCGCTTCACTAAACTTTCCTTGCAGCAGGTTATTTATAACCGTTGATGGTTCGTTTAGGTTTAAGGCAACATTATGTATCCCGGACCTAAAGTCTGTTGGCATATATTCAACATACGCTTGGGCTGTCGGTTTAAGCACATATTTGTCTGCATAATCCCAGGTAAAAGTCCAAAACGGTCGGTTAATTGATTCTAATGGATCTTTAGGATCTGAAACACTAGCACTATTTTCAGCAGGTGTTGATGAACAGGCAGAAATAACTAATGCCAGTAGAATGACAACAATTTTTTTTGTTGGATTATTGAACAAATAAGAAAATATAGCGGCTACTTTCACTTAGCGTCCTTGATATTGAGTAAAAAAATAATGACGCAGTTTACCACGCAAAAATGCAATGCAACATAAAAGCTTTAACTATTTATCTGCGGAAAAACCATAAAATGACTGGTTTTAAGAAGGCGATGTTTTATTTCTGTGGACAGATATTAACATCTCAGCTTCAGCAAGTGGGATGTCACATTCTCGAACGACCTCATCGATCTCTGCGCCTAACTCAACGAGTTTAAAAGCACGTGAATAGAGTTTATCTTGCGGTTGCTGATTTTGAAATTGATCTATTAATTGCTTTTGAAGCCCACTCTCTTGTTGCAGTATTTTAATACGATGTTCAAGTTGTTTACTGACTTGCTCGTTTTCTAACTGCAGACTTTCAAGCTTATTATTAAACTCAAGCAATTGTTTATTTACGCTATTTTGCGACGATTGTAGCTCATTTATAAACAACTCTTGCGTTTCAAGTTGTGTTTTCAGCACTTTATTAGTTCGATGAAAATAAGTTTTTTGGCGATAAATATAACCCATTAGCACTATAAAAAGCACAAAACTGCTAACTAAAATCAAAAGTGGCGAGATAATAAACATAAACGCTTCTTAAACCATTACAACTAGATAAAGCCTGATAAGCCAGGCTTTATTTAAAGAGACTCAGTAAACAGCCTAGAACTGTTTAAGTTCATCCCATTCGTCGTCAGAAAGTAACTGATTTAGGTCGACTAAAATCAATAACTCACCTTCTCTGTTTGAAACACCTTGAATGAATCGTGCACTATCGTCATTACCAACATTCGGAGCATCATCTATCTCAGAATTTTTTAAGTAAACAACTTCAGCGACACTATCTACCAAGATACCAATAACTTGTTTTTCGGCTTCAATGATAACAATACGAGTATTATCAGAAATATCCGCAGGTTTAAGCCCAAAGCGTTGTCTGGTATCAATGACAGTAACAACGTTCCCTCGCAGATTAATGATACCTAATACATATGTAGGTGCTCCTGGCACCGGTGCAATTTCACTATAGCGCAAGACTTCTTGCACTTGCATTACATTAATACCGTAGGTTTCACTATCAAGCTTAAAGGTTACCCATTGCAACACTTCATCGTTGTCTACGTTTTCATTTGCATTACGTCTATCATCAGCCATACAGCCTGCCTCTTAAATATCTTATTGAAAATCAATCTGTTTGATTATTCGTCTAGTGTACATAGTATAATACTATCTGGAGATCTAGCCATTAATCTTGGTTAATATTTGCGCCTGCGTCAAGTAACTTAATCAAAGACTCGACATCAAGCAGTGCACACATACGTTCTTTGACTAAACCGGCTAACCAAGGTCGTTTGTTCGGTAGGTCTAACCATTTTACATCTTCTTGCTCTAACGTCACTGTATCGACTAATGTTTCAGCCGATAATCCCCAATGACTATTACCTAGCATGACAATATATTGATAGTTTAGCGAATTTATTAACGCTTCGTCACATTTTTCTGGCATTACCCATAAAGCGGTATTCACTACATTAATTTTTTCATCTCGATGTAACATAACACCAGTAAACCATTTAGGCTTACCCATTAGACTCGTTGTCTTGTCTTCGTTATGTATGCCACCCAATTCAATCAACGGCACTGCAATCGTTAAACCCGCAACATTAAAGAACATCGCTTGAAAACTACCCTTTCGATAATTTTTACTCTGATGAACAATTAATGGCTGATCACTTTTTCTTGTCTTAAGCGGTTCATCAAGAGTCAATTGCGTTTTTTCTTCGACTTTGTCCTGAATTTTTTCTTCAACTATTTTAGGTCGTTCATTTTTTACTGAGCTTTTTACAGTATAAACAGGTTCATCTATTGGGTCGGCAATACGTTCAGTAATATCAACTTTTTGTAAAAGTTTTTCTAACGGTTGCTGATATTTTGCTTTTACAGAAATAATTGGCAGGTCCGATTCTTGCTGATCTTCAGTCAACAATTCTGATAAATAATTCTGCATTAGTTTCTTACTTGCAGCGAGTGACTTTGCCATTGGACAATTAACCTAATTTTTGCAGTTCTAATAAACTGCTTAGTAGTTTTTTATATGCACTAACACCACGTGTTAACGGTGCGTAATCTGAAGGTACCTGCATTGCATAACTGGCATTTCTAAAATTAGTATCTACCGGTATAACACCGGCCCAAACACTATCATCGTATAGCTCTTGTAACTTTCTATAGGTCAGTAATGATGCTTTAGTACGTTTATCAAACATAGTCGGCACTATGGTATATTTAAACGGCTTATCTTGCTCAACTTGCATAATATCCATTGTTTTCATCATGCGGTCTAAGCCTTTCAAGGCCAAGAACTCAGTCTGCACTGGCACAATAATACGTTGCGATGCCGCCAAAGCATTCACCATCAGCACACCTAAAATCGGTGGACAATCAATTAAGACATAATCATATTCATCGGCTATTTTTATCATCGCTTTTTTCAACACTAAGCCCATACCACCTTTATTACCGAGTGAACGGTCTAAAGTAGCTAAGCCCATAGTTGCCGGGAGTATATCTATATTGTCGTATTTCGTTGGACATAAACTTTGCATTATTTGTTCTTTCGTTGAAACTTGAACAAATAAATCGTAAACACTTAACTCAAGATCTTCAGATTCGATACCAAAATAATAACTCAAAGAAGCATGGGGATCAGTATCTACCAACAACACTTTATAGCCCTGCTCAGCTAATAAGCCACCTAAGGAGATTGTTGTTGTGGTTTTACCAACGCCACCTTTTTGATTTGCTACGGTCCATACTACCAAGTTGCTAACCTACTTATTTCGTTGTGCTAATTATTGTTCTGCTCAGAAGAGGGGTTATCATCTTCTCGTGTTGTAATTCTAATGCCACCATTATCAAGTCTTATGATACGTATTTCATTATCCTCATCATCACCATTATCTATCTGCTTTATGGCTTCGACGTCTTTAATGCTGATGGTAGGGGTCGCAAGTAAATTTGACTTTTCTAAACCATATTTTGATATAGCGATAACAACACGACGGTTTTGCGCGCGGCCTTGTGCTGTTTTATTGTCTTCTCGTGGATAATATTGCCCATAACCCTCAATAGCCATACGAGCAGGATCAAGGGATAAGTCTTCAAGCACTCGTAAAATAGCCGTTGCTCTAAAAACTGATAATTCCCAATTTGAAGAAAATATCTCAGTATTAATCGGTTGGTTATCAGTATAGCCTCTTATGCGAATAAAATTGCTGGATGAACCAATTACATCATAAATAACCGCAAGTATTGTTGTTGCATTGTTGGTTGCTGATGATGAGCCGCTGGGGAAAAGCATACCACTGTTTAATTCTATTTCTAACCAATCACCATCAATCTGCAGTTGCGCATAACCTGATTCGATTAATTCATACAAGGCGGTATGTAATTCTTTTTCTAGTGACGTTAGATTAGTGCCTACCTGACTGTCAGAAACATTAGAAAGTGTTTTCTCTCCGTCAAAAAGTTCAGGGCCAGCGACATCTAAAATGCCATTACCATACAAGCGCTTATTAGTTTTTGAGCTGTTAACATCGAGGATATCGTCACCATGCCCCCGATTTTTAGGTAGTTTATTATTGGCTTGAAAAACTTTACCTATCGATTCTGTCGCGGTTTCATAGGGCTCTTCATCAACCATTGCCATTGCATATAAAACAACAAATAACGCAAAGAGCAAGGTCATATAATCGGCGTATGAAACTAACCATCTGTCGACATTATCATTTTCGACTGAATGTCGACGTTTCCTTAAGTGGTTCATTGCTCTAACCGAAAGGCCGACAACTTATTTTCAATGGCATGTGGATTTTCTGCTAATGCAATAGAAATAAGGCCTTCAGCAATCATTTCTCGGTACATGGTTTGCTGGTGAATAATAGCCTTTATTTTATTAGCAACGGGTAGGTATATTAAATTGGCAAAACCAACGCCGTAAATAGTCGCAATAAAAGCCGTTGCAATGCCTTGTCCAAGTAAAGTGGGATCGGTAAGGTTACTCATCGCATGAATGAGGCCAAGTACCGCTCCTAAAATACCTATGGTAGGACTGTAACCGCCCATAGACTCAAAAACATGAGCAGAGCGCAAATTATGCTCGCGATAAAGATCTAAATCTAATTCTAATGAGATACGCAAGTTGTCTACTTCTATACCATCAACTAATAAGTTAAGCGCTTTATTAGTATAAAAATCTTGTTCTTCTTCGGCAATATTTTCCAGTGATAAATATCCAGATTCTCGTGCTTTTTCAGACCAAGAAACTATCGAATCAATACCTTGGTCAATATCATACTTGGGTGGATAAAATATCCACTTTAATAAAGACAACGCATGAAAAAATTGCGCTGAAGATGACTGTAACATTACAGCCCCTAAAGTACCGCCAAAGACAATGATAAAGGCAGGTAACTCAAATAACGCAGCGAGGGAGCCTCCATCGAGAATAAAACCTAAATATATGGCCGTAATTGCGACAAAAAGACCGGCAATGGTTAACTTATCCATGGTCCACTTCCTTGATAATACTTTGGCTGATATCTTCTAATGCTAAAGATAAAACAGAAATACCTGCAACGGTAACGGCTTGCGGCATACCATAAACCACACAAGAAGCTTCGTCTTGTGCCCATATTGTCGCCCCTTTACCTTTTAACATGCGAGCACCTTCTCGGCCATCAGAGCCCATACCGGTCAATACAACACCCAATACTGAGCCACCAAATACCTTAGCTGCTGAGCCAAAACTCACATCAACACTTGGTTTAAAAGCAATTTTTTCAGACTTATCTTCTATAATTTTTAACTTGGCTAATTTTGGCGTACCGTCAATAATCATTTGCCTGCCACCAGGCGCTAGGTAAGCACAACCAGGTTTTAAAATATCCCCATCTGCTGCTTCCTTAACATTAATATTGCACAAGGTATTTAAACGATTGGCAAAAGCAAAAGTAAAAGCAGCGGGCATATGCTGTATTAAAATAATGGGTAGCGGAAAATTTTGTGGCAATTGCGTTAATATTTTTTGTAAGGCAATTGGTCCCCCCGTTGATGTACCTATAGCAAGTAGTTGGTAACTTTTACCTGAGCTTCTTTTAACAACCTGACTGCGAATACTTTCGCTTTGACTCGGTTCAGTTTTAGTTGTTCGCAGCGGAGTTCTCGATTGAATGTCGAATTTATTTATGGGTTTACTCACCGGATTAGTGGCCGTTGAAGATAGGCTAATTCGTGACGCGTGAGCTTTTACTGCCAATTTTCTTTTCAATAAACCGTTAGTCTTCGCTAATTGAACCACTCGTTGACGCAGCAAACTACCTGCATCATCAGTTGTTTTGGCTATTTCACTAAATTTTTTCGGGAGAAAATCAAGTGCTCCGGCTTCTAAGGCCTCGAGGGTCGCATTAGCACCTTGATGAGTGAGCGATGAAAACATTAAGATTGATGTTGGCGCTTTCGCCATTATTTGTTTCACAGCTTCAATACCATTAAGCAATGGCATTTCTATATCCATGGTGATCACATCAGGCTTTAATGATACAGCCTTTTCAACAGCATCTTTACCATTTACAGCAACATCAATAACAGTAAGGTTCGGATCTTTATTTAAAATATCGGTAACTCGACGTCTAAAGAAACTCGAGTCATCAACAACCAACACCTTATAGGGCATTTATTATCTCATTTGTTATTATGAATGAAAAAGCCCTAATAAAATTTAATAGGGCTTTATTATACGTTAAGAGCGTAATTTTTTATTAACAACAGATTTTTTTGCGTAAAACTTCAGCATATTAGGCACATCGATAATTAACGCTATACCACCATCGCTGGTAATTGTTGCGCCGGCCATACCTGGTGTGCCGTGTAATAGACGGTCGAGTGGCTTTATCACCACCTCTTCTTGACCAATTAGACTGTCGACCACAAAGCCAATTTGCTGATTGCCCAATTGAACAATAACCACATGACCTTTTTCTCTTGGCTTCTCAACAAAATCACGTACTAACCACTTATCTAAGTAGAAGAGTGGAATCGCCTTTTTACGAACAATAATGGTTAATTGTCCATCAACAACGTTGGTGGTGGTTAAATCAAGATGAAATATTTCATTCACGCCAGCAAGTGGTAAAGCAAATGTTTGCTTACCAACAATAACCATTAATGTCGGTAAAATAGCTAACGTTAACGGTACTTTAATCTCTAAGATTGTACCTACGCCCATTTCAGAATCTATACTTACCGTACCGTTTAACTGGGTGATCTTAGTCTTGACTACATCCATGCCAACACCACGGCCTGAAACTTCTGAAATTTCAGTCTTGGTAGAGAACCCTGGAGCAAAAATTAAACTAAAGGCTTCTTTATCTGTCATTCTAGCCGCAGAGTCAGCGTCAAGAACACCACGAGTAATCGCGATTTCTTTGAGCTTTTCTGCATTCATGCCTGCACCATCATCTTTGATGGTTAATAATATATGGTCACCCTCTTGAGAAGCAGAAAGCACCACGACACCTTCTCTTGGTTTCCCCAATGCTTCGCGCTTATCAGGCATTTCTATACCGTGATCTACAGAGTTTCTCACTAAATGCACTAATGGATCAGCGAGTGCCTCAACAAGGTTTTTATCTAGATCGGTTTCTTCACCTTTGAGCACTAATTTAATTTCTTTGTCTAAACTGCGCGCTAAATCTCGAACAACTCGAGGAAATCGTCCAAAGACTTTCTTGATTGGCTGCATACGGGTTTTCATTACCGCACCTTGCAAATCAGTCGTTACCGCATCAAGGTTAGAAACAGCTTTCGTTAAATCTTCATCCTCTTTGGTTAAGCCCAAACTTGTTAAGCGATTTCTCACTAAAACAAGCTCACCAACCATATTCATAATTTGATCAAGACGTTTAGTGTCAACCCTAACAGTTGTTTCACCCTGCATTGCTTTAGCGGGTGCTTTTTCTGGCACTGGCGCTTTAGCGACAGGTTTAGCTGCAGGAGCTACAGGTGCTGGCTTCGCGGCTGGTGTTTGAGCAACAGGTGTTGGTGCTGGTGTTGGTGCGCTAGGTGCTGGAGTAACAGATAATTTCGGCGCTTGACCTTGACCATGTAATTCGTCTAATAAAGCTTCAAAGTCATCGTCACTTATTTCATCTGATGAACTGTTATTCGATGAAGATGGTTTACTTGAATTATTAGCAGCAACTTCAGGCGAAAAAGCACCTTGACCGTGAAGTTCATCGAGTAAGGATTCAAATTCGTCATCTGAAATATCATTGCTGTCTGAAGACGTTGCTGTTGCTTCAGGTGCTGGGGCTGGCGTAGAAGCTGAGCCACCACCATGGAGTTCGTCGAGAAGTCGTTCAAATTCATCTTCTGACATTTCATCGCTAGAAGAACTTTCGCTTTCATGAGTAGCTACTGCTTCAACAACGACTGGCGCAGGCGCTTGCTCTTTGCCTTCTGGTTGGCTTAAACGATGCAATTCTGCAAGTAATTGAGCATCAGCTTTATCAAGTTTCTCGCCGTTTTGAACTTGTACAAACATTTCATTTACAACATCAAGCGCTTGTAAAATAACGTCCATTAGGCTTGCACTAACACTACGTTGGTTGGTACGTAACAGATCGAAAATATTTTCCGCGCCATGACATACGTCAACTAAATTATGTAATGCTAAAAATCCGGCCCCACCTTTAACGGTGTGAAAACCTCTAAAAATAGCATTTAATAATTCGGCATTATCGGGGTCGTTTTCAAGTTCTACGAGTTGTTCCGAAAGCGTTTCAAGTATTTCTCCAGCTTCTATTAAAAAATCCTGAAGAATCTCTTCATCTTGCTCAAATGACATCCAGCAACTCCTATTAAAATCCTAAACTTGATAAAAGGTCATCAACATCATCTTGGTCAGCGACAACATCATCACGTTGTGCTGCATTAACGATCGGGCCTTCAACTAAGTTATCACCTACTTTAGGTTTACTTCGCTCTGCATTACTATCTGTCGTAATACCAAAAGCGGTTAGCATACCAATCAAGCTATCCTCTACTTCACGAACTAGATCAATAACTTTACGAATAACTTGTCCGGTTAAATCTTGAAAATCTTGCGCCATCAAAACATCAGTCATTAAATCATGCATACGCACTGATTCTCTATCTGTCGTTTTTAATAATAAATCTATATCAACACATAAACTTTTAAATTCGGTTAATTCCAATTTGTTATGCATTAATTTTTGCCATAACGGATTAACAGCCTTTATTTGCTTTTGTATCGTATCCACAACGGGGAAAATAGATTCAACAGCATCCATGGTTTTATTAGCGGCTTCTTCCGTTCGCGTTATAACGTAGTTTAGACGTTCTTGAGCATCGGGGATATCTGCTGTCGCTAAATCATTTAACCTGGAATCTAATTGAAAATTATTTAATGAGTCATGTAGTTGGCGAGTCAGCTTGCCTATTTCAGCAAACAATTCAGAATTAATTGGATTTTGAATTTCAGCAATTAATTCATCTGCCTTGTCTTGTTGACCACTTTCTAAATATTCGACCAGTAGCTTTGCTTCTTCCAAAGAAACATGCACATTTGTATTCGCACTCATGCAAAAACCTCACGTTTAGATTAATTAATTATCTATCTAATTAAGGAATTAACCTAAGCGTTGAAATATTTTATCTAACTTGGCGTTTAACGTCGCTGCGGTAAATGGTTTTACAATATAGCCATTAACACCCGCTTGAGCCGCCATCACAATTTGTTCTTTCTTTGCTTCAGCAGTAATCAGCAATACTGGGATATGTGATAACTTCGCATCGGCACGGATGGCTTTGAGCAAATCAATACCTTGCATACCTGGCATATTCCAATCAGTTACAACAAAGTCAAAAGAGCCTTCTTTTAACATCGGTAAAGCAGTGCTACCGTCATCTGCTTCTGAAATGTTAGTGAAACCTAAATCTCGTAACAAGTTTTTGACGATACGTCTCATCGTTGAAAAATCATCAACAACAAGAACTTTCATATTTTTATCCAAGGCACCCTCCGGTGAGAACATTTTAAAATTGTGATTATATGTATATTCTACTCAACTTTGCCAAGATTGCATACGTCCTTTTAACCTATGCATCGCTTGACTGTGAATTTGGCTAACACGCGACTCACTTACATCAAGCACTTGACCAATCTCTCGAAGATTTAATTCTTCGTCGTAATATAGTGACAGTACTAGAGCTTCGCGTTCGGGTAAAGTGGAAATGCATGCTGTTAACGATTTTTTAAAAACTATTTTTTCAAAATTATCATAGGGATCGTTATTATTCACATCTTCCATATTCGATATAGCATCTGCCCCCGTACTTAAGTCTTCAATACCAATTATTTTACCGGTACTGACCTCACTTAGAATATGATGGTAGTCATTTAACGAAATATCAAGTTTTTCAGCAACTTCAATATCAGTTACATCACGACCTAAACTTGCTTCAAGCAATTTTATCGCTTCACTGACCATGCGGCTATTTTTATGAACAGAGCGGGGAGTCCAGTCACCACGGCGTATTTCATCAAGCATAGCACCACGGATACGAATACCAGCAAAGGTTTCAAAACTTGCACCTTTGCCGTGATCAAAATTATTAGACGCTTCAAGCAGGCCTATCATGCCTGACTGAATAAGGTCATCAACCTGCACGCTCGCAGGCAACCTTGCTAATAGGTGATAAGCGATTCTTTTCACTAAAACTGTATGCTGCGAAATTATAGCAGATTTATCAGTTTGAATACTGTAAGCATTTGGTTTTACCACTATCGCTCACTCGCTAAATTATAGGAAAGATATAGAACTTTCAACAAAGTACTCATATCTGATTACTATTGTTATTAATGTTCTAACAATTGTTCAATAAAAAACTCTAAATGACCTGACGCTTGTTTAGGCACCGGCCATTTAATTAAATTACCTGCTAAAGATTTAAAAGCAACCGCTGCAGGCGATTGTGGATAAGCTTCAACAATTGCTTTTTGTTTTCTAACGGAATTTCTTATATTTTCGTCAAATGGAATGACAGCAACGAGTTCAAGTGCAACATCTAAAAATCGATCGGTAACTTTAGAAAGCTTACCAAAGAGTTGTTGTCCTTCTCTTGGCGTTCTCACCATGTTGGCAACAACTTTAAATTTAAATACACCATGATCTCGACTTAATAATTTCATTAAGGCGTAGCAATCAGTAATAGATGTAGGTTCATCACAGACCACTAACATCACATCTTGTGAGGCACGGCAAAAGCTTAGTACCATGTCGGAAATACCGGCGGCAGTGTCAACAATAAGTACATCAAATTTTGTGTTCATATCACTAAAAGCGCGAATTAAACCCGCATGTTCAGCAGGCGTTAAATCGACCATAGATTGTGAACCTGACGTAGCAGGAATGATATTAATACCAGCGGGACCTTCAATAATTATATCGTCTAATTCACACTCGCCAGAAAGCACATGTGATAAGTTACGTTTTACCCGCAAACCTAGCATAACATCGACATTAGCCAAGCCTAAATCGGCATCTAAAACTAAAACTCGTTGTCCTAATTGTCCAAGTGCAATAGCGGTATTAAGCGAAACGTTAGTTTTACCTACTCCGCCTTTACCGCCAGAGACAGCAATGACTTTTACCGGAGCTGAATTTTGCATTTTTCTTAAGCCACTTGCTTGATCATTCATTTATCGTATTTCTCTACTTTCTTACGAATAGCTATCAATTTAATTTAGTATAACCCTATAATCATTTAATCTGCATATTTTTATAGCTTCAAAATTCACATATTTAGAACAAGTTATGGAAATACAGCTGTATTAGCACTCATCGGTGCTGTTCGCCAATTTATTGGATTATTAATTTGATTTTTCGCGCTCATTTTATCTGCTAGCGTAACGAGTTTTTCAGCATTTGCAACTTTAATATCTTCAGGAACTCTTTGTCCATCCGTTAAGTAGCCTATCGCTAAACCGTTTTGAATCGAAGTGGAAATTATTTCTCCTATGCTAAGGCTTTCATCAAGTTTAGTATAAATACAGCCAGCTAAAGGTACTTTTTTAAAGCGATCAACATTTTCTTGCATAACTCGTTGTTGAGTATTAGCAGCTAACACTAAATAGTTGCGAATTCTGACCCTTGCATTAGAAACTAAAGTAGTTAGGTGTTTAGCTAAACGCATATCACGTTGCCCCATACCTGCAGTATCAATAAGTATCAGTTTCTTTTTGGAGAACTGTTGCAACAATGTATCTAAGGTTTTTGCATCACCAGCAAGCTTTACATCACAACCAATAATTCGGCCGTAAGTGGCTAATTGTTCAAATCCAGCAATACGGTAGTTATCTGTTGAGATCATCACCACTTGGTCTGCGCCATGAATCTGAGCAAACCGCGCCGCGAGTTTAGCTACGGTAGTTGTTTTACCTACGCCGGTAGGTCCCACTAATGAAACCACGCCACCACGATGAATAATGTCATTATTAGTGGTATTAATTTGTTGGCTGATAAATTTCTTCGCTAATAACCAAGTATCTTGGTCATTTTTTTGTGCTGGAATATAACCTGCAATTTGATCTGAAACTTGTTCGCTCATACCCAAAGACATTAGTCGATTAACCAACATCGCACGAGCGGGATCTTTTTGCGCCATATCCTGCCACATTAACCCCGAAATTTGATGTTCTAGTAATTCACGAATAGAAGACATTTCGTGTTTCATTTTCTCTAAGTCGGCGTTATTTACATTTTGTGGCGGTAAGCCATCGCTTACTAAAGACTGTGCTTGGTTCATCACCGGCTGTTGATATGAGTCGCTTGATTGTTCATCACCTTGTTCTTGGCTATTTTGCTCTAAACGGTCGGTGAAGCTTTTAAATTGCTGCTCAATATTGCTTGACGGTGTTGGCGTTGAAACTTGCGCTGAGTTACTAGGGTTATTTAGCTTAGCGGCTGCCTGGACGATTTTATCATGCTGAGCTTGATTAATACCTTGACCAATATTTGCAGGTGCTTGCTGAACTTGACGGCTTAATAAAGCCGCTAAACTGTCTGAAGGTAAGCGAGTATCTTCTGCTGTAGAGTTGTGCGAAACACTAGGACTGGTCAAAGGATTATTTTGTCTAATATTGACCACATCATTGTCAATCGAACGGTCAAAACTGTTTGTTGCTTGCGCTGTTGAGTTGATTTTAGGAGAATTTTGCATTGCGGGTTGTGTTGCCTTAATTTCGACGTTGTTGTCAACCGCAGCCATTAATTCAACGCCTTCAGGTACGCGTTTATTTGACATAATCACAGCGTCAGCACCTAGCTCGTCTTTGATTTGTGTCAGCGCACTTCTCATATCTTTTGCTACAAAACGTTTAATTTTCAAAACTAACCCCTTATCAACTGCAATCGCTGTTAATGACTTATTCATTTAACCGCAAATATTTTCTGCTGCTCATTACTGATATCGTAATTATTGACCTATGGCGCTTACTATTTTTATCTGCTTATCATCAGGAATTTCTTGGTATGAAATCACCCGCAAGCCTGGAATAGTATATTTAACAAATTTAGCCAGTACCGCTCTTAAAATCCCTGAGGTTAACAATATTGGCGTATCACCCGCCATTTCTTGTTGTTGAGCACCATCAGCTAATGATTTCTGTAACCGTTCTGCTAAACCTGGTTCAATGCCAGCACCATCGTCGCCAGCCATTTGCATAGACTGGTGCAACATCTGTTCCAACTCTGGCGCCAAAGTTATGACAGGTACCTCAGTCACGGGTCCCACTAACTCTTGAACAATGAATTTACGCAAGGTAATACGAACAGCGGCGGTTAAAATTTCAGGGTCTTGGGACTTAGGACCATACTCAACTAACGTTTGAATAATACTGCGCATATCACGAACAGCAACACCTTCATTCATTAGGTTTTGTAGTACTTTAACCAAAGTACCCAGTGATAAAACATCAGGGATGAACCCTTCAATTAATTTAGGATAATTTTTGCCTAGCATATCAAGAAGGTTTTGTACTTCTTCATGACCAAGTAACTGTGCCGCGTTATTTGTTAGTATTTGACTTAAATGAGTGGCAAGGACAGTCGATGCGTCAACCACGGTATAGCCTAAAGACTGAGCATGTTCGCGTTGTGCTGGTTTTATCCATACTGCTTCTAGTCCAAAAGCAGGATCGATTGTTGCCACGCCGTCAAGTTTGCCAAACACTTGCCCTGGATTTATCGCTAATTCATGATCGTGTCTAATTTCAGCTTCACCGATAGTCACGCCCATTAATGATATTTGATAAACATTAGGGTCTAAATCAAGATTATCGCGAATATGTACCGCCGGCACTAGAAAGCCAAACTCTTGGGATAGTTTTTTACGAACACCTTTAATACGGTTAAGGAGTTCCCCACCTTGAGATTTATCTACTAGAGGTATTAGGCGATAACCAATTTCTAAGCCGATAATGTCAACATGGTTAACATCGTCCCAACCTAAGTCTTTTACTTCTGCTTCTTGTTGCTGGGTTTCAACCTGTTCAGCATCTGATTTATCCGCTAATTGTTTTTCTTTGGCAATTTTGTACTTTCCACTTAAAAAGGCGGTTCCAGCGATCATAAAAGCAAAGAATAAAAATGCAAAGTGTGGCATGCCCGGAATAACACCCATGACAAACATAACGGCGGCAGCAATATACAAAGAACGTTCTTGACCTAATTGGCTGCTGACTTGCTCGCCCATGTCCTGAGAGGTATTTTGTCGCGTAACAACAATCGCCGTACCTACCGATAAAAGTAGACCTGGAATTTGCGCTACTAGGCCGTCTCCAATCGTTAATAAGGTGTATATTTCAACCGCTCTGTCAAAGCTTAAATCGTGTTGTACCATACCGATAACGAGTCCACCGATAATATTAATCAATAAAATTAATATGCCGGCAACCGCATCACCTTTAACAAACTTACTGGCACCATCCATTGAGCCATAAAAATCAGCTTCACTGGTGACTTCGATACGTCTTTCTCTTGCTTGGTCAGCGGTAATAAAGCCAGCATTCAAATCAGCATCGATTGCCATTTGCTTACCGGGCATAGCATCGAGGGTAAAACGCGCGGTTACTTCAGCAATACGCCCAGCACCTTTAGTAACAACCACAAAGTTAATAATGATTAATATAACAAAAACCACTAAACCAACCGCATAGTTACCACCAATAACCACAGAGCCAAAGGCTTCAATAACTTTACCCGCAGCATCAGGCCCTTCATGGCCTTCAAGTAGCACCACTCGTGTACTCGCGACATTTAGTGCTAAACGTAAAATAGTGGCAATTAACAGTACGGCAGGAAAAGAGCCAAATTCAAGAGGCTTTAAGGTATAAACGGTGATCAGTAATACCACCAAAGATAAGGCAATATTAAAAGAAAAAAGTATATCGAGTAAAAATGCCGGCATAGGTAAAATAACCATTCCAAGCGCCGCCATAATTAATATTGGCGTACCTAAACCAGAAAATAGGTTTATTTTACTTTTTTTGAACTCTTTAAATGAAGTAATTAACTGCATATTACTCTTATGATATTTTTTTGACGCATACCATGAAATAGCAATAAGTAGACCAACGTCGATTAAATATAATTAGAGTGATGGATAAATCGACAACAAAACACTTAACCTAATGATTATAAAGAGTATTAATATTTGAACTCATCGGGGATAGGAAGGTTTTTTGCAATCGGTGTCGGCCTTTTGGCTTTACCTTTTTTATGTTCGTTAAGTTGAAAAATAAAAGCTAACACTTGAGCAACCGCAGCGAAGAGCTCTTCTGGGATTTCTTGATTGGCGTCTGCGCTATAATATAAAGACCGTGCTAATGCCGGAGAAGCAATAATTTCAACATTATTTTCTTTAGCGATAGTACGAATATGCATCGCCATTTCATCAATACCTTTTGCCACTAACATTGGCGCACCACCGGCGGTGACATCATATTTCAACGCAACCGCATAATGCGTCGGATTGGTGATAACCACATCAGAGTCTGGCACTTCTTGCATCATTTTACGCTGCGACATTTCATATTGAGTACGACGAATACGACCTTTGATTTCAGGACTACCCTCAGAATTTTTCATTTCGTCTTTAATTTCTTGCTTAGTCATTTTTAACTGACGGTTGTGATCCCAAGTTTGATAGGGCGCATCAATCGCAGCAATAATACCTACCGATAAGGCTAATGCTAAAAACATCCATTGTAATAAAGTTACCGAGTGCTCTAAACTCAGTGGGATCAGCTCCAAACTAAGACCTAATATTTCTGGAAACAAACTACTCAACAACAGATACGCGACAATAAAAACCACAAAAAACTTCATTAACGACTTGAATAACTCGACTAAAGCTTTTATGCCAAACATACGCTTTAAACCGGCTAAAGGTGACAATTTACTAGCCTTTGGCGCCATAGCCTCAGAAGAAAAACTCATCCCTCCCAACATAGTATTGCCAATAAAAGCGGCGACGATAATAATAGAGAATATCCACAACATTGGAGCAACTAACGTGCCTACCGAGCCCCTAAGCACATTGTATAACGCATGAATGTCCATGACTTCTTCACGGCTCAAGCTAAATGACCGTTTCATAATTCCGGCTAAGCTTTCAGTTAACATACCGCCAACCAGCATTATTGCAACAGCACTCCCCACCAACACAAACATAGTGCCTAAATCTTTTGAACGTGCTATTTGACCTTTTTTTCTCGCATCAGCAATTTTCTTAGCCGTAGGTTCTTCTGTTTTTTCACCGCTACCTGCATCAGCCATTAGTTTGCCTTACAATTAATGAGGTAACAGCTAAAGTCGAGTGCACGTTGCCATTGCAATTCATAATGCGTAAAAAAGTTACCCATAGTTAACCACATAATTAACAAACCAGCACACATAGTTACCGGAAAACCTATCGCAAAAATATTTAATTGCGGGGCTGCTCGCGTCATAACTCCAAAAGAAAAGTTAATCAATAACATAGCCGTTAGCGGCGCTAATGCTAACGATAACGCGGTAACAAACATCCACTCGCCCCATTCAACCACTTCTTTAAATTTATCGGCCGTAAACTTGTACTCCCCGATGGGCAAGGTTTCAAAACTGGCAACAATAAATTGTATATAGGCTAAATGTCCGTCCATTGCCCAAAACATCAGGGTAGATAGAATCAAGAAAAATTGGCCAACAGCAGGAACATTCATGCCACTAACCGGGTCAACGAGTGAAGCAAAACCTAAGCCCGTTTGCATAGCAATAATTTGACCCGCTAAGGTAAAAGTATTAAGTACCATAACGGTAACTAGGCCAAGCGCAACACCAATAACCATTTGTTCAAACATAAGCAGCGCTGTTTCAAAAGAAATCAGGCTGCCAACTTGTGTTGGCGGGATTGCCGGCATAACGGCGACCGTTAATGTTAGGCACAGAAAAATTTTAACTTTACCTGGAATGATTTTAGAACCAAAGCCAATCATTGCCATAATAAGCGCAGAAATGCGCGCGAAAGGTAAAATAAAGTCAGCAATATATTGCATCACAACTGACTCGGTGAATTCCACTAGCTCACCACACTGGGTATACTTGCAATCAGTCGGATAGTAAAATCCATGAGTTTTTGTACTAACCAATGCCCTCCAAAGATAAGGGCTAAAAGTGTCACGATTAATCGAGGTAAAAAGCTTAATGTTTGTTCATTAATCGATGTTGCCGCTTGAAATACAGCAACGATTAAGCCGACACACAAACCCGGAATAATAATCGCAGACACCAAAACAATCACTAAAAATAGTGCATCACTGAGTATGTCGACAAAAACTTCTGGATTCATTAAATACTCCCCATGCCATAACTCGTTGCGATAGTGCCTATCACCAAGTTCCAACCATCTACCAGCACAAATAACATTAGCTTAAAGGGCAAAGAAACGATCATCGGCGATAGCATCATCATACCCATTGCCATTAAAATACTAGCAACGACTAAATCAATAATCAAAAAAGGAATAAAGAGCATAAAACCTATTTGAAAAGCCGTTTTTAACTCGCTAATAATAAAGGCAGGAATAATCACGGTCATCGGTAAATCAGTTGGTTGATCAACTTCAACAATACCCGCCATATTGGCTAAGGTTTGTAGATCTTTAATTCTGGTTTGTTCAAGCATAAACGCTCTTAAAGGAATTTTTGCACTATCTATGGCTTCTACTGATGTCATTTGGTCGGCTAAATAAGGTTCAATCGCTCGTTGATTTATTTCATTATAGACAGGCGTCATAATGAACATGGTCATAAAAAGCGTTAAACCTATAACCACCTGATTAGACGGTGTTTGTTGTAATCCTATCGCTTGTCTTAAAATGGCCATGATCACGACAATACGGGTAAAAGAGGTCATCATAATAATCGCAGCAGGAATAAAGCCTAATGCGGTCATAAACATTAATATTTGCAGGGTTACCGTATATTCTTGTGAACCGTCAGGGTTAGTGGTCAGCTTCAATGCCGACATACCCAAATCATCAGCGGCTAATACCGTTTGACTGGCAAAAAAAGCAACAAGGAGGAAAAATAAAAAAATAAAACCTTTTACAGAAAATAAACGGATCAGTAAATTTTCGAGTGGATTTCTTTTTGCCATTGCGTTAGCAGAACATTGCGCCGTTTTAGCACCATCGTTTAATATCGAGTCTTTCATGAGTATTTTTCACTATTGGCTTTATTCGCAGAATTACGGCTAAAGCGTGCTAATGTTTGGCTAAGTTCTATCGGCACACCACTTTTAACTTCAATAGGTTCGGCTAGCGTATCAAGTATATTAATTTGTTGACCGGTAACACCGAGTAACAATTGTTTTTTACCCACTTGCACCACCACTAATCGTTCTTTGGAGCCTAAATTTAAACTAGTCACCACTTTCAAACCATTTACTGAGGTGCCCCCTACTTGAAGCTTTTTTAATAGCCAAGCAACAATAACGATAGCAACGAGTACCGCCAATAATGAAACGATCATGCTACCGGCATCAATATTACCCATAACATGTCGTCCTACTTCAACGGTCGCCGGTGCTGTTTGCGCTATCACGGGAGCGTCGTCTGTTTCAACGACGGTTGTTGCGACGATACTTTCTTGAGCATGGCCCAAAAAAGTAAGTAAGCTTAACAAGCTAAAAAGTAAAAAACGCATCAGTATTACTTCAACTTTTTAATACGTTCAATTTGGCTAATAACATCGGTTAATCGAATACCAAACTTATCGTTTACCACAACAACTTCACCATGCGCGATTAACGTACCATTGACCAATACATCGAGGGATTCACCCGCAACTCGGTCAAGCTCAACAACAGAGCCTTGGTTTAACTGTAATAAATTACGAATGCTAATATGACTACGTCCAACTTCCATTGAAATAGTCACCGGAATATCTAAAATCGCATCCAGTTTACGTTTTTCATCACCCGTTATTGGTGCATCTTCTTCAAGCTCTTCTAACTCAACAGTTTCGGCTTTGGCTGCAGCTTCGGCTTGTTCATCCATCGCTTCATCCCACATGCCTAAATCATCGTCTTTATCACTCATGCCATTGGCCTCAAATTTATTTTTTTGTTTACTGCTGCTTTAATAAAATTATTAATAATCGAAATCGTCTTCTAAAAGATGTAATTCAGCGTCGCTATCTAGGCGCTTACCTCCTTTAGTTAATATCGTTAATTCGTTTTTCACTGATTCAGGACGTTTAATTTTTTCAGATATTTTAATCGCAACATTATCGCGACTACGGCCTAGTTTTGCTCTAAACGACGGTAAACCTTCAATTAATACCGTAATATGTTCTGGCATCTCAATAGGAATAATATCGCCCTTCTCTAAGTCCATAATCTTTTGTAAAGGTAGGTCTACAGAGATAAATTTAGTGGTTAATTCAACGGGAACATCCATTATTTCATCGCGTAGGGCTTTCGACCATCGCATGTCGGTATCTTCTTTATCACTCTGTACACCGGCATCAAGTAGCTCACGGATAGGTTCGAGCATTGAGTAAGGCAAAGCAATGTGAAAATCACCACCACCACCATCAAGTTCAATATGAAAAGAGCTGATCACTACCACTTCGGTAGGACTAACAATATTGGCCATCGACGGGTTAACTTCAGAATCTAAATACTCAAAAGAGACATCCATCACGGGTGACCAAGCTTCTTTGTAATCTTCAAAAATTAACTTTAACAGCATTTGAATAATACGACGCTCTGTTGGCGTAAATTCACGACCTTCAATTTTTGCATGATAGCGACCATCGCCACCAAAAAAATTATCGACTAAAATAAAGACCAGCCGTGCTTCCATGGTAATTAATGCGGTGCCTTTTAATGGGCGAAAACGTACCATATTTAAGCTTGTTGGCACGAATAAGGTATGAACATATTCGCCAAACTTGATCATCTGAATACCATTAATTGATACTTCAGCAGTGCGGCGCATCATATTAAATAAACTGATACGCATATGGCGTGCAAAACGTTCGTTAACCATTTCCAGTGTTGGCATCCGGCCACGAACAATGCGATCTTGTGATGAAAAGTCATAGTCAGACGTGCTGCCAGCTTCACGGGCAAAGTCTTCAACTAGCTCCTCTTCTTCAACGTCATCAACACCGTGTAATAGCGCATCAATTTCGTCTTGAGATAATAAATCACTCACTGAATAGTCTCTTTAATTAAATGCATTGTTTTATCGCATAGCCTTATTGCATTACAAAACCGGTAAATAATACTTTTTCAACCACATTGCTACCTTCAACTTCTTTCATAATTTTATGAACTTCTATTAAAGATTTCTGTTTCAATGAGGTTTTTCCGGCACTGGTTGCTAAATCATCGGCATTTGATTGAGAAAAAGTCGCTAGTAAAGTACTTTCAATTAATGGTACATGCTTCTTTGCCGCTTCTTCATTATCAGAGCCACGTACTAATAATTGCACTCTGATTTCTACAAATCTGTCGCGGGCAGCGCCAGGAACATTAAAGCGAAAAGGTCTTGGCATAGGTACATAAAGCGCAGAGCCTGTACTGGCACTAACACTTTCAACGGCTTCGCCTTCACTGGCACTATCACCGTCTAGCTCAGCATCAAGTTGCTCTTGAGAAACAGCATCATCTCCAGCCAGAAAAAAATAAGCCGCTCCACCGCCAACAGCCAATATCACAACAGCAGCAATGATAATGATCATCTTTTTGCTTTTGCCTTTACCGTCTAATTCTAATTCTTTACCTTCGCCTTTATCATCAGCCATCATCAAGCCTTTATTATCTATTTAAATGTTAAAATTACTTTCAGTCAACTATATCGTTGAATGGTCAGCGAGCCAATGAGTTTTGTCATTTATGCGTAGTAATCTATACCAGTTGACGAACCTTTAACCAAATGTAGTGTTTGAGTATCACTTAAATCTGAAAATTCATTCTCGTTACCGTCACCACCACCTTGGCGACCTTCACCGAGTTCTTCTTCATTATTATTTTGTTTACTTTGCTGTTCGACATTCGCATCACCGACATTGACGCCACTTTCAGCAAGCATCTCTTTTAATCGCCCTAAATTTTGATCGAACGCTTCTTTAGCCTGCTGATTTTGAACAGTAAAATTAACAACCGCCTGCTCATTTTGCAGATTTATTTTTACGTTCACATTACCTAATTCTTGTGGGTCAAGACGAATTTCAACCTGCTGAAGCTTTTGG
Source organism: Colwellia sp. BRX8-9 (assembly GCF_014077245.1). Lineage (NCBI taxonomy): Bacteria > Pseudomonadati > Pseudomonadota > Gammaproteobacteria > Alteromonadales > Colwelliaceae > Colwellia > Colwellia sp. BRX8-9. Next base: position 50,432 of record NZ_JACGVN010000004.1, read on the forward strand.
TTCATCATTACCATGACTTTATCATTCAATGCGCCAGTAAAGTCTTTACGGTATACCGATAAGGCTTCATTTTGTAACGCTGTCACTTGCTTGGCATTTGTTGCTGATTGGGCCGTTGATTGCACATGGTCACTGGTTAATTTAGTGATCATTTCCTCCGCAGAAGCCGTAGATTTGGTTACTTCATTATTGGCTCGATGCATATCTCTATTAAGAGTATTCTCAATACTTGTACTGACTTGTTTCTTATCAAATATTTCATTAATAGCTTTTTCTTTGACTTGAGCATCATTGTTAGCCACTTTATCAAGCTGAGTTAAGCTTTGTGCCTGTTTTTGGTTTTGTTGCTCTGCCGACTGATCTTTAGCTGGCTCTTTAAATTGTTCACCGGCATTTAAATTTTGTGTTTCAAGGGGTTTCTGGTTTACCTGATTAACCCCACGACTATTATTTGCATTATTTTCCTGAGCTTGTTTTTCACCTGGAACAGCTACGCTTGAAAAAACAACATTATCCGTATTGACCTTATCAGCATCAATTGCTATTTCGTTATCCAAGCTTTCATTTTTAAGGGTTACAGGCAATACCGCTCCGGCCAACTCTTTATCGACCGGCGCTTTACTATTGCTGATACTTTGATTACTTTTATCAGGAATTATAGCTTTGTCTTGATTGGCGATAAGTGCAGCTTTAATTTGTTCAAGTTCAGTATCCGTGGGCGCTTTTTCCATATCCGCTAATAGCGCTTCAAGATCACTTAAAGCCAGCGCCTGTTTCGGTACATTATTGGTTTTATCTACAATCGGCTCTGCTTTTAACGACGTTTCGCTTTGAGCAGGAGGAACGGATTGCGTGGAAAGTTGGCCATTAACATTCGTTGTTTTTAGCGAGGGATCTTGTCCTTCACTGTTTGTTTTTTTCTCCAATAATGAAGATAAGGCTAATTCAGCCTCCCCTTGCACAACTTTATCAGCAACGACTTTGGGTTCGCTAGCTAGGTCAACTTTCTTTGCTGGCATTTCACTGTTAACCGTTACTGGAACGGTTAATGATTTAGCTAACTCTGGCGCAAGGCTATCTTTTGCTAGGGTATTATCACTGGTCGCTACATTTTCTTGGCTATTGCCACCAAGCACTTGCCTTAACATTGCTGCTAACTGTGTTTTTTCTTGTTGATTACTACCAGCCACAACTATTGATGGTTTTTCATTAAGTTGTGATGGTATCGCACCGTCATTTTTCACCGTATCATTTAATAGTTGTTGTGACGCAGATAACAATGACATTAATTGCTCGGTACTTTTATCTGTATTTTCAGGTGCGGTGGAATTAGTATCAAGATTAATTAATCCGCTAGCTTTGTGTTCCGGTGTTTCTTCTTGGCTATTTTCTACTCGAACATTTTTTTCACTAGTCGCTGTATCATCATAAGGCAATCTTTCTGAAGCTTCGCTTTGGTTAATTTCTGTATTAACCTTCTCATCAGAAACTCCGCCCATTTCCTTTTCTTTTGGTTGCACATCCGTTGTGGAATATTTTCCTTGGGGTGCTTTCTTTTCAGCATTAATTTCGCTAGCAAGTTTCATGTTATTGCCACTTGCCTGTTGCTTTTTGCCGCTTTGTTGACTTTGATAATGCTGGTCAACCATTTGTGCAAAATCTTTAGTTGAATTTTTGGATGTGTTAATCGCTCCTGACTGAACAGGGCTAAAGTCCTTACTTGGCGAGATATCTATGGCTAATGGAGTAACTTGCGGCATAGTAAACCTTTTTATTTCAATGGTAAATTTGAGCTATATTTACAATGATGACAACGTCGTTTATTGCGAATACTTTTTATATTAGTTAAATAAGCAAGTATTGTTCCACTTAGAAATTACAATTTAATTCACTTTACCCCCGCATTTTACGACGGACAAATTGTTGAGTAGCAATTTCATCAAACATTTTTTGTTCTTGCTTGTTAGCGATAAGAGTCAGCGCTTGTGTTTTTTTATCAAGCAGTAATTCTACCGCTTGAATTTTCTGTCGCTGCGCTAGCCAGAGCTGTTTGCTCTTTTCCACCATCGCCTTACTCTGCATAATCGCAATATCAACTTGCCCAGCTGCATAGTCGAGCTTGGCAATAAAGGCATGAAAATGACTAAACGTCGCGCTATCAATACCCACCATAGAGCGAGCATTCAAACGTTTCATATATTCAAGACGATAGTCGCTGACACTTTGTAAACGTTCAAGATTTTGTTGGTATTCAAATTCAGCAGTTTGCAGTGCTTGCGCTGCTTTTTTTTCTTTATCCTGTTCATAGCGATGTAAGGTATTTAGTTGCTTTAATGGCATAACGTCCTCCTAGATAATGCTAAACAGCTAATCAATTTTTCGAAAATAGCGTTAACGTTATTATGTTTAGGCATTTTGCTGGCCTTGTTTTGCTTGCGCGTGTGCTTGCGCTGCAGAAAGTATTTCTTGAAGTTGCGTTAAGCTTTGATCATAAGGAATAATTTCCAACATTTTTTGTTGTAGGAAGAACTTGATCACCGGCATTAAATCAATGGATTGATCAATGCGAGGATCATTACCACGGCTATAAGCGCCAATAGCAATCAAATCTTTATTTTGCTGATAGAGTGAGTAGACTTGCTTTAGTTGCCGAGCAAGTTGTTGATGCTCATCACTGGTCACCATCGGCATAACACGGCTAATCGAGCCTTCAATATCAACAGCGGGGTAATGCCCTGAATCGGCTAAGGCACGAGATAAAACAATATGTCCATCTAAAATAGCACGCGCCGCATCAGCAATCGGATCTTGTAAATCATCACCTTCGGTTAACACGGTGAAAAATGCGGTAATTGATCCCTGACCATCGCCACCGTTACCGGCTCGTTCAACCAGTTGGGGTAACTTTGAAAAGACCGAAGGCGGATAACCTTTGGTTGCCGGTGGTTCGCCGACAGCCAGTGCTATTTCTCGTTGCGCTTGGGCATAACGCGTTAGCGAGTCAACCAGTAGCAAGACATTCAGACCTTGATCACGAAAGTACTCAGCAATTTGTACCGCAGTTTCACAGCCTTTTAAACGCATTAATGGCGAATTATCGGCAGGCGCCGCAACAACAACTGAACGTGCTCGCCCTTCTTCGCCTAAAATTTCTTCGATAAACTCTTTAACTTCTCGACCACGTTCGCCAATTAGCCCCACAACGATAACATCAGCAGTTGTGCCGCGTGTCATCATACCTAACAAGACACTTTTACCGACACCTGAGCCGGCAAATAAGCCCATACGCTGACCAATACCAACCGTTAGAAAACTATTAATAGCGCGCACACCAACATCAAGTGGTTCAGTGATACCACGCCTTGATAACGGATTAATCGGCTTATTGTTTATTTGATAATTGCCTGAGTTCTTGATTGGCCCTTTGCCGTCAAGTGGTTTACCAACACCGTCAACGACTCGGCCAAGTAAATCCATTGAAAAGGGTAAGCGAGCTTTAGTTGTTAGTGGCACAACGCGCGCACCCGGTAAAACACCTTGTAAGCTTTGCTCTGGCATTAGAAAAGTTATGTCTTTAGAAAAACCAACAATTTCAGCGATTAAATCGCCTTGTGCTGTTTCGACTAAACATTGGCTACCAACTGCCGCTTTTACGCCAACAGCTTCAAGCGTTAATCCGACTACTCGGACTAAACGCCCAGCAACAGAGACTTTATGCGGGTGCACAAATTCTTGGCAGTTTTTTAGTCTTTCATTAAGGCGAGAAATATCAACCATAGCGGTATTTTGACTCTTTTGTACAAGAAATTACTGATGTAGTGCATCTTGCAAAAACGAGTCCAATACTTCTTTTATTCGAGATTTAACACTCAGGTCGATATTAGAGGTGCTATTTTCAATTTGACAGCTACCCGGAACTAATTGCGGGGCAGCGAGTAAACGCCAACCTTGTTCTTGCACATGTTTAGCGCCAAATTGCTTTTCAACACGTTTAATATCGTTGGGGTGTAATAAAATTTGCGTTTGCGCTTCTTGGCTAGGTAAAGCTTTTATACCCGCAGAAATCGCAGCAATAATAATATCAGGGTTAGTTTTAGCTTCTTCTAAGGTAATCGCTTCGGTGAGTTCTACGACAAGATGAAGTAATTGTTGTTCAACATTTTTTTCGACATCGAGTAATGGCTTATGAAGCTGTTCAGTAAGTGACGCCCATGCAGCTGATTGTTCATCGATACTTTCTTTTGCTTCGGCTAAGCCAGTTTCAAGACCTTCTTGGTGACCAAGTACCATACCTTCTTCATGGCCAGAGACTTTACCTTCTTCATAACCTTTAGCAAAACCTTCTTCCTTGCCCTGATTAAGGCCTTCATCAAATGCAGCTTGACGAATGTTTTCAATATCTTCTGCCGTTAATGGCGCGATTTCTTCTTCAACAAAATCTTCAGGGGGCTCGAAACGCCAAGCGGCTTTCTTTCCCATAGCATTGGTTGTTTCATCTTTAATTTTATTTTCAGATTTAACCGTCGGCAATGACCAAACATCGGTTTCTTGTTCGGGATTATGTTTAATAACTTCAGCATTCGATTTATTTAATAATTTCATAATATTTTATAACAGTAAGTTTTGACTGACCTAAAAATATAAGGTTTATAAGAACTCATCACCGCCACCAGCGCCACCAAGCATAATTTCTCCAGCGTCAGATAATCGTCGAGCAACAGATAATATTTCTTTTTGTGCGGCTTCAACTTCACTAATACGCACCGGTCCCATAGCTTCAAGGTCATCTGCCAGCATTTCAGCGGCACGTTTGGACATATTCGCCATAATTTTTTCTTTCAGTACATCATCTGCGCCTTTAATTGCTTTCATCAACGCATCTTGTTGTACTTCACGTAATATCGCTTGAATACCACGGTCGTCTACATCGGCAAGGTTTTCGAAAACAAACATCAAGTCTTGAATTTGTTGACTCATCTCTTCGTCATGTTCACGAATTGAATCCATTAGCATACCTTCAACATTGGTATCCAAATAGTTCATAATGTCAGCTGCTGCTTTTAAACCACCCATTTTAGCGGCTTGTGCACCTGCTTGACCGGCAAACTGTTTTTCCATAATTTCATTAAGTTCTTGTAATGCTGCCGGTTGAACTTCTTCAAGGTTAGCAATACGCATCATTAAATCTAAACGCACTTTTTCGGCAAACTGGCTCATAATTTCAGCCGATTGATCAGGGTCTAAATAGGAAAGTACAATGGTTTGAATTTGAGGATGCTCGTTACGAATAATATTGGCTACTTGTTTTGAGTCCATCCATTTCAATGAATCTAAACCTTTTGCACCGCCTCCCATGACAATTTGATCAATTAAATTGCCGGCTTTGTCTTCACCTAATGCTGCAGTTAATGCCTTGCGAACGAATTCTTCACTTTGGAAGCCAATGGTACTGAAGTTTTGTATTTCATGGATAAAGAGCTTATGAACAGCGGTAATTTTTTCTTGGGTGAAATCTTCCATGGCAGCCATAACCATGCCCACTTGTTGAACCTGCTTAGGCTCTAAGTGTTTTAATATTTGCGCGGCATCTTCTTCAGATAAGCTTAGCAATAATATCGCAGCTTTCTCTGCACCATCAAGTTTGTCAACGTCAAAACCCTTAGGTGCAGGGGCTAACTCTTGCATTTCATCACTCATCTTCGTTCAACCAACTTTTAACCACTTGAGAGGAAAGTTCAGGCTCATTAGCAACAAGCGCTCGAACAGCTTTTAGTATATCTTCATCGCGATGTAAATCAGGTAATTGTAAACTACCATCAGGTGCAAAACCTACTGCCGCCGCATCAAAGTCTGATGTTAGCATATCCATGGTTTCATCACCCAAATCAATGTGGCTATCGAGTGATTTATCACCGTAGTCATCAGGTGTTTGATCAGGGTTAATAAGACGTTTAAGCATAGGTTTAACAACGGCAAGTATCAATACAATAATGACTAATGCGCCCATGCCTAATTTGAAAAACTTTAATATGTCGGCATTCTCATAGAAAGGAACTTTAGGAGCATCCTCAATAATTTGACGAGAGAATGGCAAGGTAACGACTTCTAATACATCACCACGTTGTAAATTAAAACCAATACTCCCTTGTAATAAGCGACGAATATTTGACATTTCTTCAACAGATCTCGGTGAATCGGTAATCGCGCCTTCAGCATCAGCAGTTGCCAAGTAATCAAGTGCAACAGAAACGCTTACTCGACGAACGACACCTGCTTGTTGTTTGGTATGGCTGATAGCTTCGTCTAATTCATAATTTTTTGTTGATTCAAGGTGTTTACGACCAGGCATTGATCTTTGTTGTGCACCACCATTCGCATTTTCTGGAATATTTGAATCAAGTGGTGGCTGATTGCTTAACGCTCCAGGAATACCACCAAGTAAACCGCCAATCGTGTTGTCTTCAACTTTCATTTCACTGCGCAGTGCCGGTAAATCTGAATTATAACGACGCTGCATTTCTTCACTTGAGGTGAAATCCATGGTCACATTAACTTGTGCGGTGTAGTTCCCTAAACCAACGACAGGGATGAGTATGCTGTCTATTTTGTTTAAATATTCATTTTCTCTTTTTTTCTCCATTTCAAACTCTTTGCGTGTGCGAGAAGAAACAGAGGTTTGTGAGCCGGAATTAAGTAAACGACCATTTTGATCTGTCACTGTAACTCGGTTAGGTTCCATACCCTGAACGGCAGAAGCAATAATATCAACAACAGAGTCAACTTCTTCTTCAGATAACATCCGCCCTTTACGCATAGTTAGTACCACAGTGCCAGATGCGCTGCGGGTACGTTTAGCAAAAATATTTTCGCGGGGTATCGCCAGTAAAACTTTTGCTCTAGAGATAGCTTGCAGTTCTTCAATGGTGCGAGCCAATTGCTGCTCACGAGAAAACTTAAGACGTTCTGTTTCAAGGCGCTGGCTGACACCAAAACCCATATCTTGCATAATAATTTCACTACCTTCTGTTGGTTCATCAGATAAACCTTCACGAGCAAGTAAAATTTTAATTTCTTGATATTGATCACTTTGTACTGAAATAGTGTTGTTTGCTTGACGGTAATCCACTTGGTTAGCGTCTAGAAAGTCCATTGTTTTGATTAATTGTTCGGTAGGTTGTTTGGCAAGAAATCTATATTCGGCTTGATTTGCCCACATAATAACAAAAACAGCAATAGCTAAACAAATTGCTAATGCCATAATTAAGGTGACTTGGCGTAATAAATCGACATTACCCATAGCAGAAGCAAAGCCTGATTTTTGCTCATCAGCCATATTATCAGCACCATCACTTGCCATTAACCCGGTGCCGCCATCGGCAGCAACCATTGAATTATTATCAGTATCAGCCACTTAATTTCTCCACTACCACTTGATTTTATTACGAAATACTATCTATTTTATACTAAGGTATTGTTAAACTGGCATATTCATTATTTCTTTATATGCTTCAACAAACTTATTACGTACTTGTACGGTGGCATCAAAAGCAATACCAGCTTTAGCGGAAGCAACCATAGTATCAGCGAGCGTAACGCTTCGGTCGCCCATTTCAAAAGCTATTTTCTTTGCTCCAGACTCTTTTTGAATATCGTTAACATTATTCACCGCATCTTTAAGCATATCGCCAAAATTACTGGTCGACTTATTCAGCGCTGGAATAGCGCTGTCTCCCATGCCAAGGTTATTGCCCATTTTTTCAAATGAAGCCCCCTGCAACGAAGAGTTTCCAAGCGACATACTTTGCATTTGTGCGTATAAAGAATTGGTATCGATATTCATGAGCTACTCACTTGTGTCAATTTTTTGCTACTAAGCCTATAAATAACGGTTTAAGTAACGATATAACGATGATATTGCAAGCATGGTGCCAGTATGAGAATTAAAGAATTATCGAGGTTATGGAAGGTTTAATGAGTGAAAACTGCAAATAGCAGTAAAGCCAATATTTTAAATGAAAATATTGGCTTTATAGGAAAATTACCCTTTTGAGCGATTGTTAGGCTGGTATTTGAATGCCCGAATCACGCATTCTTGCTATTTTATAGCGAAGCGTTCTTGGGCTAATGCCTAATCGTTCAGCAACATCTTTACGGCTACCTTGACAAGCGGTGAGGGTATCAAGAATAATTTGATGCTCTTGTATTTTTAATTCATTACCAAGCATGTCTTCGCTATTATTTTCTAACGCCACGTCAGTAATAATTTCACTGTCGAAATTTTCAATTAACAAGTCACCGGCATTAATAATCTGGTCGCTATGCAAAATAATGGCTCGTTGAATAACATTGTCTAATTCACGAACATTGCCTGGCCAATCGTAACTCGTCAGTTTATTTCTCGCCGAAGCGGTTAGTTCTGGAATAGCCATGTTATTCGCTAACGATGCTTGAGTAATTAAATGTTTGGCTAATGGCACAATATCATCTCTGCGTTTATTTAATGCTAACCAAGTTAATGGAAAGACGTTTAAACGGTAGTAGAGATCTTCACGGAAGATACCCTCTTTTACAGCAACTCTTAAATCACGGTTGCTGGTTGCGATAACACGAACATCAAGCTTAATTGTTTTTCGACCTCCTAAGCGTTCAACTTCTCGCTCTTGTAAGACCCGTAAAATTTTTGCTTGTAAGCCAAGATCCATTTCAGTGATCTCGTCTAATAAAATAGTACCGCCCTGTGCTTGTTCAAATTTACCTGGGCACGCTTGAATGGCTCCGGTAAAGGCACCTTTTTCATAACCAAATAAAGTCGCTTCCAGCATATTCTCTGGAATTGCAGCACAGTTTATAGCAACAAAGGGCTTATCACTTCGGTTCGAATGGTAATGAACGTATTGTGCTAATACTTCCTTGCCAGAGCCACTGGGGCCGAGCACCATAACAGAAGCATCTGTGGTCGCGACTTTCTTTGCTAACGCTAATAGTTCAATACTTTGTGCGTCAGCAACCACAGGTTCATGCCGACTAGTCACATTCAATGGCACATATTGGTTAACCATATTGAGTAGCACTTCTGGCGCAAAAGGTTTTGCCATATAATTACAGGCGCCATCACGCATCGCTTGAACAGCATCATGAATCGTACCGTATGCCGTCATTATCAGCACAGGTAAATTTGGCCAATTTCTTTTAATACTATTGAGCAGTGTTAAGCCCGACATACCATCCATTTGCACGTCACTAACGACGAGATCAACACTTTGTTCTTTAAGCGTGAGTAAAGCATCTTCACCTGATTGAGCTTCAATACATTGATAACCTGATAACTTTAAAGTATCCATCAGGGCTTCACGTAATCCTGCATCATCTTCAACAACTAATATTTTACTTTGATTCATTAGTGTTCTCCCCGTTAACATTGTTTGTGTCTAAAATAGGTAAGTGAATACAAAAGTGCGCGCCCTCTCCTGGCTTACTCACTAAGCGAACATCGCCTTGATGAGCCTTAGCAACTGACTTTACCACCGCTAAACCTAAGCCGGTTCCCTGTGCCCTTGATGTATAGAAAGGTTCAAAAATTTTATTGGCAAGCTCTTCACTAATACCTTGACCATTATCTTGTACACTAATATAAGCGTATTCATTTTGGCAGTAGGTGGTAATGGAAATCTCCGCACCCTGCTTAATAACTTGTAAACTGTTGTGAATTAAGTTTTCAATAGCACCGCTTAACGCACGTTTATTACCTAAGATTTGGCAATCATCATCACAAAGCTTAATGTTTACTTTCGCTTTGGCCTGAACGATTAATGCTTCTACGGCGTTAACTGAATGCGTAATCAATTTATTAATTGAAAGTGGTTCAACAACTTTTTGCTTGCCACTTTTTGAAAACAACAACATATCGTTTACTTGCTGTTCTAAGTCGTGCAAGCGCGCCATTAATTTGTCTTGAAAGCTACTTCGATCGTCTGAAGAAAGCTTTTTATTTTTTAAATTTGCGCCATATAACATAGCGGCAGAAAGTGGTGTGCGAATTTGATGAGCAAGCTTTGAAACCAAATGACCTAATGACGATAAACGCTGCATATGGCTAAGCTTATCTTGTAATAAACGCGTTTCGGTCAAATCAGTGATCATAATTAACTGGCCAGGTTGATCACCTAAAGCAGTAATTTCTAATTTAACCCGGCGGCCGTCTTTCAATGACACTTCATGCCAATCGTCGGCACGAGGTTTAAACGATCGTTTAATAACATCAAACCAAGCTTGACCAAGAATCGGTTCATCGAGTAACAAACTAGCAATTTTATTGGTTTTAATAACAATACCGTTACCATCAAGCATTATCATCCCGGTCGGCATAACATCAATAATTTGCTCAAGTTGATTAGACTTTTGACGAAGTAACGATAGCTCGCCACGGTATGCTTCACTTTCTAACGTATCGCTATGAGCAAATGACTGCGGAGTAAAAGCAAATTTAGCTTTATGAAACAGATTATCTTCCACACAATGAATGGGTGTAGACAATTTAGAAGATGCTGATGAATGTGAAACTGCAACGGCCATATACTTTACTCAATTTAAAAATACCAACTGAATAAAGCATTAACTATGCCAAAGAGGTTTTACATTAATTTACATGATGTTAGAAGCGATTTTTAGAACAATTCTTGCCGTCAAAGATTTGGCTTTACTGTCTAAGAACATTCAATTCAACCAAAGATAAAGACGCTAACCGTCGCGATACTTTCCAGTACAACGGCTGGTGTAATAACGGATATAACAATCAATACATCTGGTTAACGTAGGATATTAGTTAGTGTTTTTTTGTAAGTTATACTTACGCATTTTTTCAACTAATGTGGTTCGACGCATCCCTAATAATTCTGCCGAACGTGCAACAACCCAGTCATTTTTCTCAAGTGCTTGGTTTATCATCGACACTTCAAGATCTGCTAAGTATTCTTTTAAATTCAAGCCATCGTTTGGCAAAACATCAACCACAGATGCTTCTTCTGGTTGGTCAGCAAAACTGCTGGTATCTTCTTCGTCATCATAATCAAAGCCAGAAAATAGCTCATTTATCGCATCACGTTCTTGCAACTCATCAGGGTATTCAGGTTGATACTCTTCAACATCAATATGACGATACTTTGCTGGTAATTCACTGACATTAACCACTTGCTCAGCAAACATAATGATCATACGTTCAATTAAGTTAGATAATTCTCGAACATTACCTGCCCAAGCATGTAATTTTAAAGATTCAATCGCTTGCTCAGTAAAACGAACACTTTGTCCTTGCTCTGCTTCAAAACGAGAAATAAGTTCTTTAATCAGTAATGGAATATCTTCTTTTCTATCACGTAATGCCGGTGTTTCAATAGGAAAAACATTAAGACGATAGAATAAATCTTCGCGGAATGTGCCCGCGGTGATCATATCTTCTAAGTGCTGATGGGTTGCAGCAATAATACGCACATTGGTTTTAATACTCTTTGCGCCACCGACACGCTCAAAAGTACGTTCTTGCAGAACACGAAGTAGCTTCACTTGCATGGGTTGAGGCATATCACCTATTTCATCAAGAAATAACGTGCCACCCTCAGCCATTTCAAAACGCCCTTTACGGGTAGAAATAGCGCCCGTAAAGGCACCTTTTTCATGACCAAATAATTCACTTTCCAATAATTCACCGGGTATAGCGCCACAGTTAACCGGAACAAAAGGCCCTTTAGCGCGGTCAGATAAATTATGAATATTACGTGCCACAACTTCTTTACCCGTACCTGACTCACCTAAAACCAAGACACTCGCTTGCGTACTAGCCACTTGTTCAATTAAAAAGCGCACTTGTAACATAGGTTCACTGGCGCCCACCAAAGAGCGGAATAACAAATTAGGACCGTTGTGATTTCGCTTTGAGGGTAATTGGTTATGGTATTGATGACAGTGGTGTACTTGCTCGGTAAGCTGAGCATAATTTAAAGGCACAGCTAAACTGCCTAAAACATTAACAGCACCACTTAATAAAGTCGCGTCGAGTACATCATGGAGGATAAAAGGTGTTTCAGGGTGTTTTTTAACAAAATCGACCAGTAAATCACTGACCTTGCCACACAAAACCACCGTAAGAATATTATCAGTTTCTTTAAAATACTGCTCAATATCATCTTCAGGACACACATAAAAATGTTCACCGACAAATGATAATACGGTCGCTATTTGATCGCGTCTGGCAATGTCGTTATCAACGACAAGTACATGTTTTTGACCCTGCATATATCTAAAAAAACCATATTTTTGTTATCTATAATTTTATTCTAGCGAGATATAGTAAATAAGCAACAATAAATTGACACTGTAACGTCATAAAATTGACTTAAATAGTATGAGGATTTTTTACTCGATAAACCAAGTCAGATAGTGAGACTCTATCTTAATGATAAATATCGCTATCTTTATATAAATATAAAATGTCTAAAGATAAGTAAAAATTTGCCGATAAATACCCCAGGATAATTTGTTTATAGCAGAGCCCTATGGTTCGTATAAATACAAATATGGCAAGCTTATTGTGTAAGAACAACTACAGATAAAAAATAAATATTGCAACAGAATCAATATTTAAAATTGTTAAGCGAATACTAGTGTCAAAAAGTTGTAATCAATATAAATAATCACTTTTCAATTTTAATGTAGAAAGAACCGTGAAAAATATTTTTTATTTTTATATCAACTTCAATAACTTAACTTTAAAAACAGTAAAAAACTAATAAGTTAACAAGTTTGGCATAATAAAAGCATAGTTATATTTATCAATAACCATATCTTAAAAATAGGAAATCAGATGTTGATCATAAATGGCACTGCTGAATTAATGCATGATAATAAAGAGTTTACTAAAGGGACTCGTCACGAGTTCAATATGTTTTCAAAAGAAATGCCTTTTGAACAACAAATCACTCAAATAGAAGAGTATTTAGTCACTCGCGGTTGGGATAATATTGAAGTAATAAGCAACGGTGTCTTAAATAACAAAGAAGATATAACTCATGATGTGTTACTAAAGGCTTATCAAAAAGCACAAAATGAAGGCTTTGCGGTCACCGTAAATAACCAGCCATTAGTTTAAATTAGCGAATTTTTTAACGTTATCAACTACAGCTATTGTTTCAATTCTACAAGTTTTCTATACTGAAGGTATAGCTAACGAGGAGGTGTCCATGACACACGCATCACTTAAAAAGTATCAACAAACCAATAAAAGTACTGCTCAGCAGGCATCACCTTATCAATTAGTTGCTATGCTATTTCAAAAATTATTAGGTAATATCGCTACCGCTAAAGGCGCAATTTCACAAAATAATTTTGAAAAAAAAGGCACTGAACTATCAAACGCTATCGCTATTATTGGTGTTTTAGAGGGCTCTCTTGATTTTAAACAAGGTGGTGAAGTTTCAGAAAACTTAGCTTCACTTTATAAATATTGTTCAGAACAGTTATTAGTTGCTAGCACTAACAATGACCCTGATAAGCTAGAGGAGGTTATCCAAATATTATTGCCTATTAAGTCTGGCTGGGACTCCATTCCTGTAGAAAGCCAGGGTAAGGTTAGTTTTTAGTGCCAAATAACACTAAACGTTTTATTGAACAAATAAATGATATATCGCGACAACTCTTGTCGCGTATATTATTAGTACAGACAAGTCTACAGCCCACTCAAAATGAATCATCTTTAGAAAGTACTGAAGAACAGCCCTCAAATGAAGAGTTAACTGACTTAGTGACCGCTAGACAAATATTAATCACTGACTTATTTGAACAGAACACTAGTGAAGATATAAGTTCACACATGTCTCTTCTACAAGAGATGCTTACCCTTGATAGTGAGTTAACAACCAATTCTGCAAGCTGTAAACAAGAAATAGCTGAGCAAGTATTAAACTTAAAAAAGAGTAAAAAAGTATCAAAATCTTATCAAAACCTTATCAAAAACACTAATCAATTATAAATAAATCACATAAATATCAGTTGCTCACAAAGCCACACGGGCAAGTTAATACCTTATTTATTGGTGTTCACTGCTAAATATATCCTCCTGCATTACGAAAACGTTTAATTTTCAAATAAACACAACTATACTTTACTATGCGCAAGGTAATAATTGGCAACCGTCATTACCTAGTTCAATAAAACTGGAGTGCAATATGTCTGCTCTAACCCATTAACTGCAAGTAGTAATATCTCACTTAGCATTATGTCTAACGCAAGTCCTGCGATCAAAGAAAAGCCGTTAAAGCCTGGTTTAGGAGTTTTTACAAAGGACATCGTTGAAATTTCACAACTTGGTCTTGAACAACAATAACAAAAGGAAACTCAAATAGATGCATCAAGAGACATAGAAGATATTGCCAATGACGTCATCAGCGTTATTACAATCATAGGTAGGGCGCGAACAATTGGAACTTAACTAACAGCCAAGCAACTACTCTATAGTAAAATTGCTAGTTTATTGTAAGTTAATTTATATTAATTATAGAAAGTCATATATTCAACTTAACAAAAAAAGGATTACAATCAAAGTAGCATTTATTATTAAGTCAATAAGCAATGGGGTAAACAGACACTAATTAAAAAACACACTAAAGCTTTCGAAATAAGATTTTGAAATATAAGCATTTCCACTTAAATATTCAGGATTTACTTATTTTGTTTAACCACACCTGGCATATTATCTAACTGCGCGGTAATATAGCTACCTGTAGCATTTAGATTGGCTACCAACAAATCCATTGCATTATATTGGCTATACAGTCGTGCTTCCAAATCATCCATTCTTCGACTAAAAGAAAGACGATCATCATCTAAATTTTCTAATTGGTTTTTCTTACTATCAATTCGACTTTGAATCACCCCATCAGAATCTGTATAAAACTTCATCAATGTATCAACTGATGCGGCGAAGCCAGGGGCATCTTCAGAGCCCACAAAAAAGTTTTGAATACCATCTACATTTTTTGCAACAAATTCATTTAGGTCACTTTTATCTAACGTCAATACACCATAACGATCACTTCGAACACCTAACTGCGATAACGATATGCTTTCACCACCACTGGTCTCAAAAGGAGTGCTGACTTGTTGACGTAGTTTACTCATAACGCCTCGTAATAGAGAGTCGCCTACCAGCGGGCCAGTACTGCCTTCTCCTGCTTGCCCTAACGTTTTACTTAGCGATAAAAGACTATTGTAGTTTTTAACAAAGTCATTAATCCCTGCTTCAATATTCGCGTTATTCTCACTTAATGTTACGCTACTTAAGTCATCATCCACACTGTGTTTTTTCTTCGCTGTAATATCTACACCATCAATCACGTTGGTAAACGTATTGGTACTATTAGTAACAACCAAAGAACCATCAATGGTTATCTGTGCGTCAACAGCAGGTGTTGCTTCATCCATGCTTAAGGAATAATTAGGTGATTCAGAATCAGGTTCATAGGCTAAACGTGAGAGACCATCCGCATCGGTGTTATTAAAGCCATCTACGCCAACATCGCCAACATCATCTACAACGATAGTAATTGCATTTGCTAGCCCTGTTTCTTTGCTCGATAGCACTAAATGCTGACCGTCGTCATCAGTTATAATAGTAGCGATGACAGATTCGTTATCATCACTATCGTTTATAGCATCACGAATATCCGCTAATGTAGTGGTGTCTGAAGCGACAACAGCAAAACTATTATCACCTGAATTTATAGTTAATGTACCTTCACCGACAGCCTCTTCACTGGCGATCCCTACAGAAACTAATTTGTGTTTTTCGGCAAGCGTATCTACTTTTACCGAATAATTACCAACTTCGGCATCTTTATTTGACGCCATAGAGATGAAATCATCATTACCTTTTGCTTCACGTAATTGATATCGATCAGCATCCGCTAAATTAGACATAGAATCTTGCACTTTTTGTAGTGCTGATTTAAGTGCACCAACAGCAGAGATATCTGTTGTCATTGCCGCTTCTTTACGATTAAGTCTCGTTTCAAAGGGCACTTTTTCAGCGCCAACGATAGCGTTGACAATGTCGGCTACTTGTAAGCCAGATCCTAAACCATTAAATGTAATATTAGGCATAAACCACCACGTTTCATCTATTATCATAGCTATATTAACAAGCTATATTATCTACTTACAGCAACCTACTATTAATAATATTAATAGTTCTCATTAAATATTATTGACTAAATGTTATAAACACCATTTATCTATTTCGGTACTTTGATAACTATACATCAGTATTAATAAAATTACCTGTTGCCTCAGAAAGCTTCGCTACTAAATCTAATACTTCTTCTGTGGGGTATTGTTTTATTAAATCACCACTTTTTTTATCTGTTACTTTAATTACGTCTCGGCCTGAGTCTTTATCTACAGAAAACTCTAAGCCTTTGTTCATTTCACCAACAAAATCCTGCAAATTTTGCGCCACCTTCTCTAGCTGCTCTGAAGATATTAGCACTTTACCTTGCTGTTCTGAACTATCCGCCTTAGCCACTAATTCAATAGTTTTGTTACCTGTGACAATATCAGACATCGGACTTTTTGCTACGGAACTATCGTGGGCTTGAAAGTCATTTTCAACATTATCAGCTCTGCTTGAGTTAACATTAATACTATTAACCGTTGAAGTGTTTATTGCACTCATCACTAACTCCTAAACATGAAACTAAAATATCACAAGTAAGTACAGAAAAAGGAAGGAACTATTAACTAATAGGCCTTCCTCTTATTTTCCTAATTAGTAAGGTTAATTAATAATCTTACTAATTACTTGCGAATGCCTATTCAATTAACCGATTAAGCTTAACGCTGCTTGTGGCAATTGGTTAGCTTGCGCTAAGATTGATGTACCTGCTTGTTGCAATATTTGGTTCTTAGTCATTACCGCAGTTTCTGTTGCGTAATCTGTATCCTGAATACGGCTACGAGATGCTGAAGCGTTTTCTTGAATGTTTGCTAAGTTACCAATAGTTTGACTAAAACGGTTTTGCGTTGCACCTAACTCGGCACGTTCATTACCAATTTGTTGTAATGCTGCATCAATTACATCGATTGCTGACTGAGAGCCTCCTGCAGTAGAGATATCAAGCTTTGCAATTGAATTTAATTTAGTTGTAGTATCAAGAGCAGCCACACCTGCATCAGTTCCGTTACTTAGATTAGTACCTGATGCTACGATAGTTAATGAACCCAAGTCTTGATCTAAGACTGCATTGGTCATATCTAAACGCCCAGTTACGATACCTGATGAACTTCCAGTTGCACTAGCAGCACTCGTTGTAGTAATTGCTGAACCAGTTAAGGCTGGCGTTGCAAGTGAGCCATTATAAGATTGAATAACACCAGATGCAGTATTAGCACCAGCCCCACTTGTTGATTCCATTGTTGCATTAATGTTCGCACCACTAGTATTGGTAAACACAACAACGTTAAGTGTTGTGTCATGTGTAGCAACTATACCTTTAGCAGCTAAAGCATCTTTGTTTGCATCAGTCTGGGTTGCATTAAACAAAGCTGTAGATTGGTCAGCGGCTGTACCTGAACCAGCTGCAGCACCCGTTGTCAACTCAACACCACCAACATTTATGTTATAGGTATTACCACCGGTCGCATCATCGGCTGAAAAACTACCAATAGCAACCTGGGTCGTTGCAGCAGCTCCAAAAACACCTTCGGTAGCGTTAATTTGGCCCGCTAAATCAGCTGCACTCATCCCTGTAGTTAAATCAATTGAGTTGGTTTGACCGCCAGCACTCACCTTAATTTCATCATCATCAGCAAATGTTTTCGCTGTAGTACTTGCTCCTGCAAAACCAGCAATTGCATCGAGTGTAAACCCTTTACCTTCAAGCCCAATATCTTCAGCAGCAGCTGAATTCAAGGTAACACCAATTGTTTGGTTACTATCAGAACCTACTTGAAACTGCTGAGTGCCGTAATCACCATTTAATAACTTTTGACCACCAAAGGTGGTGGTATCGGCAATACGGGTTAACTCTGATTGCAATGCGGTTACTTCTTTTTGTAGCGCTTCACGGTCTGATGTTGAATTTGAACCGTTAGATGATTGTAGTGACAAGTCACGCATACGTTGTAAAATGTCAGTAGAAGATTGTAATGCACCCTCTGCGGTTTGCGCCATTGAAATACCGTCGTTAGCATTTCGTTGTGCTACACCTAAACCACTTATTTGTGAAGTTAAACGTGTTGCGATTTGCATACCTGCCGCATCATCTTTAGCGCTATTGATCCGCATACCTGATGATAGACGCTCCATAGACTGAGTTAATGCCGAGCCTGATTTAGTTAAGTTACGTTGTGCATTTAATGAAGTAACGTTAGTGTTTACTGAAATAGCCATTTTTAAAACTCCTGATTACAATAGGTAATACGTTAGTTAAACAATTTTTATAAATCAGGAACTTAATTCGATGCTTTTCATTTTGTAAATTAAATGATGGAAAGTGTCATTAAGTACCCGTTCTAATAACAGTAACGGCAGCCATTAAATTAACTTTAATCTTTTTTACACAAAACTCATAAATATTTAATTATTCAGAATAAAATAATGACAAAACATCTATACATCCCTTATAAACACAAGCGGTTTTCGAGTAATTCTAATAATATCAGTCAATAATTAAAATATTTTAAGCACTCTATCCTGAACTAGTAGATGGCTAAAAATTAATAACCACAACTTAAAAAGGCTGAATAATTTCTTATTCAGCCTTTGTTTTATTTATACTCTTAACTTTCAATTTTAAAGAGACTTAAGTAACTAAAACTAACCACCGATCAAGCTAATTGCCGCTTGTGGTATTTGATTAGCTTGCGCTAAGATTGAAGTACCTGCTTGTTGCAATATTTGGTTCTTAGTCATTACAGCCGTTTCCGTCGCGTAATCGGTATCCATAATACGACTACGTGATGCCGATGCATTTTCTTGAATGTTAGCCAAGTTACCAATAGTTTGACTAAAACGGTTTTGTGTTGCGCCTAATTCAGCACGTGAATCACCAATATCAGCTAAAGCCGCATCAATCACATCAATGGCAGACTGAGAGCCACCTGCAGTAGATATATCAAGCTTTGCGACTGAACTTAATTTAGTTGTAGTATCAAGAGCAGCCACACCTGCATCAGCTCCGTTACTAAGATTAGTACCTGATGCTACGATAGTTAATGAACCCAAGTCTTGATCTAAGACTGCATTGGTCATATCTAAACGCCCAGTTACGATACCTGATGAACTTCCAGTTGCACTAGCAGCACTCGTTGTAGTAATTGCTGAACCAGTTAAGGCTGGCGTTGCAAGTGAGCCATTATAAGATTGAATAACACCAGATGCAGTATTAGCACCAGCCCCACTTGTTGATTCCATTGTTGCATTAATGTTCGCACCACTAGTATTGGTAAACACAACAACGTTAAGTGTTGTGTCATGTGTAGCAACTATACCTTTAGCAGCTAAAGCATCTTTGTTTGCATCAGTCTGGGTTGCATTAAACAAAGCTGTAGATTGGTCAGCGGCTGTACCTGAACCAGCTGCAGCACCCGTTGTCAACTCAACACCACCAACATTTATGTTATAGGTATTACCACCGGTCGCATCATCGGCTGAAAAACTACCAATAGCAACCTGGGTCGTTGCAGCAGCTCCAAAAACACCTTCGGTAGCGTTAATTTGGCCCGCTAAATCAGCTGCACTCATCCCTGTAGTTAAATCAATTGAGTTGGTTTGACCGCCAGCACTCACCGTAATTTCATCATCACCAGCAAATGCTTTCGCTGTAGTACTTGCTCCGGCAAAACCAGCAATTGCATCGAATGTAAACCCTTTACCTTCAAGCCCAATATCTTCAGCCCCCACTGACCCCAACGTAACACCGATAGTTTGGTTACTGTCTGAGCCAACCTGAAACTGTTGGGTACCATAAGTACCATTTAATAATTTTTGACCACCAAAGGTAGTCGTATCAGCAATACGAGTTAACTCTGATTGCAATGCTGATACTTCTTTTTGTAGTGCTTCACGATCTGATGTTGAGTTTGAGCCGTTAGCTGACTGCAATGACAAGTCACGCATACGTTGTAAAATATCGGTAGAGGACTGCATAGCCCCCTCTGCAGTTTGCGCCATTGAAATACCATCATTAGCATTACGTTGCGCTACTGCTAAGCCACTAATTTGTGACGTTAAGCGCGTTGATATTTGCATACCTGCGGCATCATCTTTAGCGCCATTGATACGCATACCAGAAGATAGACGTTGCATTGAAGTGGCTAAGTTTTCTCCAGATTTTGTTAAATTACGTTGAGCATTCAACGATGTTACATTGGTATTGACTGTTATGGCCATGATATAGCTCCTAATTTTTACATTTAATAGTGTTATTAGAAGCTTGTAAAGCAAGCCTCTGCTCTTTTATTAATAAAATACTGTCCCATTAAATTAATTTACACTGACAGATTTTTTTGTTTTTTATTACTACAAATAATAAAGCATGAACCGTGCCACTTAAAAAATTGCAGTAATAAAATCATATATAATTAAATAAGGTTAAGCCTTGTACTTTGGTAAATGCTTGTTGTGATGCTTGTAACGCTATTTTTGATTGTTCAAACTCAGAAATCGCTTTGGCAAAATCTAAGTCTTCGATGTTTGACTTACCGCTAGAAAGGTTTAATTCCATATCTAGATGCCTACTCTGTTGGCTTTCAAGCACCTGTAAGCGAACACCCGAATCTACTCGTTTTGATGTAATGTGAGTCATGGCTGAATTAAACTGGTCGAGTAGCGTATTGTAATCCACTTGGTGTTGTTCAAGGTTTGTAGAAACTGCGCTGTTTTCCATCCAGGAAATAGCATCATTGATGGTTTCAAATATACTAACGTTCTCCTGCTCACTCATGGTAAAGCTATCACCCGGCAAAGGATTGCCGCTTAGAGTAACTTCTATACCATCAAAAGAGATTTTTTGCCCTGCTACGTGGGGCGCAGGTGTCGCGGGTGCAACTGGAAAAGCAATGTTACCATTAACATCCGTTACGGTTAAATCATTCGTTAAAGCGTCAACGGTAAAAGTATAATCATGCGGCATGGCACTCGTATTATAATTACCTCTGTCGGTAACATTAGCACTAGCTAAGGCTACGCCTGACGTATTAGAAGTATAGTTAGCGGTAAAATCACCAATGGGGTTATCTACCTTTAAAAAAGTAGCATCGCCAGTTTGATTGGTGGGTATTTTTATATTTTTAGCTATTTGTAATTCCCTTACACCAGAGTCACCACTATAAGAAACACTACCGTCAACATGTTGACTAAAGGGTTGTTGATCAGTTTTAAAACCAGAAAATATATAATCGCCGTTTGCATTTTGACTATTGGCAAGTTCAAGTATTTGCTCAAAACTATTTCTAGTTTGTTTGGCTATGGCTTGTATATCCACATCAGTCATTGCGCCATTGTTTGCTTGTAACATCTGATCTTTGATGTTATTTAATATATCCTCTACACCAGCAAAAACAATTTCTTGCATATTATTATGACTTTCAGCCATAGTAATATTGCGTTTATATTTTTCTATGTTGGCTAAGTCATTGTTATAGCCAGCTAAGGTACTATAAGAAATAGCATCGTCTTTTGCGGTTAACACTCGTTTACCACTTGATAAGTAAGCCATTTGATCATTAACATCAGAGCTTTTTTGGCTCATTTGCTGTGAACTTTGTAAGTAAAACTGAGCTGTAGAAACGCGCATAAAAATTCCTTACCTGACTGCCGATAAAATGGTGTCAAAAATAGTATTTGCTGTAGAGATTATTTGTGATGCCGCTTGATAAGCTTGTTGATATCTCAAAAGATTCGCAGCTTCTTCATCAAGATTTACACCTGATGTCGCTTGATTGCGGTTATAAGCTTGAGTAAATAAGGCCTGTGCGGTATCTGCTGATAAATCAGCATTACTCGCTTTTGAACCTACTATTGAGGTTGAAACGGCTAAGCTTTCGCTAAAGGTTTGTTTTCCCGCATTGACTACACCTATTTCTTGGGTCTTTGCCATAGCAACCGCATGATTACCATTACCAACACCAAAAGCATTACCTAAGGTAAAGGTTTCACGTGCATTAGCGCCTGAACCAGCAAGATCACCTTTAATTTCAATTTGAAAATCAGGTGAGCCGGCAGGAATATCAATAATAGCACTCGCCCCTGTTGCATAACTGCCTGATGCTATGGCCGGCGTTCCAGGTGGTGGCGTTGATGTGTTATAGACTCGATACTCAAATATTCCGGTAGGTATTTGGGGTGCTGGCAGTGGTGGTGGTGGTGTTTCATATACATCAACAGTGATATCATACGCACTCGCCGCAACAGGGTTAGTCACATTAGTAATTTCTATTTTACCATTGCTAATATTGTTACTCGACGGTGTCACCGCAATCGCTGTACTTGCTGCGATGGCATTAGCGTCAGTTAATGTCGCTTGCATTAATGCTGCACTGTTTTTGGTCGGTACAATAGTAAACTTGTCACCTGCCTGAAGCGTGCCACCCGCTGTTTCAATAAATGAGAAACCGTAATCGGGTGTCGTGGGTGTATGCGTACCGGCGGGAGTACCTGTACCAGGCATCCCTAGATTTTCGCTTCCACCAGTAGTCAAATTATATAACGTAAAATCAGTACCATCGAAACGTACTTCAAAGTCATCAGTAGATAATAAAGAAACGTCGTTGATAACCACTTGAGGTTGTGTGGTACCCGTGTTTGATGAAGGAGCTAGCACACGACCTTGTTGTAATTGTGTCGCATTAATATCGGTGAAAAAATTTGCCCCTTGAACACCATTTAGATCTAAACCACTGGCTTGACTGTCGTTTAATATTGACGATATAGACATAGCTAAGCGATCAATTTCTTTACGCGTTTGATTTAAATGCTGGTCTCTAAATTCAAAATTTGCCGCTAAAGAGCCGCCTAACGTAGAACCATTTAATGCCACACGACTATTGCCACTGACTAAACTTAGCTGGGTTTTATTTGGATCGGGATCGCCAGCCTTAACTTGTACTGTCATTGGCGTAATACCGGCAACCAATGTCGTACCTTGTCCTATCATTACAGTGAGTACACCGTTAGCATCTTCTACGGTAGTCACTTTGGTATACTTACTTAGTTCACCAATTAATCGATCTCGTTTATCAAGTAAATCATTAGGTTGCCCTGTTTGATTTAACCCTTGAGTTTGCATAATGGTTTCATTAATTTTTGCTAATTCATTGGATATTTCAGAAATTTTAGTAGCAATTTGTTCAATTTCACCGTTGACCGCTTTGGTCATATTGTCAAAATTATTAGTCAGCTCATTAAAGTCTTTGCTTAAAATATTCGCTTGATTAAGCACAATACTGCGTAAACCTAAATCATTAGGATTGTCAGCAACGCCATTGAGTGATTGGTAAAAACTGTCAAGTGAACCCACCACGGCGTTACCTGAGGTACTCATCACTTGGTCTAGTTGTGTTAAACGCCCTTGTAATAAGTCAGCATTACCGAGTTTGCTTTGATTAAGTAGTTGTTCTTTATGGGAGAATTGTTCGTATAGACGAGTGATATCGTTAACATAGGTACCAGAGCCAACATAGTTGCCGCCACTGAATAACCCCACCGATGAATTTTGTTCTGCGCGTTGTCGGCTATAACCCTCTGTATTAACATTGGCAATATTATGACCCGTTGTCGCCAGCTGCTGCTGTGCGGCAAGTAAACCACTAACACCTGTGTTATATAAGTTAACCGACATGACTTCACTCCTAACCTAACCAAAACTCAATGCATTTATATGCTGAGCGCTTATTTACTTATTTAGTAAACTGGTTACGGTTCGTAGTGTTCCCTTAATTTTTTCTGCGTATTTGGGATCCGTCGCATAACCAGCACTCTGTAGGTTATGCAGGAAGTGTTCCACATCGCCAGCTTTGTCTAATGCATTTTTATAGCGTTCGCTGTTTGAGAGAAACTGCATGTAATCATTAACGCTGTCACTAATGGTTTCATAAACGCGAAAGGGTTCACGTTTTTTAACCATAGCACCTTGCTCAAATTCAAGGGTTTCCTTATTAATTTTTTCGCCATCCCAGCGTTTATCGGCTTTAATGTTAAACAAGTTATTAGAGCTTTGACCACTTTCTGTTTTGATGATTTTTTGTCCCCAGCCAGTTTCTAATGCGGCTTGAGCTATAACAACTTCAAAGGGAATATTTAACTTTTCTTCAACACGTTTAGCATCTTCGGTTAATGCCATAACAAAGTCTTTTGGTTGCTGATACTGAGGCTCTTGCATGGCAAGCATTTCATAAACAGACGGTTTGTTATCTAACGAATTTACCGTGTTAGTCGAAGAAGGCGCTCGTTGTGGCATATCAAATAATGCTTGTCGATTATTAGTTGAACGATCACCCGAGTCATTAGTTTGACGATCCTCGGCCGAAATAAGGATCCCTGTGTCGACAATTGACTTGCCTTTATTATTATCTTCACTGAGTAAGCCGTTACTTTTACTGAAGCGATTATTACTTTGTAAAAATGACTGTGGGGTAAAACTTTCAGTGTCACCACCTAGCTGGCGAACGATTAAGTCCGATAAACCTAAAGAGCCGTTATTTGATAATTCTAATGACATTTGTTGGTCATGCATATCACGATAAAATTTTGTACTTTCTGAATTAAAGGGACTATCTGACTCTAAAACGTCTTGTGCTTTACGCATACTTTTCATCAGCATTTGCATAAAAATCGCTTCAAACTGCTTGGCCGCTGTTTGTAAAGCCGCATCTTTTGAGCCTTTATCAGTTTCTTTAGACTGTTGGCGAATAGAATTCAAGCCATTGATGTCTAAAAAATTCTGAGAATTAGCGGTCACAGATGCCTGCGGTGCCAATGAAGTTAGTGATGATTGATTCGGTGTAATCATAAGCTTTATTGATCATTAAATAATGATCAATTCTCCTCGTAATGCACCCGCTTGTGATAGCGCTTCAAGAATTGCCATAACATCACCAGGGCCCGCACCAATTTCATTAATCGCTCGAACGAGTGTGTCTAAGCTTACCCCCGGATCAAAAACAAACATCCGGTTATCATCTTTATTAACGTTAACAATAGATTGATTCGTTACCGCCGTATTACCATCAGCAAAAGCATTAGGCTGAGAGACATCTCGTGTTTCATTAATCGTTACCGTAATACCACCATGAGTAATGGCGGCAGGCAATAAGCGCACATCAGAGCCGATCACGATGGTACCAGTACGGGAGTTAACAATAACTTTCGCCGCCGGACGTGAAGGTTCAAATTCTAAATTTTCTAAGGCAGCCAAAAAGCTGACTCGTTGGCTCGCATCTCTCGGTGCATTGACTTGAATAGAGGTTGCATCAATAGCGCGAGCAATAAAAGTGGCGGGGTCGTTAATGTTAGCAAACTCGCTATTAATGACTCGCTCTAAACTTCTCGCACTACTGAAATCAGAATCTCTAAGATTAAAGGTAATATAATCGCCAGAAGTAAATGGTGAAATAACTTCACGTTCAACCATAGCACCATTAGCAATACGGCCTACGGTTGGTGTATTAACAATAACTTTTGAGCCATCTAAACCTTCAGCACCTAAACCGCTAACGACTAAACTGCCTTGAGCAACGGCATAAGCATTACCATCAATACCCATGAGAATAGTTTGTATTAATGTTCCACCACGTAAGCTTTGCGCACTGCCCATTGAAGAAACTGTAATATCAATTCTTTGTCCGGGTTTAGTAAATGCGGGTAACTCAGCATGAACAGCAACCGCAGCAACATTTTTAATTTTTGGTTTTAAATTAGCCGGCATAGTAATACCAAAATTACTTAGCATGGTTTTGAAACTTTGTTCGGTAAATGGACTTTGTTCGCCTGTGCCAGGTAAACCCACCACTAAACCATAACCTATCAATTGATTACTTCGGACACCAGCAACATCGGCTAAATCTTTAATTCGCTGTGCAGAGCTCATCGAACTAAACAAAAATGTTAGCACCAAGACAGTAACTTTCATACTTGTGAAAAAAGTGTTCATAATAATACCTATTGAAAGTTTATGTTCAATTAACCCTACAGGGGCCACCAAGAGCTAGTAAAGAAACTCGATAACCAACCTTGTTCTTGTACGTCAGCAAAAGTCCCAGTACCTGCATATTCAATGCGCGCATTAGCGATTTTTCCAGAAACAATGGTATTACTAGAGCTAATATCTTGTGCGCGAATAACACCGGTTAAGCGAATAAATTCGTCACCATTATTTAAAGTCATCCATTTTTCACCACGGATCATCAAATTGCCATTGGGCAAAACACGCAAAACATGTACAGAAATATGACCGTTTAAGCTATTACCTTGGTTAGACTTTGAATCACCACTAAAGTCAGAGCCTTGGTTATAGCCAAATTGAATGGCATTATTTTTAAAGTTTACTGCAGCGCCGCCTAAACCAATAATAGGATCTAAACTGGCACTATTTTCTTTACTCAACTCTGTTTTAGCATTTTTCTGTGCTTGTGTACTTTCACTTAACGTCACTGAAATAATGTCACCAACACGATGAGCTTTTGAGTCAGAATAAATATTATTAACGTAGTTAGCTCTAAACAGTGAACCCGTCGGGATAATAGAGGCTTCTTCCATTTCGGGTAAAATCGGCGCAAAGTCAGGATCGTCAGGTAACGTTTTTGCCTGTTCAACACTGGCACAACCCGTTATTGATAAAAAAAAGATAACTAAGACTAAGTGAATTTTCATAAGAGATTCCTTAACGCTATAACTGCTGATTAATATAACTAAGCATTTCATCAACTGCTGAAATTACTTTTGAGTTCATTTCATATACCCGTTGACTTTCAATCAAGTTAACAAGTTCTTCGGTGGTATTTACATTCGAGGTTTCTAGCGCGCCTTGCACTATCATGCCAAAACCTTCTAAACCTGGAACCCCTTCTTGTGGAGCACCACTAACCGCTGTTTGAATGTATAAATTTTGTCCTATTGGCTGCAAACCAGTCGGGTTAACAAAGTTAACTGTATTAATTTGACCGATAACAGCAGGATCAGGTTGCCCCTGAAGAGTTACAGAGACTTCACCATCTTGAGAAACAATAATACTTAACGCATCAGGCGGAATAGTTATTTGTGGTTGAATTAAATAACCCGCGCCCGGTGTAACCATATTGCCCTCTTCATCCATGGTAAATTGACCATTTCTTGAATATGACGATGTACCGTCAGGGAGTTGCACTTCAAAAAAACCTTCACCTTGGATCATTAGATCTAAAGCGTTATCGGTAGTTTGCATATCACCTTGGGTATGAATTTTTTGCGTAGCCACCACTTTTGTACCCGCGCCAAGCATTAAGCCTGAAGGCATCTCTGTATCTTGTGCAGAGCGACCACCTGGCTGATTAATCGTTTGATAGAGTAAATCTTCAAATACGGCACGACTTTTCTTAAAACCTATGGTACTGGCGTTAGCTAAATTATTAGAAATTACCGCAATATCTTTTGTTTGCGCATCTAACCCTGTTTTACTTATCCATAATGCTGGGTTCATAAATCACCTCAAAAATTATTTATTTAAATTAGAAAGCACGTAATAAAGATGCTGAACTTGCATCAACTTCTTCCGCTGTTTTCATGAGTTTTAATTGCATTTCAAACTGACGTTGCAAAGAAATCATCGCGGTCATCTCCCCAATAGGGTTTACGTTACTTGCTTCAAGCATGCCATTTTCGACTTTGACATTGACGTCAGCATTCTCATTTAGTCCATCTTTTCGACGAAACAAGCCATCAGCACCTTTTGCTAACTCTTGCACCCTCGGGTTAACCATTTTTAGACGACCCACTTCTTCTTGAAGAGAACTCGGTGCTCCTTCAGGCTGAACCATGATGGTGCCATCTTTACTGATATGAATATTATTGACTGGTAGAGGTATAAATATCGGGCCAGTATCTCCTAAGACAAGCTCACCTTTAGAGGTTTCTAAAGCACCTTCTTCGTTGAGTCTAAATTGGCCATCACGTGTATAACCTTCAGTACCATTTTCAGCTTGAACAGCAAACCAACCCGGCCCTTGAATGGCAAGATCTAAATCTCTAGAAGTTTGCATCAAAGAACCACTGTCAAAGTTTTGGCTGGCATTTTCTGTCATGGCAAACACACGAGAAGGCAAGCCTTCGCCAAAAGCTTGCATTGAACGCGCCTGTGCTAAATCGGCTTTAAAACCCGTAGTCTTAGCGTTAGCAAGGTTGTTAGCATTAACGGCAAGCGAATGCATATTTTGTTTCGCACCGCTCATTGCGATATAAAGCATTTTGTCCATAACAGATCTCTAAAATTGTATCTTACAATGAGAAATGCAATAACAGTGCCAGAAGAAATAGAACAGGAAAAGGAAGATGGAAAAATAATCGTTTTATCGTCAACGAAAAGGAACCGACTGAGGTTTTGAAAGAAAGGTGGTTTGATAAAGACCATCAGCTGCTCGGGCATTGACACATAAAGAAGTATTAATGCGATGAAGACATGGATGCCTAAGAATGGCTATGTTTCGCTCTGCACCTATACCGTTCATCCTGAACATAAAAAGAGATAAAACATTTTACGTTTTATCTCTTTTATTTATCATAGACTAGATTATTTTAAAAATTTATTTATCGAATCTGTAGAATAGTTTGGTTTAGCTGGTTATCAACTTCTAGTGCACGAGAGTTAGCCTGAAAATTTCGTTGTGCTGAAATTAAGTCGATTAATTCTGTGGTTAAGTTAACGTTTGATTGCTCTAATGCCGATGAATTAATAGTACCAAAAGTACCTGAACCCGCCTCACCAGCCAATGCTTCACCGGAACTAATACTTTCTTTCCATGAAGTATTACCAATTTGCGTTAAGCCCTGTTCATTGGCAAAGTTTACTAAAGCAATGCGTGATAATGGTTCTGAGGTACCATTACTGTAAGTCGCTCGAATTAAACCATCACTACCAATATCTATACCGGTTAATCGCCCCACCGCTAAGCCATCTTGCTCAAGCGAAGTCACTTCAAAGTTTGAAGCAAACTGCGTAGGTTCATTTGGATTAGGGCCAAGAGGGTCTAGATTAAAATTAATTTTCACGGTTTGAGTTGGATCAGCACCATTGGCTAATATTGTCGCTCCAAGTGCCACGGTAATAGCACCACCGTCACCTGGCATAGGTAATTGTGCAACAAAATCACCTGAAGAATCAAAGTACATACGCATGCCAGTAACACCGCCACTTGCTGATAACGGACCTGAACTACCGCCACCTTGTGGATTTGTTATTGGCGTTCCTGGAGCTGCCGTTGGATCTGGATCTGTCTGTCCACCTGGATCAGCTAAATCTACCGGTATGCCATCAACGCCAGCAAACATCATCCACTCGTTAGCATCAGACGAAGGATTATCTTTAATAAAGTAATAAGTCATTATATGACTATCACCTAATGAATCAAAAATAGTCACTGAAGTTGAATGGTTAAAAGTCAAAGGATCATCGGGATCAAAGTTACCTGGCGCACTACTAATGAAAGAATCACCCGCAGGTAAGTTCATTCGTACATCTACTTCACTGGTTTTTTGAGGAGCACCAGAGGCCGTAGGAATACGAATAGGCTCTGCCGTACTTAAACTTACCGACGCAGAGGTGCCGTCAGGGTTAACTGGGAAACCTAATAAATGCTCACCCGCAGAGTTAACAACAAAGTTACTGTCGTTTAATTTAAACTGACCTGCTCGGGTATATGACGTTTCTAAGGAGTCAAGTTCAGGTACTGTTGCATAAAAACCATTACCCGTAACGGCTAAATCTAACGCGTTATTAGTAAACTGAATACTACCTTGCTGAAACTGCTGAGCGACATCTGCCGTCAAAACACCGTCACCCACTTTTGTTTTACCAGAAGCAAGTAATGATGCTGCATACACATCAACAAATTCCGCACGCGACTCTTTAAAGCCGGTGGTATTAACGTTAGCGATGTTATTTGATGTAACATCCAAATCTTTTTGAGCAGCGTTTAATCCGCTCAACGCTATATTAAATGACATAATTGCACCTCATATAAAAAACTGTTTATCTTAATTATTTCTAATTTTCGAGTATTCACTCTTCATTGAAATAACAGTGGCTTAAATTTATTTAGTTCGAAGAACTATTAATCTAACCTTCTGATACTTCCACCACATCTGCTAGTGCCATGGAACTGCCACCATTAAGATTTAATAAAATATTTCCACCTGCACCGGCTAACGTCACACTATCAACTTTACGATAGGTCATCGCTTGTAATTCTGATGCTTCACCTTCCACTAATCCTGCAATTCTAAAACGATAAGCACCTTGTGGAGCGGGCTCGCCATTTGTCATCTTGCCGTCCCAATTAAAGGTAAACTCACCTGCAGCCACACTGCCAACAGGAACTGTTTGAATAAGTTCTCCAGCGGTGTTTTCAACATAAATATTCACATTACTTGCCGCTTTATCAGTGACCATTTTGCCTTTAACGGCTTCGCCTTCAGCCATACCAAAAACATTATCATCAACTAGAACGCTACGACCCACTAACGAGGAGGCTTGTAATGCTTGACTCGATGACATGGATGCAGCAAATGATGTAAACTGTTCATTTAGCGTTGCCACACCGTCAGTCGTTGAAAACGCGGTCATTTGCGAAATCATTTCATTATTTTCAACGGGCTTAGTCGGATCTTGATGAGAAAGCTCTTTGGTCAGTAACGCAAAGAAATCTTCTTGCGTTAACATACCATTGCCATTATCCGTCGTTGTAACATCTTCCTTTTGCCAGCGCATGCCATCTAAAGGTTTACTTCCGCTTACTGTTTCCATATTTTATCCCACCTTTAATTGTTACTTGCCAAGCTGTAAGGTTTTATTCAGCATATTTTTTGCTGATTCAGCCAATTGAACATTTGTTTGATATGAGCGTGATGCTGAAATCATATTGGTCATTTCTTCAATCACGTTTACATTGGGTTTATAAATGAAACCATCTTTATCTGCCATTGGGTGTCCCGGAGAGTGCTGAATATTTAAAGGCTGATCGCTTTCCACAATGCCTAAAACTTTGACACCTACGCCTGAGTCATCTTGTCCTGCGGCAGCTTTTTGCATCTCTGCGGCAAAAACCGGATGCCGTGCTCGATAGGTTGCATCAACACTACTGCTAACACTATCAGCATTAGCAATGTTACTTGCGGTGGTATTTAAGCGAACAGATTGAGCGCTCATACCCGTGCCAGATATAGTAAATACGTTAAATAGGCTCATAATTATTGCCCTGCTCCGGTGATGGCTTTTTTCAAGCCTTTAATCCTGCCAGTAAGAAATTGAATGCTGGCTTGATACTGCATTGAGTTTTCTAGATACAAGTTTCGTTCCACTTGTGCATCTACGGTATTACCATCGCCAGTATCTGGTTGATCGGGTGTTCTAAATTGCACACCATTATTGGTTGCAATGCGAACATCAAAATGCTTTTCGTGGGTTCGTGACATACCTGATTGTTGCTTTTGAGAGGCTTGCGCTAAGGCAGACTTAAAGTCCATGCCCTTGGCTTTATAGCCGGGTGTATCTGCATTAGCAATATTACTAGCAATAACTTCTGCACGTTTAGAACGAACAGCAAGTGTTTGTGGGTGAATGCCAAGTGCTTTTTCAAAAGTGATAGCCATAGTGTTACCTCCAAATCAATGAAGATAACTATACAATTTCTATGCCAACGGGGAGTTTAGTGGGGGGATATTAAGTCTTTTTCTGATAAATGATACCAGGATTACAGCGAACCATATCAAAGTTTTGGTTTAAACCCGTTAAGGATTCCGAGGCGCCAAGAAAGAGATAGCCGTTAGGATTTAGCACACCTTCAATTTGAGATATTATTTGCTTTTTAATTTCTGGTGCGAAGTAAATCAATACGTTACGACAAAATACAATATCAAACTTACCCATTAGACTATAACTATTTAGGAGATTTAGTTGCCTAAAGCTAACCATTTTCTTAACCGAGTCTTTGACTTTTGACATACCTTTATCGCCATTTTCAAAAAACATTCTTTTGCGTTCGGCTGATAAACCTCGTGACAACGCTAAATTGTCATAATGGCCATACTTACAATGCTCAAGCATAGTATTGGAGATATCAGTGCCAATAATTTGAACACCCCCCGAAAACGCAGCAGGATTACTTTGCTTAAATTCTTGAACTGCCATCGCAATAGAATAAGGTTCTTGACCTGAAGAACTTGCCGCTGACCAAATTTTCAAAGGCGTTCTTTGATTTTTAAACTCAGGAAGTAAGCGTTTTTTCAATAGTTCAAAGGGGTACTCATCGCGAAACCACAAGGTTTCGTTGGTCGTCATGGCGTCGATAACTGCGGCGCGTAACTGCCTTTCAATTGGACTGAGAGTACGAGTGACTAAATCACCTAATGTGGTAACATCAAATTTAGCCATTAAAGGGGCTAAACGGCTTTTCACTAGGTATTGTTTATTTTCACCTAAGACGATGCCACATTGTTTCTCTAGGAAGACTCTAAACTGATGATAACTGCTATCATCAAGCTGTCGGATTGACACTTCGATATTCCGCCTTAAATTATTATTATCATTTATTAACGATAGAATACGCTAAAAATAATGGGTTAATTAGCATTATTTGCTAGTTCATCTTTCTTTAACCATTTTTTTACTGCTGTGGCTAACTCATCAGGATGAAACTTTGGAATAAAATCTTCTGCACCAACTTTAGCAACCATGGCATTATTAAAAACACCACTTAGCGAAGTATGTAAAATAACCGGCATGGCTTTCAATCGATCATTATTTTTAATCTCAGCGGTTAAGGTGTAACCGTCCATTTCAGGCATTTCTATATCAGAGATAAGTAAAGCCACTTTTTCGGTAATTGATGTATGACACTCGGCTTCTATAGCAAGTAATTGATCTAAAGCGTCTTGGCCATTTTTAGCTAACAACATTGTTAAGCCTAATGGCTCTAGAGCTCTTCTCACCTGATTTCGAGCTACGGTTGAATCATCCGCGATCATAATTACCCGTTCGCCAAGACTAACTCCGACACTCGCATCAACAACACCTTCACTGAGTTCTGTTGAAATAGGACTAATTTCATTTAAAATTTTCTCTACATCTAAAATAGAGACCATTTTTTTGTCTATTTCTGTAACCGCCGTTAAATAGCTTGATTTGCCAGCACCTTCTGGAGGGGGCATGATGTCTTTCCAGCTTAACGTGACGATTCTCTCAACACCGCCAACTAAAAAGCCCTGCACACTGCGATTATATTCTGCAATAATGACAAAAGAATTTTCATCTGGCACTATTTCTGGGCCACCTGTCGATTTGCTCAAATCGATCACTGAAATGGTTTGGCCACGAATATGGGCAACACCTTTAATAAAAGGGTCTTGTCCTGGCAGTAAGGTTAAGCGCGGACAAGGCATAACTTCACGTACTTTAAAAACATTAATACCAAAACGTTGTGGTCCGATTAAACGAAAAAGTAATAATTCAAGCCTATTCTGTCCAACCAACTGAGTGCGTTGATTTACTGAGTCTAAAATTCCTGCCATACAAACCTCATTTTACTTAATTCACAAAAAGGCACACTTCTTGATTGTGCTTACAGATACATATTGAACGTTCAATTTTTTGACGTTTAGTGCGTATTCGTCTGTTTTTAATTATTGTTAAACTATACATAAATTAAGCATAGACGAGTATTTTAATTTCCCTAGCAAATAGTTGACAAATTTATGAGCATATTCAAGATATTTATCATTCTTTCGCTAATCTCAGCGCTTTTTTCAAATCTAGCCTTTGCCCAAACGATGGACAGACAGCAACTTCAAGATTTTGTTACCCAATTTATAAAAAATAACACGCCATTGCCAAAGCAAGGAAAGATAAACGTTTCAGTCTCTACTTTAGATCCCAGAATTATTATTCAACCTTGTTTAACACCTTTAATCGCAAATATACCTGAAAATCATAATGGTAGAAACGTAAATGTTAAAATAAATTGCGACGACCCATCGTCTTGGTATCTTTATATTCCTGCAAAAATTCAAGTGGTCATACCGGTAGTTGTTGCAAAAAGTATCATTAGTAAGGGCAGTAGAGTTGATAGTTCAAATGTCACCATTGAATATCGCGATAAATATAGAATTCGTGGTGAGAGCTTAGATGATACCAGAATCGTTATTGGTACCCGAGCTAAAAGAAAGTTGAGGGCGGGTGTGATTCTAACTAAAAAAAATATTTGTTTTGTTTGCAAAGGCAGCCATGTCACGCTTATTGCGCAATCGAATACCTTGACAATAAAAACCTCCGGCATAGCCCTTGAAGACGGGGGGCTTGGCGAGCAAATAGCGGTTGAAAATGAAGGCAGTGGTAGAACGGTAACAGGGCGAGTATCGGCTATCAACGAAGTGATAATTAATTTATAATAATGGTTAAGTTATTAGGCTGCTTGCCGATAACAAGATAGTGAATATCAACCCGTTATCTATAGGATAGTATTATGGCTATAAATATCAATAACTTGTCAAACAACAGTCAGGTAAAGCAAAAGCTTGATCAACAAGTACAAGTCAAACAGCAAGCCACACAAAATGCAGCAAGTAGTGAACAAGGAAGATCTGTAGGTAAAGATTCAGTCTCTTTAACACCACAAGCTCAACAGTTAAATGAGTTACAAAAGAAAGCGAATGACGCACCAGCCGTTGATCAGAAAAAAATCGATCAACTCAAAAAAGCCATTGCAAATGGTGAGTATAAAGTTGATCCTGAAAAGCTTGCTGCCAGTATAGCAAATTTCGAATTTAAACTAGGCTAACAGTTTACTGTTAACCTAATCACAGGAGTTACACCTGATGACAGCGTTAGCAGCAGAGCAATTAATTGCTCAACAGTTACATAACCTACAGCAGCTTGAAGAGCTGCTCAGCGTTGAAAAAGAAGTCTTACAAAAACAAAGCCCACAAGCATTAACTGCCGTTACCGAGCAAAAAGAGGCTTTGCTAAAAGCCATACAGCAACTTGATGAACAAAACGCTCAAAATATTATTTTGAAAAACGAAGTTAAATCAGGTATTCATCAGCAAGAGATTGCTGAAATTGAAGCTATTTTACTGCGTTGTAAAGACAAAAATCAGGTTAACGGTCAAATCATACAGCAATCTTCACTTGCCGCTGAACGCATGAAAAACTCCTTGCTTGAGAATCATAACCGCTCATCAATGACCTACAATAGTAAGGGCAAGAAAAGTGGTGGCCTTAGCAGTTTAGGCATTAAAGCTTAGTAAAAACAACACGCTAATTAACAACAAAAAGCCTCAACTTAACAATAAGCTGAGGCTTTTTTTACAGAAAAAACTAAAACGACTTTATTAAACGAGTTTAGCTTGGCCGCTCAGCTCCCCCCTTGGCAGCTACGATAGCTGAGCGTAAACTTGTCATTAATGATGAGTAAGCTAAGCAAGCCTAACCAAATAGTTTCCCTAGTTTTTCTTTTGCTTTATCTTTGAGCTTATCTTTTTGTTTATCTTCAAACTCTTTCTTTTTCGCTGCGACGATATCTGAGTTAATCAGCTCATCTAATGCTTTATCGCTATCTCCAATCAGTGCTTCAACATCCATTAGAGACTCGGCTTCCTTATTACTTCCCCCTAAAGCTTGAGTAAGCTTAGTGTTTAACCCTGCTTTAATGTCAGATTTGAAGCTTGTTAATTTAGTTGATACTTGCTGCACCATTGAATCTTTTAATTGGTTATCAAGTGGTGATGAGATAGATAACGTCGGAGCCGTTATTTTACCTTTTGCAGCTATGGTTAACGCCAACGACTTAAGAGACTGAACTGTGTCAATAAAGAGTGTACTTAACTTCGAAGTGCCAGCACCACTATATTGAGTATTAGCTAGGTTAA
Organism: Colwellia sp. BRX8-9; assembly: GCF_014077245.1. Classification (NCBI taxonomy): domain Bacteria; kingdom Pseudomonadati; phylum Pseudomonadota; class Gammaproteobacteria; order Alteromonadales; family Colwelliaceae; genus Colwellia; species Colwellia sp. BRX8-9. The sequence continues at coordinate 86,586 of NZ_JACGVN010000004.1, forward strand.
GTTTATTTTCACTGTCAATTTGGTCATCAATGAATGAAAAAGACCCCTTACCTGATAATAAACCACTGTTAAGATCTAAAGTAAAAGCACTTGATTTTTGTAGTGAAACATCTTTTAAGGTGACATCGGCAAGTTGCCACTGCCCCTTACCTGTTAAAACATCTTGCTTATCTAGTGAGAAAGCTAACCCTAAGGTTAATTTCCCCGAGCCCTGTACATTGTCACTTTTAACGTTAATAACACTGTTATTACCTCGTACCCAGTGCTGATGTGTCAATTCTTTGCCGCTAATTGCAAATTCACCTTGTGGCAATATTAAAGAAAAATTTGCTTGTTCGATAAGTACGTCGGGCAAAGGTGTTTCATCATTAAACTGCACATAACGACCTTGATCACTTGCTACTGGTGCTTCTTTGTCGACTTTTGAAGATTTAATTAGCGGTGCTATATTTCGATAAACAGTATCAGCATAACCAAAGTATTCTCTTGCTTGCTCACCAAACAACAAGTGAGCAAAATCAGCACCATCGACACTGTCAAGTTGGTACTTGCTCTCAATGTTTTTCCAATCCGCGCTTGGCGCATCTTTTAAAGCTTTAGTCTGTTCGCTTAATAATGTTTTTGAAGCGCTAACTTGCTGCTTTGCTTTGTTCATGACCACTTGATCAGCTTCGAACTTCGTTTTTAGCGCAGTAAAATCTTTATTAAGCTTTTCAAGATCGGCTAAACTTTCTATCTTAATATTAGCTAGTTGCTCTACTTGCTTTTTATAGTCTGCTAACGCGTCTTTAGTCGGAAGTGTTTCATAAGCAGCTTGCAGCTTTTTCTTTTCGATTTGATAACTTTGCTCTAAAGCTTTGCCACGTTTGACCGTTAGCAAATCACTATTATTGAGTAAATCTTCAGCTTTAGGTAGGCTAACATCAAGTTTAGGTAACATTGAATCACCTACACCGTCACTGCCATTTTCAGTATCATCACCAAGCCTATAGACTTCACCTACAGACTGCCTAGGCTGATCGATTCTTAACTCAGCAACGTTTAACTCGCTAATATATAACTTACCAAATAAATATTGCCAAACATCGACACCGGCTGAGGCTTGTGAAAAACTCACCAAATTATGGCTAGGTTTTTCAGGATCGGTTGCTTGGAAACCTTCAATACTCAGTGTTAAGGGTAAATAGTTAATTTCAACTTCACTAACATTAACCTCTGCACCTAGATACCATTCGCCTGATTTTTCTATACCTTTCTTAACTAAAGCGTCTGCAAATAAATAAATAAAAGCGATCATTAATCCCATGACCACAAAAAAACCAACTAGCCCTTTCCAACGAATAAAACGACTCATTACAACTCTCCTTGGCCAGAAACGTGGCTATAAATACGGTAGAACTTTGATGCTTTTAATGCCTTAACAATACGGAACTTCTCAAAGAAGGCTTTAATATGTAGTCGATACTTTTCAATTAAAAAATTACTTAGATAATATAACGGCACCGCTAATAAACAGCCAAGCACCAAAGCACCCAACGTATAAGTATGGTGAAGATGGCCTAGTTTAAATAACGAAGACTGATATAAAGCATCAAATAAAGGGTGTAATGACTTTGCTGTTAGTAATGACTCACCAACAGTAACGATCAATGATGACAACAAATAACTTAACCCTTTAAAGAATCCCCAAGCGACTATAAAACCGCCGATATTGACTCTTAAAAATAAAACCACGAATATAAAAGCAATATTATGCAAGGTAAGCAGTGGCGATAGTCCAACGATAAAACCTAACGCTATGGCCAATGATATTTGCCGAGTAGAGCTTTCTGAGTTCAGTGCATTGAACAGTTTAGCGAGTAATGTAAGCATTCCTTTTCCTTTTTTGTGTTCTCTTGCTATGTATTTACCACTTAAAGCTTAGTGGGTTAAGTATAACTAAAGCAGGCTTATGCATTAGCGCTACTATTGCGTTTCTTTACGGGTATAAACAAAATCATTACCTTGACTCATTTCTTCACTATATTGATAGCCAGCAACATCAAAGGATTTAAGTTGTTCAACCTCTGTTAAGCGATGTTCAATGATATAACGTGCCATTAAACCTCGTGCTTTTTTGGCAAAGAAACTGATCATTTTAAATTGACCATTTTTCCAATCTTTAAATGCTGGAGTAATTATTTCACCTTGAAGCTTTTTTTTATTTACTGATTTAAAATATTCATTAGAGGCTAGGTTAATTAACACTTTATCACCCTGCTGGGCCAATGCTTCATTGACATGGTCAGTAATAATGTCTCCCCAAAACTGATACAAGTTGCTGCCACGATCATTCGCTAACCTTGAACCCATTTCTAAGCGGTAGGCTTGCATTAAATCAAGAGGTTTGAGTAAACCGTATAATCCTGACAAAATTCTCATGTGTTTTTGTGCGAAATCAAAATCATCTTCATTAAATGTTTTGGCGTCTAATCCGGTATAAACATCACCATTAAACGCTAATACCGCTGGGCGAGCATTATCAACAGTAAAAGGCATTGACCATTCACCAAATCGAGCAGCGTTTAACCCAGCAAGTTTATCACTAATGCCCATTAAGGTTGATATCTCTGCAGGTGTTAATTTTTGGCAATGGTCAATTAAATCTTTACTGTGCGCTAAAAGCTCAGGTTGAGAAAATTTATTAGTGGGTAATGGTGACTCAAAGTCTAAGTTTTTAGCTGGAGAAACAACAAGTAGCATAACGGTCCCGTTTAATACAATATCAAAATATATAACCCATATAATACAATAAATCCGCTAAACATGAAGATAAATGATAAGCCAATTACCGTCATAGTTAAAAAAATGTCGAACATACTTGCTATATATTGAAAATTTGTTACAAATATAGTCATATTAGGCATTACATCAAAGGTTTATCACTTTTTCAGCCATTTATGTTGTAATAATTCTCCAATTTTAAGTTTTTCGTAAAAAGGTAAAGGACATGACTAACCAGCTTTCTCAATTAAAAAAAATGACTACTGTAGTTGCTGACACCGGCGATATTGAAGCAATCGCAAATTTTCAACCACAAGATGCAACCACAAACCCATCGCTATTATTAAAAGCAGCATCACTTGAAGGTTATCAACATTTACTTACCGAAGCGGTAACATGGGCAAAAGCACAGTCATCAAATACAGAACAACAAGTTATTGATGCCGCTGATAAACTATCAGTATTAATTGGCTTAGAAATTTTAAAAACTGTACCAGGTCGTATTTCAACAGAAGTAGATTCACGTTTATCTTTTGATACTCAAGCTTCAATTGCCAAAGCGCATAAGCTTATGGCGATGTATAAAGAAGCAGGTATTAATAACGATCGTATCCTTATTAAACTGGCATCAACTTGGGAAGGTATTAAAGCGGCAGAGCAACTAGAAAAGGTTGGTATTAACTGTAACCTAACTTTATTGTTTAGTTTTGCTCAAGCACAAGCTTGTGCCGAATCAGGGGTTTACTTAATCTCGCCTTTTGTTGGCCGGATCTTAGATTGGTACAAAAAGGATAGCGGCAAAAGTGAATACGCAGCGGATGAAGACCCTGGTGTGATCTCGGTAACTAGCATTTATAACTATTACAAAGGTAAAGGTTATAAAACGGTGGTGATGGGAGCAAGTTTTAGAAACATAGATGAGATACGTCAACTTGCCGGATGTGATCGTTTAACGATAAGTCCAAACCTATTAGACGAACTATCAAAGTGTAATGACCCGCTTGAGCAAAAATTATTTAGTGAGCACCCCAAATTAGCCGCTCAAGAAAAATTATCAGAAAGTAGCTATCGTTGGGCAATGAATGAAGATGCTATGGCCACAGAAAAACTTGCTGAAGGGATCAGAAATTTTACCCTTGACCAGATAAAATTAGAAAAACAGCTTGCTGAGTTACTTTAATAGCTATTTTTCATACGGTTAGTTTAAAATAAAGCCTAAAAAGAGTTACTTTAATAGCTATTTTTCATACGGTTAGTTTAAAATAAAGCCTAAAAAGAGTTACTTTATCACCAAGTATTATCGGAGTTTATTGCTTTAATTATTTGCTTATCATCTTGAATGTGTTATTAAAAAGGTGCTGTTAAATAAAAAGGAGTGTTCTATGGATAAACTTGAACAAGTAATGGGCTCGTTTGGTAAAAGACCTAAGTCCTCAGAAAGCACTAATAAGAAAAGAAAATGGCGTGAAATAGAACTTATAAAAGAAAGATTCCAATTAGAAAAAGAGCTAAAAGCATATGAAGACTCGTTAGAATTTATGCTGGAAGATTTCTAGTTTTATTTCAAATGAAAAAACCCAGTTTTTAACTGGGTTTTTTATTGCTTGAAATACCATAAATGTAAAAGCTAAACTTGCTCTAGAACATACCCCGTAGGCTTAACACCAAAAAACGCCTTTATCTGTTCAACAAGTAAGTAGTTAACCGGTACTAAAATCAAGGTAATAAATGTCGCGAACAATATACCAAAACCAAGAGAAACAGCCATTGGGATAAGAAATTGTGCTTGAGTTGATTGCTCAAAAAGTAACGGCATTAAACCAATAAAGGTGGTTAAGCTAGTTAACATCACAGGACGAAAACGTGAAGCGCCCGCGGTAAGTACTGCTTCCATAAGCTTAATACCTTCGGCTCGTTTTTTATTGATAAAATCAACTAATACCAAGGAGTCATTCACCACCACACCAATTAATGCCAGCATGCCCAATAAGCTCATAATCGTTAATTCCATGCCCATGATCCAGTGACCTATAACGGCACCTATCATACCAAAAGGAATAACGCTCATGACAATAATAGGTTGTAGATAAGACTTAAATGGAATGGCCAGCAAAGCATAAATAATAAAGAAAACAAAAACTAATGCCCAAGCTAACGATCCAAATGATTCACGTTGCTCTTTAGCTTCACCTTCGAGCGAATGACTGACACCAGGATATTGTAAAAGAAGCTCATCCAAGTAAGTTTTTAAATCGGCCTGTAATATTGTCATATTGGTGTTTTCTTTATCGACATCAGCGCTGACATTTGCCGTTCTATAACGATCGATTCTAGAGATGGTTGATGGACTTTTCCCTGGAATTAAGCGAGCAACATGTGCCAAAGGCACTGAACCACCATTGGGAGTTCCAATAAGAATATTTTCTAAATCAGCAGTCGTGCGACGCTCACTCAAAGGTAAGCGTACCATTACCCGGACATCGTCTCTACCCCTTTGAATACGTTGAACTTGTGAGCCAAAGAACGAGCGGCGTACTTCATTAGATATACTTACTCTGGTTAACCCGAGCGCTTTGCCTTGCTCAGTTAATTCGATTTGTAGCTCTTCTTTTCCGTCAGACAAACTATCTTCTATGTCAAAAACGGTTGGGTAAGTAGCTAAGCGTATCTTTACCTTATCGGTAATTTCTTTAAGCGAGTCCAAAGAGCTTGCTTTAAGCTGTACTTGGATAGGGTCTGATGACCTACCTATTTCGGCTCTAAAGGTCATACTTTCAGCGCCAGGAATTGGCCCAATAAGCTCCCGCCATTCGCGAACTAACTGTGTTGAACCAATTGATAAGCTTCTAGACTCTGGCGGCGTTATTTCAAAACGAACACTGCCTTGATTGGTTGTGCCACCTCTGCCACCCGTTGTCGCCAAAATATTAATAATGATACTTTCATTCGTCGCCTCATCAATATATTTCTCACGTAACTCTTCCGCTTTCTCTGTCATTTTTAAGATATGTTTATTCGTTACCTCAAATGGTGAGCCTGCTGGTAAGGTTAATGAAGCTCTTACCGTCTCACTGGGTATTCTTGGAAAGAATATAAATTTAGTCCAGCCACTCATGACCAAGGTAATGATAATTAAGAAAACACCAACAAAACCAAAAAATGTCGCTGTTTTAAAATTAATGGCTTTTTTTAATAAAGGCTGATAATAACGTAAAATTGTGTTTTCAAAGCCATCCGCAAAGCGTTGTTGTAATTGGCTAAATTTAGATGTTTTTGTTTTTTGACTACGAAGTTTTAAATGCTTTAAATGTGACGGTAAAACAAACTTTGACTCGATTAGAGAAAACAATAAAACAGGAATAACAATGACCGGAATTTGTGCGAACAATGCCCCTCGCGCACCTTCAATAAATGCCAGAGGTAAAAAAGCGGCAATAGTGGTTAATACACCAAAAGTAACTGGTGTAGCCACTTCTTCAGTACCTCTTATGGCTGCCTCTTCCCCTGACTTAGCTGTTTTTAAATGGGTATAAATATTTTCTCCGGTGACAATGGCGTCATCCACGACAATACCGAGTACTAGAATAAAGCCAAATAGGCTCATAACGTTAAGGGTTATGCCAAAAAAAGGCATTGCTATAAAAGCCCCCATAAATGAAATAGGAATGCCAATAAAAACCCAGAAGGCGATCGACGGGCGTAAAAATAAGCTCAGTAGTGCTAAGACTAAAATACCACCTTGCAACGCACTTGTTGTTAACGTTGCAATACGATTTTTTACAATTTGAGAGTCGTCATCCCAATAACTTAACTCAACACCTACCGGCACATTTCCTTGTTGTTCATCAATATAGTTTTTTACTGCATCGGCAACGTCAATGGCACTTTGTGGACCAATACGATAGATGTCGATAAAGGCGGCTTGCTTACCGTTAAAGCGTGTTCTTACCGGTGTTTCTTCAAAAGCATCGGTGATCAACGCAATATCAGACAAACGTAAAATAGAACCATCAGTGTGAGTCTTTATCGCGATGTCAGAAAACTCATTTTTACGATAAGCTTGCCCCTTTGACAATAATAAAACATCCCCTCCTTCGGTTCTTAGATTGCCCGCAGAAACATCGGTACTAGAATTATTTATCGCGGCTGACACTTGGGAGATAGTTAAGTTATATTGTTGTAATTTATCTTGAGGTATTTCAATAGAAACTTCGTAGTTACGAACACCACTAAGCTCTGCCTGAGTAATTTCAGATATTTTTAACAACTCATCGCGTACTTTCTCTGCATACTCGCGCGTTTCTTTTTCACCATAAATACTGGCGACACTAACCGAGATAACTTCTCTTTTTCGAGTCGCTAACGACACTACAGGTTTTTCAGCATCTGATGGAAAAGTATTGATAGAGTCGACACGACTTTTAATATCAGCCAAAACTTCTCGTGCATCGTAGCCACTTTCAACTTCGATATTAACCGCTGAAGAGCCTTCAGATGAACGACTAGCAATTTGCTTAATACCTTCTAGGTCTTGTATCGCCTCTTCTATGCGAATAGAAATACTTTTTTCAACATCTTCTGGCGTAGCACCACGTAACGAGACATTCACATTGATACGATCAGAGGCAAATGAGGGGAAAACCTCAACCGGTATACGCACAGATAGACTAAATAGACCTAAAATTAAAATAGTAATTAATAACAGATTCGCAGCTACGTGATTTCGAGCAAACCAGGCGATCATTGTGCTTCACCCTTTGATCTTTTAGTGCCTTCAAGTTTTGCCTTATTTTGACGAGCTTTTGGGTTATTTTGTCTTGCTTTACTCGGGATATTTCCTTCAATGGCTACGGGAGTTCCAGAGCTCACTTGTCCTAAAGAAGTTAGCACAAGTTCATCACCGGCAACGAGCCCAGACTCAACAATTGACTCTTTACCGTTTTGCCACCCTAGTAAAACCTCTTTACGAATTAACAAGCCATTTTCGACTGTGTAAACATAGCTTCCCTGATAAATAACATTGCTGGGAATAACCAAAACATTGCTTAGTTCTTTCCCTGTTATCTGGGCAGTAACATATTGACCTATTTTTATCGGTGATCCCAAAGAGGTTGTTGCATCATAGGGGCGATTAATTTGTGCTACAACATAGAGCTGCTGAGACTGTTCATCGATAGCACTTTCGGTGCGAATTATTTTTCCATTCCATGATTGATGGCCAATTAAATCAGAGCTTATTTTTACATCGTCCTTATTACCCTGTTCACCAATATCTCGATATACTTCAGGTAAGTTAATCAAGGAAAGATCTTTATTATTAATCGGTAAGCGAATTTCTACATAATCAACAGCAAAAATGGTGGCAAGTTGACTGTTACTGGTAACAACTTGACCAATATCAACTTGTTTTTTCAAAATGCGTCCCGCATAAGGTGCCACTATTTGGGTGCGTTCTAACGATAGCTTAGCTTTATCTAATTGCGCTTGAGCAGAAAGTACTTTTGCTTTTGCTGACTCAAGTTGCGGCTGACGTAACACTAAAACACCGGCTACTTTACCATTTCCCAACCGCTGCCAGTCAGCTTCTGCTTGTTGAACTCTTGCTTGTTCTTCAAGTAATACTTGGTTGGCAGATAAAAGATTTGCTTGTGATACTTTGACTTCTGACCGGTAATCTCGATCATCAAGTTGTACTAAAACATCACCTTTTTCAAAAAAACCACCGTCACGAAATTGACCACTGACTTGAGTAATTTGGCCAGCAACCTGCGCAAAAAGTATGCTTTGTGTACGAGGTTTTACCGTACCAAAACTTTCCACCATAACTTGATAACGTTGCGGCGCTAATATCTTTGTTGCTACTGTCATCTGGGGCGCTTTTGAGGGTTTAGCCCTTTTCGATTGTGGCGGGTTACTATAAATCAAAGCGACTAATGATAATGTAACGCCAATAATAACAGCTAGGATGATCAATTTTTTTAGCGTGCTTGGTTTTTGTGTTATTTCTGTATGTAAACTTGGTTGTGAAGACATTATTATTCAGCCTTTGGATTAATAGTTGTGGCAGTTTTCTCAGACACAGTAAAGTCGCCACCGAGTGCTAAATGTAGTTGTATGCGATTGGCAATCAAGCGATTTTTAAGCTTTATCAAGGTACTTTGTGCATCAAACGATCGTGATTGAGCATCAAGCACCGTAGTATAATTAACCAAACCACTTTGATATTGTTCAAAAGAAAGTGTCGCGGCAACTTTGGCATTTTCTTGTGCAGCTAACATACTTTTATAGCTATTTTTTAAACTTTTTTCTTGGGTCACCGCATTCTCAACCTCAGTAAATGCATTATATAAGTGCTCAAGATATTGCTGTTCGTTTTGTTTCAACGCTAACCGTGCTTGCTCTTCATTAGCAGCCAAACGACCAGCATTAAATAGTGGTGCAGAAATATTTCCAAACAATGACCATGCTAACGATGATCCTGATAGCAAGTCATCTATATCAATGCCGCTGTCTCCTACCGACGCTGTTAAAGTTAGGCTTGGAAAACGTTGTTTGTGTGCATAAGCGAGGCCAGCATCTTTAGCAAGTAATAAATACCAACTAGACTTTAACTGAGGTTTTCTGCTAATAAGCTCCGATGGCAATCCTAAGGGAATATCAGAGGTTAGTAGCGGTAAATCAGCATCAACTAACAATGTTCCTGTGGGATACTCACCAACTAAACGTTCCAACTGTCTAATTAATTGAGTTTTTACTGTTTTTTGTTCCCAAACACGAGTTAATTCATTGTTTAGCTCATTACGTGTTAGGTAAACATCAAGTGCTTCACTTAAGCCACTGTTATAGCCTGATTCAATAATGTCTAAATTTTGTTGGGAGTTTTTTACACGACCTTGATAAAGTGACAGTAGCTTTTCTGCCTCAACAACCGCGAACCACTTAGTGACAACATCAACCACTAATTGCTGTTTACTTTGCTCAAAATTCGACTGTTCAGCCATAAACGTTAAGTTAGCTTGTTGGTCAGCTGAAGATAGTTTCCCCCATAAATCAAGTTCGTAAGTTAAATTCAAATTAACTGAGCTTGAATTAGTGTAAGTATCAGAGTCATTGTATTTATTTCGACCCGAACGCAAAGACAAATCAAGCGATGGCCAAAGTGTACTGCCAGAAATGATCAGTTGTTGCTTTTGAATTTCAACATTATACGCTTGAATTTTTAATTGGTGATTTGATGCTAGTGCTGTTCTCACTAATTGTTGAACTTGAGGACTATCAAGCTGTTCTAGCCAGTTATTTTCAACCTGCAAATTCTGTTCACTTTGTTGCCAAGTCGCAGGTAAGTTAATATTTCTAATATTTTTATCAAGCTCAGATGTACTCGAGCAAGCCAACAACAGGGTTGTTGCTAGGACAGTCATAACACTGTGTTTGATCTGTATTCGAAAACGGTTTTCCATAAAAGATGAAACCACTTATAGTATTTTTAATGCTTTAATTGTAATCAGTATTAATCAAAAGCTGTAATGACTTTACAAAAGTTTACTTTCAAAAAATTTATTGCGATGAATAACCTGAATAAAACGGTGAGTGGTATTAGTTTTCAATTTGGATGATTAAACCGATAACTAAGTAAACGTCAATAAGACGCTTGGCTCAGTAAAAAACAGTTAATATGATTAACGAAGGGAATATTACAAAGTAAGTTTTCATCATTAGTCTCAAATACCTATGTGCCCCCTTAAGTTCCATGAAGTGATCAATAACGACAATACCTTTGCACATTATTGTTATTGCAACTAAAACACTAACAACTGTCGTTGACTGAAAGTTTTCACCTAAAAAAGTGTTCAACAAAGTAATTAAAATTAATACCACTAAGTAGTATTCTAATTTTCCAATACCTTTCATATTTCAACGCTACCTTAATACATATAATAATGGAAAAATCAGGATCCACATTAAGTCAATCATATGCCAATACACAGCTAGTGCCTCTAAACCTGTGTGACTTTTTGCTGAATATGCCCCTTTTCTTAGCCTGAAGATCACCCATAATATGGCACATGAGGCCCAGCCAACATGTAAAAAATGATTAAACGTCATGTAGTAATAGACAGTGAAAAATTCGTTGGTGTTAGTGCTATATCCTTGTAAGTCATTCCAGTGAAATTCCCAGGTTTTTAAGCATAAATAACTACAGCCACAAAGTAGAGCAAGCCATAAAAACCGTTCGCATTTCACTAAATTATTAACTCGGACACTAGCCATGGCCTTAGCCATAAAGTAACTGCTAGACAACAAAACAATAGTGTTCAATACACCAATAGTTGTATTTAAGCTTTGTGGGCCACGAGAAAATATTTCAGGATAATATAATTTAGCGATAAAATAGGCGACAAAAAAAATACCAAACTCAGTTAACTCAGATAATATTCCCACCCAAATAGGAATATTACCAGGTATTCGCCCTGCTCTTTTTTCACTCCATGAAGCGAAAAAAATGCCTAATGATTCATCCGCTTGTTTTGTACTCATCATCATTAAGTTCTAGAGATATCAAGGGCAATATTTATAACATAATGTCTACTAAGAAAGTTTGATATAAAACGGGAATTTAGTGAAGTGATACTCATTTAATTGAAAATTAATTTTTCTGTTAAAACAAAAAAAAGCCCACAATTGCTTGTGGGCTTTTTCGTCTCAATAAAGAGAAATATGGTGCCTTGACCCGGAATCGAACCAGGGACACGAGGATTTTCAATCCTCTGCTCTACCGACTGAGCTATCAAGGCAGTTTGAAATTCTAAAGAACATCAAAGAGGCGTTATAATATAGGGTAATAGTGGTTCAGGCAAGCATTACCTAATCACTTTTTAATTATATAGTGGTTACCACTGAAAGTTTATAAATTCAGGAGTTTAAATAAAAAAAACCAACATCAATGTTGGTTTTTTAAAAGTAAATTTTCTAAGTGTGCCTAGGTGAAAATTGCCACCATTCCCCAGAAGAAAATGATAGATAAACCTGCACCAACCGGTAAGGTAACAACCCAAGAAACAACAATATTACGCACAACCGTTAAGTTAATTGCAGCAATACCACGAGCCATACCTACACCTAACACAGCGCCTACTAACGTTTGTGTGGTTGAGATAGGTAAACCTGTACCTGAAGCGATAACAACTGTACATGCTGCTGCTAATTCAGCTGCAAAACCACGGCTTGGCGTTAAATGTGTAATGCCATTACCTATGGTTGCAATAACTCTGTGACCAAATAATGCAAGACCAGCAACAATACCAAAACCACCTAGTGGTAAAATCCACCATGCGATAGCTGACTTAGCTGCAATTTGACCGTCATTACCAACAATACTTACTACCGCAGCTAGTGGACCAATCGCATTAGCAACATCGTTTGAACCATGAGCAAATGCCATTGCACAGGCAGTAACGATCATTAATACCGCAAATACTTTTTCTACGTTGGCATAATGTGTTTTCTTCGCAGCACTTTCATCAAATTCTAAACGGTTTATGAATATTTTACCTATAACAGCGACAATAACTGCGGCAATAATCGCATATACATAACCTTCAACAGAGCCGATGTTTAAGCCTAAATGCTTCAAACCTTTCTTAATAGTGACTAAAGCAAGTACGAAGCCCGCTAAAAACATGTAAAAAGGTACCCAACGTTTAGCTTGAGTTAATGGGTTATCCGTATCAAAAATTAATTTTTGTGCACTGTTAAAAATAATAAACGCAATAATACCTGAGATAAGTGGCGTAATTATCCAGCTACCTACGATACCGATAACCTTACCCCATTCAACAGCATCAACACTAACACCAACGGCAGCAAAACCAACAATGGCGCCAACAATTGAGTGTGTTGTAGATACTGGCCAACCTAAAATAGAAGCAATAAGTAACCAAGTAGCAGCAGCAAATAATGCTGAAATCATACCAAAAACAAGTAATTCCGGACTATCTACAAAGTAAGAAGCGTCAATAATACCCTTACGAATAGTTGAAGTAACTTCACCACCCGCTAAATAAGCACCAGCAAATTCAAAAACCATCGCGATGAGAATCGCTTGTTTAATCGTTAGCGCTTTAGAGCCAACTGATGTACCCATTGCGTTAGCCACATCGTTTGCACCAATGCCCCACGCCATAAAGAAACCAACAACGCCGGCAATAATGACCAACATAGGGCCATGTGTTAATAATATATCCATGAATAAGCCTTATTTTCTAGCCAGTAAAATTTCTAAACGAGCACCAACACGTTCGGCTAAATCGGCTAAATCACCTATCCATTCAATAATTTGATATAAAAACATTACATCAATAGGATTTAAGTCATTCTCAATCGCCAATAAGTCGCTACGCAATTTAATTTGCATGCCGTCTGTATCATCTTCTATTTCATCTAATTGGTTAATCATCTTCTCAACCAATGCTACTTCTCGACCACGAAAACCTGTTTCTAATAAGTCGTCTAATTCATTAATCGCGTCAGCTGCTTTTTCTGCGGCTTCAATATTTCGAGCAACATACGCCACAAAAGAATCTTGTAGTGTTTCTGGTATAACCAGTTTGCGTCCTAAAATACGTCCGGCAATATCTTTTGCTTTATTAGCAATTTTATCTTGTTGTGAAAGTAACTCTAACAAATCAGCACGATCTACAGGCATAAATAAGCCACCTGGAAGTTCAAGGCGTATTTCGCGTTTTAATTTGTCTGCGTCGCGTTCATATTTTGAGATTTTACTGCGAAGTTTCCCTGCTTTTGACCAATCTTGTTCAGCACAAGCAGCAAAGAAAGGAGTTAGTTGATTACAACACTTAGTGACCAATCGAATGTGTTTTTCTAATGGTTTAATAGGTGATTTTGCAAAGACACCTAGTATTGAATTTCTAGCCATAATTTATTCCCAGAGCCAAATTGCTCTTTGTTATTATTCGTCGCGGATATTAACCCATTTAACACGATCTTCAAGCGTTTTATCACGATCACCTGACAATTCCTGTGCTTTTAACTAGATATAGCTATGATTTGTCGAAACATAACAGGTATATAGAAAGTTATTTAAACGTAGCGGCTTTTTCAAAATTTACAAAGATTTAATATCTTCAGCTGTTGTGTGGCGAACATCTTTTCCTTTGACAAAATAGATAATGTATTCGCAAATATTTTGACAACGGTCACCAATACGTTCTAAAGCACGAGCTGACCAGATAACACTCATTATTTGTGGGATAGAACGCGGATCTTCCATCATGTAAGTCATTAATTGACGCATTAGCGCCTCGTATTCACGATCAATCTTCTCGTCATTGCCATGAGTTAAAACAGCTGAGTCGACATCCATACGTGTAAAAGCATCAAGAGTTGCTTGTAAAAATTCTAAAACCTTACGACCTAAATTATCTAAATTAAGTAATAGCGCTTTTTGCTCTCCAGAGAAGTTTTCGAGTGCTACCCGAGCAATTTTCTGTGCTTCGTCGCCGATACGCTCTAAATCAGCAATTGTTTTTACAATAGCCATAATTAAACGTAAATCGCCAGCAGCTGGCTGACGCTTAGCTATGATGCGTGTACATTCATCGTCAATACTGACTTCTAAGGCATTAATTTTATAATCGTTCGCTAAGACATTTTTTGCCAAGACTTCATCCGCATCATAAACAGCCGTGAGTGAATCGCTTAATTGTTTTTCAACCAGACCACCCATATGCATGACATGGTTGATGACATTTTCTAAATCTTCGTTAAATTGGCCTGATATATGACGACCAAGATTGATGTTATCCATTGTTTTTCCTTGTTATTCTATATTAAAAGTAGAATATTAATCGTCTCTATTAACCGTAACGGCCAGTAATATAATCTTCAGTTTTCTTTTTTGCCGGCGTGGTAAACAGCGTATTAGTATCGCTGTATTCAATTAAGTCACCCATGTACATAAATGCCGTTTGATCTGAAACACGTGCGGCTTGTTGCATATTATGGGTAACAATGACCACAGTGAACTGCTTTTTTAAGTCATTAATCAATTCTTCAATCGTCAATGTTGAAATAGGGTCAAGTGCCGAAGTAGGTTCATCAAGCAATAAAACTTCTGGCTTAATCGCAATGGCGCGAGCAATCACTAAACGTTGCTGTTGGCCACCAGAAAGTCCCAGTGCACTATCGTGCAAACGGTCTTTTACTTCATTCCATAATGCCGCACTTCGCAGCGCAACTTCTGCGGCTTCATCCAATACACGGCGATTATTTTCGCCCATAATACGTAAACCATAGACAACATTTTCATAAATGCTTTTAGGGAATGGATTAGGTCGTTGAAAAACCATACCTACTTGACGACGCAGCGCTGCAACATCAACATGTTTTCCATAAATATTTTCGCCATGAAGATTAATTTCACCTTCAATCTTACATATATCAACCAAGTCGTTCATACGGTTAATACAACGTAACAACGTAGATTTACCACAACCACTAGGACCAATAAACGCGGTAACTTGTCCTTTAGGAATAGACATGCTGATATTTTGTAGTGCTTGTTTGTCACCATAGTATAGGTTTAAATTTTTAATTTCTAACGCCACTTGTTCCGGCGATAAGTTGTTAAGATCAAGTTTAACTTTTGGATCTAATGTTCTTGGGCTGACTGAAATCATAGTTTTCTCTTTCAATGCTTAAATTTTGTTCGTGACTGTTAAAACTTTTTTACTTTATATTTTGAGCCATTCTTATGTCAGTATATTTAACTAAAATAAGAATGGTATTCTTCAATAAAATTAATGCTCTAACATGCGATATTTTTCTCTTAAACGGTTACGTATGGTAACTGCTGTCATATTCAGTGAGACAATAATTGTCACCAATAAAAATGCGGTTGCAAAAACTAATGGTCTTGCCGCTTCAACATTAGGGCTTTGGAAGCCTACATCATAAATATGAAAACCTAAATGCATAAACTTACGGTCTAAATGTAAATATGGGAAGTTACCATCGAGCGGTAAATTTGGCGCCATTTTTACAACACCAACTAGCATCAGTGGTGCAACTTCACCGGCCGCACGAGCAATCGCTAAAATGATACCCGTCATAATTGCTGGACTAGCAATCGGTAGAATAATACGCCATAACGTTTCTGCTTTGGTTGCACCTAGCGCTAAAGAGCCGTGACGCATAGCTGAAGGAATGCGTGATAGGCCTTCTTCGGTTGAAACAATAACAACCGGTAATGTTAGTATCGCGAGAGTAATCGCAGACCACATAACACCTGGCGTACCAAAAGTTGGACTAGGCAGTGTCTCGGCATAAAACAGTTGATCTAAACTACCACCCACCATGTAAACAAAGAAACCTAAGCCGAACACCCCATAAACGATTGACGGTACACCTGCTAAGTTAATAACAGCGATACGAAGTAGTTTAGTCAGGGCATTTTTACCCGCATATTCATGTAAGTAAATAGCCGCTATAACGCCCATAGGAGAAACAATGACTGTCATCAGTAAAACCATTAAAACAGTACCAAATATTGCAGGAAAAACGCCCCCTTCGGTATTTGCTTCTCGTGGGTCATCAATTAAGAAACTGCCTATTTGCTGAATAAATACCGCAGCTCGGCCAAAAACAGACAGTTTATTGTTATAAGTAACTTTGAGTATTTCTTCAAAATTTATCTCAATAACCTCACCGCCCATAGCGCGTACCACAAGTTGATCACGAGATACTTTGTCACGGATAGCCATTAACTGTTTTTCTAGTACTTGGTAATCAGCGTTATAACGAGCAACTTCTGCATCAATTTCTTGTTCGCGCTCAACGGTTAAGGTCTCATCAAGTTTATGTTTACGCTTTTTAAGCCGTAAGCGTTCTATTTGATAATTGATGGCACCGATATCAACTTTTTGTAATTCGTCCATTTCGTCTTGAAAATTATCAACACGTTCCAGCAACTCAGCCATTTTGTCTAGGCCTTCAGGCTGACCATCTAAGATAATCCCTTCAATGAAGCCATAAAAATTACCATTGGTACGACGTTCAATCACCACAACATCTTCAGGCATGGTGGTTTTGTTAATAAGCGGCATTAACAACCAGCGAAAATCTAGATTAACTAATTCACGGTTACCCGTTTTCACTAAAATTCGCTCAATGGTTTCTTTAGTAGGATCTAAACCTAAATTTAAATGCGATAACTGCTTGCTTGGCAGGCTTTCACGATCGTATATCTCACCAATAACGGTAACTGCTTGGCCTTTTTCATTAACCGTCTCAAATTGATAAATGTCTGCAGGCCAAAAGTAAGATAAACCACGTGAAGCAATTAACCACAATAAACCTAGAACTGAAATTAAACTGATACTTACTCCGCCAGCAGACAACCACACCCACGGAGAACCAGATTTAAACCAACTATTCATAAACTCAGTTCCTTAACTATAACGAGCTGTATTTTTCACGTAAGCGCTGACGTATCAGCTCAGCAAACGTGTTAAAAATAAAGGTGAAAACAAATAAAACAAAAGCAGCTAAAAATAGAATTCGATAATGCGAACTCCCTACCTCGGATTCTGGCATTTCTACAGCAATATTTGCTGCTAAGGTACGCATACCTTGGAAGATACTCCAATCTAAAATTGGGGTATTACCCGTCGCCATCAGCACTATCATGGTTTCGCCTACTGCACGGCCTAAGCCCATCATCACTGCAGAAAAAATACCTGGACTAGCGGTTAACAAAACAACTTTCGCAAGCGTTTGCCATTGTGTAGCCCCCAAAGCGAGTGAACCACTGGTTAAATGTTTAGGTACACTAAATATTGCATCTTCTGCCATAGAAAAAATGGTCGGTATAACGGCAAATCCCATCGCTAAACCAACCACTAATGAATTACGTTGGTCAAAGTCAATACCGAGGTCGTTAGTAATATACTGACGAACATCGCCACCAAAAAACAAGGTTTCAAAGAAAGGAGATAACAAAAATGCACTACCACCGGCAATTAACAAGACAGGAACAAGTATGATCGGCGCCCATGTTTCAGGAATAGTATTTTTCATATCTTTAGGCAGTTTATGCCAAGCAAATGCAGTTACAAAGACTGAAAGCGGTAACATAATTAATAGCATTGCGATTGCTGGCAAATAATTTTCGATTATTGGCGCTAACCATAAACCCGCCAAGAACCCTAAGATAACTGTTGGCAATGCTTCCATTAACTCAATTGTTGGCTTAACTTTTCGGCGCATACCAGGGGTCATAAAGTAAGCGGTGTAAATAGCAGCACTTAACGCAATAGGCACAGCAAATAACATCGCGTACATGGCCGCTTTCATGGTACCAAATGAAATGGGTACTAAAGAAAATTTACCTTCGAAATCATCTGAACCGGAAGTTGACTGCCAAATATACTCGGGCTCTGGGTAACCTTCATACCAAACTTCTTCCCACAAAGCGCTCCAAGTCACTTCGGGATGTTCATTTTCAACGCTGAATATTTTTAGCTGATTTTCGTCAATCACGACTAAACCATCAGCACGAGGAGAAATTGCAAATACGCTAGGTTCGGTAGTTGTTAGTTGACCACGCCATAAATCAGCTTCACTGGTGGTGTAGAAAACCCCCATATTTCCTGAGGTCGTTAAAGTATAGAAACTTTTACGAAATTGTTCGGTATGAATTTGAGTAACAGCTTCTGTATCACTAACGTTAAAGCTACGAACATTTTTAAATTGACGACCATCGTCAGTAGCCACTTCAAACCATTGTGTAACTTTACCCGCACTGCTACCTAATAAGATTGAGCTACTACCAGAAAGTAATGCCATTGCTGTAACATGATGGGGTTTGCTTCTGGTTTGTTCTAAAGAGGGAATAATTGTGGCTTTAAGTTCAACGTCATCTTCATCGGTAAGATCAAAAACAAAGACTTGATCATCACTACGAACAAAAGCTAAGCCCATATCAGGAGTCACTAAGATTTCGTTAACATGATCAGCAGGAAAATCAATTTCTTGATAAATAGTTTCGTAAGCGCTGTCGTAAGTAAAGTCATCTTCAGCAATTAAGCTAGTCTTAATTAAACGCTGGTCTTGTGTAAACGCAACAAAAACCGCTTTTTCATCATTCATACCAAATGAAAGTTCAGTAAGAACTTCGCCACTCTCGTCAACGGCTATCGACTCTTCTCCTAACGGATAGGCAACACTAGGAATAATTTCTCGTGTACCCGAATCAAAATTAGAAAAGAATTTAGCGGCAATAAGCTGCATGTTGCCGTCACTATCAATGAGTAGTTTCTTTTCTACACCAGAATTAACAACATTAATTAAGGTTTTATCATCACTCAATAAGTTTTCACTGAGTACTAACGTACCTTTTTCATTAGCAGCACTTTTGACGAGCTGATAAAAGTTAATATCACCTTGCTGAGTAATTTGAAAAGCGATTTCTTTTAGTTCATCAACACCCGCAGATAACGTGGGTGCCGTGGTACTGATTTCAAATTGACCAACAGGCTCTATTGTTGCCGACTCAAAAATAGGTTTTATCACATAGAGTAAATATAAAAAGATCAGCACCAGTGTAAACAAAACACTTATACCGCCTACTGTTATTAACCATTGTGCTAATGTATTTTTCAACTGACGTGGGCCAGTCGATTTTAATGCAATTGCCACTTAAACACCTTCAATTATGGAGACTTTAGTACGATATGAATTATAAGACAGTTGTATGACACTTTTGTGACAGCCAACAATTAGTTTTATATAAATCACTAAAGAGGTAGTTTTGACTAAAAGATTATTGTTAATTAACAAAGTTTTGTTTATCGTGATGAGCAAAAAAAAATCAAATATTAGGAGAGAATGATGAGCTTAAGTAAAATTATGTCGACAGACTTAATTACCTTAGAACTTGACGATGATTTAAGTAAAGCAAAAGCAATATTTGACCAACACAGCATTCACCATATTTTGATACTTTGTGATAAACAACTTGTCGGGGTGGTCACCGATAGAGATATATACAAGCATTTAAGTCCAACAATTGGCACTAAAAACGAAACGCCCCGTGACCATTCAATGTTACAAAAGAAGCTACACCTCATCATGAACAGAGACCTGACAACAGCCAAAGCAGAAGTCAGTTTAAATGACGCAGTATTAATGTTTCATGACAATCACCTTTCATGTCTGCCGATTGTAAATGATGAAATGCAACCTATTGGTATTATCAGTTGGCGTGATATTTTAAAAGTTATTGCACGACAATACCGTAACAAGTTAGCCACTAATAAATAATGGCTGACATAAAACGACTTATGCTTTATTTTAGTTTAGCGCTTTAACTGAAGAAGCAATTTTAGTGCTGTGCATTATCGTTAATTATCTTTAAAATAGTTATTTATCCTCACAATATTTCATGGGTTATGCTTTAACAAAGGAATAAATATGTACTTTACTATCACCCCTTCTCCTTACGGCAATATCGCATTAACCGCTAATGACCAAGGGCTAACGGCGCTTGCTTTTCAAGATGGCGCTTTACCGCTGATTATTGATGAAAGTGACACAGAGAGCCCTACTCATTTTACCCGAGTGGTTCAACAGCTTGCAGAATATTTTTCTGGTCATCGTACTGTCTTCGACTTGGCACTTGCACCACAAGGTACACCGTTTCAGCAAAAAGTATGGCAAGCATTGCTGACTGTCAAACAAGGTGAGACCAAAAGTTATTTATGGATAGCAAAAAAAATTAATAATGAAAAGGCCGTACGAGCGGTTGGCGCAGCAAACGGAAAAAACCCGATCGCTTTAATTATCCCTTGCCATCGTGTTATAGGTGCCAATGGAAAATTAACAGGTTATGCTGGTGGTTTAGCTTTAAAAGCAAAGTTACTGATGCATGAACAAGCACAGTTCAGCGTTTAATTGCTATTTTACTTAACAAAAAAGCAAAGTAACTCATCGATAAAAAGCAACAATATAGCGTTTAATTAACCTAACATAGAGTTAAGAGGGCTAGCGGTTTAATTTTTGTAAATACCCGAGTTATAAAATAAAAATAAGCTTTAGCCAAATTCAGTTTGACTGATAAGATGCCCACAATGTTTTTATAGAATAAATCAGTTATGAGTATAGATATTTTATTTGTTTTTGCTGTTGCCGTAATATTGTGGATGGCATGGTTATTAGTTAAAGCAAAACGTTTCACTAAATTTAAGCTACAGATAGAAAAAGAGTTAAAGCCAAAAGTTATTGCTGATATTTTAGCCGAATTAGAAGAAAGCAGAAGTGATATTTTTCCAAATAACGAAATTCATCAACAAGCAACGATTTATTATTGGTCGCAGTATAAAGTGCGTATTTTGCAAGCCGCCTTGCAACGAGAAATCATTAGTACGCAGTGGTTAAAAGACACCGGCAACTTACGTAATAGCCAGCATCTTTTTCACGTTGAACAAGAGTACTTAAATTAATTGTTCATTCTAGATTAATCTTGGCGTTTAAATTGAATATCCCAAACGCCATGACCTAAGTTATGACCACGGTTTTCAAATTTCGTTAATGGCCGAGAATCAGGACGTGGCACAAAGTCACCATCGGTGGCTAAGTTTTTATAGCCCGGCGCTGAGTTCATATCTTCAATCATGCATTCTGCGTAATTTTCCCAGTCAGTAGCCATATGAAAAACACCACCCACCTTTAGCTTTTGACGAATAGTTTCGACAAATTCTAACGAAACAATTCGACGTTTATGATGCTTCTTTTTATGCCAAGGATCAGGAAAAAACAATTGCACGGTCGTTAATGAACTATTAGGAATACAGTCAGCAAGCACTTCTATCGCATCGTGTTCAAAAACCTTTAAATTATGAACGCCTTCTTCATCTGCTAATGAAATACAAGCGCCAACACCCGGACGATGCACTTCAACACCAACAAAATTTAGTTCTGGGGCATTTTTTGCCATTTCGACTAAAGATTTACCCATGCCAAAACCAATTTCTAAGATAATAGGATTGCTGTTATTAAATAAGTGAGCAAAATCAATCATTCCATCAAGATGGTTTAAGCCCATTGTTGGCCAAAATTGCTCCAATGCATTCGCTTGTCCTTTTGTTAATCGCCCTTCGCGCTTAACAAAACTACGTACTTTGCGAATATATTTGCCTTCTTTTTCAGCTTCTTCAATGCTTTTGTGGGTGTTTTCAGTTTTATCTACCATATATTTCTTCAATATAATCCAAGTTTTATTCTAAATAAATGCGCTTTAAACAAAGCAGCCAAAATTTTCAGAGTCTGCACTTATTGTACATAAGTAATGGCACTGAAAAATGCTGACAATGCCGGGTAAAGTTCATTTATGATGAATAAAGTTATTCAGCCCACCAAACATCGTAAAGATCACTAACAGCTACTGCTGTAGCGCCATTTTCATTCAACCAAGATTCTACAGCGGTACGATGTTCATCGGTACACTTACCGATATTTTGAGTACAAACGATACCATGCCATAAAACATCGCCTTCACCGCCAAAACCTAAACCATTAGGTTGAATAACTTCATTAAAAAAGTTATTCAAAAAAGTATCAACCGTATCATTGTCCGTACCGTCAGCTAATTTAAAAGCGACGTCAAAACCTAATTCTTGGTATTCATCAACACGTAATTTTTTACGTAAACGGCGGTTACGGTTTTTAGCATTTAATTTCATTTTAATTCCTTAAATCTTAGCAAGTATATTTCGAGTGATAATCTCGAGATTAATATGGACGAGAGCATAATGGCATTATAAATTTTTGCAATAAAAAATGCACATTTATTCGTGCCCGTTTATTAGGTAAACTAAGTCGCTATGACAAATAAAACTCAAATATCACCGAAATCAGCACAGTTTTTTGCCACGCAAACACTCGACTGGTATCAAGCCCAAGGCAGAAAGCACTTACCTTGGCAGCACAATAAAACCCCATACCGTGTATGGATCTCTGAAATAATGCTGCAACAAACACAGGTAGCAACGGTTATCCCGTACTATCATCGTTTTATGGACAGTTTCCCAACAATTACCGATTTAGCTAATGCCGATGAAGATAACGTTTTACATCACTGGACAGGATTAGGTTATTACGCTCGAGCTCGTAATTTACATAAAACAGCAAAAATAATTACTCAGCAATACCAAGGTACTTTTCCTGAGGACATTGAACAAGTTATTGCTCTACCGGGTATTGGTCGTTCAACGGCTGGTGCAATTTTAAGTTTGGCATTGAATAAGCATCACGCTATTTTAGATGGTAATGTAAAACGGGTATTAGCTCGTTGTTATATGGTTGAAGGCCATAATGGTCAGAGTAAGTATGAAAAATCGTTATGGCCGATTGCTGAGGTATTAACGCCCAAAGAAGGTGTTGCGGAGTTTAATCAAGCGATGATGGATCTAGGCGCACTTATTTGTACTCGCAGTAAACCTAAATGTGAGCTGTGCCCGTTAAGTGACACTTGTTTAGCTTTTTCACTGAATGAACAAAGTAGTTACCCACAAAAAAAACCAAAGAAAACCATTCCAGAAAAACAAACTATTATGGTGATACCTCGTATTAACCAGCAAGTATTATTAGAGAAACGTCCTCCAAGTGGCATATGGGGAGGTTTATGGTGTTTTTTAGAGGTCCAGCACGAAGAAGAGATTGCCGCATTATTAGCGAAGCTCCACTTGAAACAAACGTCCGTTGTACCCTTAGTAAAATTTCGCCATACCTTTAGTCACTTTCATTTAGATATATCGCCAGTAGTGATTGATTGTGAACAATTACCAGCAAAAGAAATCAACGAAAACAACCAACAACAGTGGTACAATTTAGCCACAACTGCATCGGTTGGCTTAGCAGCATCAACTCAAAAATTGATCAGCTTATTAAAGCCATGATATTTATATATCGATACCACTTTAAGATACAGATGAATATTAAAGTGGTAAAAGTATAAATGCACAGACCAACTTACAACCTAGAACAAGAGAATTAACTTATGAGCCGTATTATATTTTGCCAAAATTTAAAAAAAGACGCTGAAGGACTAGGATTTCAACTTTATCCTGGAGAAGTCGGTAAACGTATTTTTGATAATATCAGTCAAGAAGCATTTAAAAACTGGCAACAAAAACAAACCATGCTTATTAATGAGAAAAAAATGAACATGATGGAGCCAAATGACCGTGCTTTTTTAGAAACGGCTATGGTTGCTTATCTTTTTGAAGGAAAAGAACCTGAAATTGAAGGTTACGTTCCACCGAAAAAGTAAGGGTTCAACAACTTTTTTTATTGATAATTTTGATTAAATGGTGATTTTACGCTGACTATTCCGCCAATAAGCAGAAAAAACAAGCAAACAAACATTTATTTAAAAAAAAGGGTTGACGAACAAATCGAAAAACAGTTTAATACGCCCCGTCTTCAAGGCAAAGCCGAAAAGACAGCAGATTAGACACTGCCTCGATAGCTCAGTCGGTAGAGCAGAGGATTGAAAATCCTCGTGTCCCTGGTTCGATTCCGGGTCGAGGCACCATCTATTCAACCTATTTGAATATTTGTTGCTTACTTTTTTAATATAGAAATAGTGTAGAAACATTTGTTCGGTGCCAAGATAAATAGTTCAATAGAATAAATTTATCGCACACATCTTTGTGTGCCGACTTAGCTCAGTTGGTAGAGCAACTGACTTGTAATCAGTAGGTCGCCAGTTCGACTCCGGCAGTCGGCACCATCCATTCCGAAAGGAAGGAACGAAACCTTAACAGCAATGTTAAGGTTTTTTTTCGTCTTAAGAAAAGTAAAACCACCTACTGATAAACTCAGTCACTCTTAACATGCAGCAGTTCAACTCCGGCAGTCAGCAACCTTTCTTCCATTCCTTCTCAAGAAAAGCAAAACCACCTACTGATATGGTAAAAAGTACCTGTAATCTTATTTTTTCCTGTAATTCATCAATCACTAGCTATGTTCGATTGTGTAAAATTAGGCTACCCTGTTAACAGTTGTGACCATAAATAGACGGTCGACTCACGGTCATCAGCGATTAATAGCAATTAACATATTTTCTACTTGAGTTAAAAAGTAGCTATGGCAAGGGAGCCTAAGTGCGATTTCTTAAATTTATCTTAATTGCTGTTATCACCTTACTGATTATTTTCACTATCACTTACAGTGCTAGAGTTTCAGTTATCAATTACCTTGTAAAAACACAATTCAATTCAGACAAAATAGCGTTGACTTGCCTAAATGTAAGCCTTACCAGTAATATGGCCATTAGGGTCAACAAGGCATGCTTACAGACCCCAAAGGCTAACATTCAAATTGTCGGTATGATAATACAATGGCAACTATCCCCTAGCCTTAATATAACTGATATTGATATAAGGTTGGCAGAGATTAAAGGTACAGATCATTTATTCTCCAAAAAAGATGATGCTCTCTTAAACAAAGAGCAAGAAAATCAAAACTTAAGCCAATTGCTTTCAACAAGCTTACAAACTTATGCACAACAAATTAAGCAGTTTAATTTACCGGCAAAAATAAATGTCACTAAACTTTCCTATTCACCGTTTACGCTTAGCAATAAAACTGAGACAAAATATATTGCTAATTTATCGACACTAGCTAATAACTTGTCTTTTACACTAACAACATCCGAAAGCCTAGTGTTTATTGAGGCTAAGCTAACCCAAGAGAAAGAAGGTTTTTCCATTGCGATCTCAAGTAAATTAAGTTTACTAAAAAGCTTTTTAAGCGCCCATCGATTACCTATTACCGCAGCATTAACAGACAACTTAACGGCTAGCGAAATCTCAGGTGATTTCAACACACAGATGAAATATCAAGCGAGCTCTATTAGCTTGAAAAATCAAATAAGCAATATCTCGATAATTTCTGAAAACGGCATAGGCAATAGCGGCCCGTTTAAACTATTAGGTGCGCTGAACTTCGATAGTCAATTTGATTTAATCGCCAAAGAAACGACTAATGAAATTTCCGCTAAAGACAAGATAACAGTCGCATTAACCTTTGTTGGAAAAAATGAAATATCAGTGGAATATAGTCAGCCACAGTTGTTAGCGAAGTTAACCCAAGCCGGGCTATCGCCAACAATGATGTCAATACTTGAAGAGAATCCATTAACGCACGTAACCATAAAACCGCAAGGCGATGCACGATTAACACTGAACGATAGTAAGGGCTACCTTAGTCATCTTGAAATAAGCGCCTTTAGCGGTGCACGACCTCACCAAGTAAAATTTGATAATATTACTTTTGACTTACCTACCCCACAAATACCTTATGCATTAGCAGTAGAGCGTTTTGTTATTGATAGTCAGCTGAAGCTGGTTAACATAGCAAAATACACTCCTGCGCCTGTTGCTTTACACTTAATTGGCTCACTAAATAAAACCGAGCAAACAACAACGATTAATTTAACAGCAGACTCTTCAATCACCTTAAATAATATCGTGGTGCTTAAACAGATGACTGAGGACAAAAATAATAATCAAACGCACAATAAAATCACCACAAAAACGTCAACTGCACAAAAACCTCAAGCACTGTTAAGCCTAAAAAAATTAACAACAAAATTAACGGGTAGCGTAGCGCTGTTAGAGGACAACAATCTAAACATTAAACTAAAAGTCGATAATCACGTTTCACAGCTGAATATTCCTAAAAAACTAAAGATAACTTCGTTTAATATTTTTAGTGAACTCAACGGCAACTTTGACGATATTCAGCTTAATGCTCAAGCCAGTGCTGACGGAGTGAAGCTAGGCAACATTGTTTTGACTGGCCCAGTCAAGTCACCTAATCTAGTTATCGCCGCCAAAAAATTACAACTCACTGACTTATTATCGTTAAATATCCAATTGCCGACTGAAGTTGAATTGATTGATGGCCTATTAGATTACAATATTTTTGGTCAAATAAATGCTTTAAACAATATTGAAAACACCCCCTTTAACGTTTCGGTGGCAATTACCTCACTCAGTGGTGAAATCAATGGCATTTGGTTGCAAGAGCTCAATTGGCAACAACATTTTTCCTTACTTGCTGGAAAAATAACGACTCAGCCCAATGCTAAAGAAAACCTAACCGTTGAATTAATTGAAACTGTGACTCCTATTTCAAAGCTATCAATTAACACCAACTGGACATTCGATAAAAGCTTTCAGCTTTCAGCCAACAAACTTAAGGCGAATGTTTTAGGGGGCAGCTTCTTTATTCCAAATATACAATGGCCGGTCGAACATGGGCATTCAGTTAATGTTCAGCTTAGTAGTATAGACTTAGAGCAAGTATTAGCATTAGATGAAAAACAAGGTATTGTTGTAACGGGTAATATATCAGGTCAACTTCCCGTTACTTTTGATGGTGATAAATATATTATTGAAAAAGGTGAACTGCACAATATTAGCAACGGACTGATACAGGTCATTGATAACCCAGCCGTAGAAGAGCTTAAAGCAAACAACAGTCAACTAAAACTGGCGTTTGATGCACTGCAAAACTTGCATTATCATCAGCTTTCCTCCGCAGTTACTATGGCAGACGACGGTTACATGCAGTTAAATACGGTAATAAAAGGTCGAAATCCAGATATTGATAACGATGTTAATTTAAATTTGAATTTGAGTTACGACTTGCTTGGCTTACTTGAATCATTATCAATAACACAACGTTTTGAAGAAAGCCTTATCAAAGGTTTACAAAAAAAGAAGGAGTAAGTATGAGTAAAATACTAATCGTGCTATTCACTGTTTTCATTATCAGTGCTTGTACACATAAGATAGAAGTTAGTGCAAAAGAACCGATCACCATTAATTTAAATTTGAAAATTGATCATGAAATAAAGGTGAAGGTAGATAAACAACTAGACGACATATTTAGTGCTGAAAGCGACATATTTTAGGGGAACGCCATGAAAAATTTAACAAAGAAATTCATAAAAAAAATAAGCTGCGCTCTATTGCTCTCTACTATAGCCTTTTCCGCTTGGGCTATTTCACTCGACGATGCAAAACAACAAGGTTTAGTTGGTGAAATGTCTAATGGTTACTTAGGTCTTATTATTGATAGCCCAGACGCGAAGAGCCTAGTCACCAGTGTTAACGAAAAGCGCAAAAATATTTATATGAATTTAGCGCGCACCAATAAAATCACCATGCAACAAGTCACCGCTTTAGCAGGTAAAAAAGCTTATGATAAAACACAACCAGGCCACTTTATCCAAAATAGCGCGGGGCAATGGGTTAAAAAATAAAGAGTGATAACTGCACCTAAAGCAAGTAGCACGAGAGCAGATAGCGAACAGCTCTAAGTTTTTATTTTATAGGTTTTTGGGGCGGTAGCTATCAAAAAAATGCTGCTACTGATGGCATTTAAGAATAGCCTTCTATAGAAAGCAACGAAACCTTAACAACAATGTTAAGGTTTCGTTCCGATATAAAAAGTAAAAAAAACAACATAGACACTCACTTTAATTCAAAAAAACATAGATATTTTAATAACTGATCTTCTGTCGTCAGTCATATCGATTTTTAGTCATATGAAAGTGTACTAAAACAGTTTTTCAACTGTATCTTCCTTAAATCATCGATATTTCGACAATTTTCGTCCACAGGAAAAACCTGATTAGCAATCTGAAAATATTTTATGGATTAACTATTTAAGAAAATAGTTGGTTGCAATGACTCAAGTTTTGTCGTCGCTTTAACTGTTGATGCTCACAGTAGTCACTCAGTGCAACTTCATGACCAATGGCACCATGGAACTGGGTATTAAATTCAGTGGTGATTACCAACCAATTTTCAGCGGATATATTTAATCGATTGAGTATTGCAGGTTGGCTTTTTTCTATGAAACCACATGTACCTTCTCTAATGCATCGACCTGTTAACTCAATTAATTTAAGATAATCTTTGAGTTCAAAAGGTAAACCTTTTGGCATACCCTTTGTTGGATTGCCAATAAAGGGTAATAGCGTGCTGGGCTGTTTGCTTTTTGCTGCCTGTTCACATCGAAGTTTGACACTGGTATGTTCTGAATTTTCTGGTGTTTCTGCGGCATTAGCTCGAATAGGATTTAAGTCAACATATGCCATACAAGATGCAAGGGCAGCTTCGTCTAATAGCGCTTGTGATTTAAATCTACCTTCCCAAAATCTACCTGTGCAGTTATCTTCTTGATTAGCGGCCCTAGCAATACCCTCATTAATATAACCCATAAACCAACTAATTTTCATCAGACGTTTTCGATAAACCTCAGCGGTTGACTTAACTATATCAAGTAATGGCTTTGCTAAGACTTCACCCTGACAATATTGCTTGGTCAGTAAAGTGCCTTTGTATAAAGTATGCCAACGTTCAAGAACTTCTATCATGCTCCATTGCTTAGCTTTTGCTTCATCAATAAATACTACTACATGATAATGGTTACTCATTACAGCATAAGCACAGACATCGATAGCGAATACTTGCGTAAGAAAATGAAGTTTGTCTTCTATCCAGCCTCGACGGTGTTCATAGCTTTGGCCTGAATATTTATCTTCACCACATAAGAAAGCCCGTCGAACACAACGAGCTACACAATGATAATAAGGGGTGTCTTCTAAACTAATTTGTTGCTTCCTTGGCGTTGCCATCATTCATCCTAAATAACATAGCTACCTTATTTTAGCTTAGTGCAAAGACTGTTATTGTTCAATTTTAAGTGGATTTCAATCTTAAGTGAGTGTCTGCTTAGATCTTGCTTAGATCTATTAACTTAGGTCTCAATTTTAAGTGAGTGTCTGCTTAAGTATTTTAGCTTAGGTCTTTTTTAAGTGAGTGTCCGCTTAGATCTTTTTAAGTGAGTGTCTGCTTAGGTATTTTGGTTTGTATCTTTGTTCTGATTTTTTTTAATATGCTTGTATAAGTTGATTTTTTGGTATACAAATCACAATAATCGTCTTTTTGCACTCTACGATGAGAGAAAAGTATGATTAATACCAAAATTAATTAGGAATTTAAATGGAAGCAAATAGCGTTACCGTCCGTCATTTAACGTTGCAAGATATGACAGAGCTTCGCAAGGCGAGTGAATCAGTTTACCTTAATAAAGAATTAGCAACGTGGAATGAACCCACGGTTAAAGCCTTATTAACTAAATTTCCAGATGGGCAAATCTGTGTAGTTGTTGATGGCATTGTTGTCGGTTGTGCCTTCTCATTAATAATTGAATATGCTGATTTTGGTGATGAACATACTTATTCTGAAATCACTAGCAATATGACCTTTGATAATCATGATCCTAAAGGCGACTCTTTATATGGAATAGAGGTCTTTATCCACCCTGATTATCGCGGTTTACGATTGGCTAGACGCTTGTATGATGCTCGTAAAGAACTTTGTGAAAACTTGAATTTACGCGCTATTGTAGCCGGTGGTCGTATGCCAAACTATGCGCAACATTCAGATAAAATGAGCGCTAAACAGTATATTGAAAAAGTAAAAATCAAAGAATTATATGATCCGGTATTAAGCTTTCAACTCGCCAATGATTTTTATGTCCGCAAGTTACTAACCGGTTACTTATCGGGCGATAGGGAATCAATGGAGTATGCCACGTTACTTGAATGGCCAAATATCTTTTATACTAAATCGGTAAAACTTATCAATGCGCCGCGCTCAGAGGTTCGTTTAGGTTTAGTGCAATGGCAAATGCGTTCAATGAAAAGTATTGATGATTTATTTGAACAAATGGAATTTTATGTCGATGCCGTATCCGATTATAAAAGTGATTTTGTGCTGTTTCCTGAATTGTTCAATGCACCTTTGATGGCAGAATTTAACCATTTACGTTTAACAGAGAGTATTCGCAGACTATCGGAATATACCGAACAAATTCGTGATAAATTTATCGAGTTTGCGATAAGTTACAATATTAATATTATTACCGGTAGCATGCCGTTTTTTGTTGATGGCAATCTTTATAACTCAGGCTTTTTGTGTCGTCGTGATGGTTCATGGGAACGTTATGATAAAATTCATTTAACGCCAGCAGAAGTGCGTAGTTGGTCTATGGTGGGTGGTAAAAACCTCAAGGTGTTTGATACTGACTGTGGCAAAATTGGTATCATGATTTGTTATGATGTTGAATTTCCAGAGTACTCTAGAATACTTGCCGACCAAGGGATGAATATCTTGTTTGTGCCGTTCTTAACAGACACCCAGAATGGCTACACACGTGTGCGTCACTGTGCGATGGCAAGAGCGATTGAAAATGAATGTTATGTTGCTATAGCTGGTGCGGTAGGTAATTTGCCAAAAGTAAATAATATGGATATTCAATATGCCCAATCTGCGGTATTTACGCCGTCTGATTTTGCTTTTCCAACAACGGGCATCAAAGCAGAGGCAACACCTAACTCAGAAATGACTGTTATTGTAGACGTAAATCTAGATTTATTGAAACAGTTACATAGTCATGGCGCTGTACATACCATGCGTGATAGACGCCATGATTTATACAGTATTACCCAACATAAAAAAGATTAGTTGGTCATTTTTATAAGTAATTAAATATATTTACCTGCTAATAATCTGCGAGGTTAACGCACTAATATTGAATATCATAATCAGTGCACTAGCCCCGCAAATTAATTCCCCCCTATCAATTAGTGCACTAATTCAGGTCTCAAGTTGAATTATCACCAGCACTCATCAATAATAATTGTTACCTATCATTATTTTTTTTGTTGGACATTAAGCGGCTGTTAAATTCTAATTCGCCCTAATTACCCATGAAGAATTGCCATTCTATTATTAAGTAGAATAAGTAAAGGAAAATCAATGAACAAAGATAATCTTGCTCACGCTCGCGCACACTATAACGTACGTCACTGGAGTCAGGGCTATTTCGGTATTAATGATGCTGGAAATGTATATGTCGCGCCAAAATTTGAGCGTCAGGATCACACAGTAGATTTAATCAATATCGCTAAAATGATTGAAGATAAAGGCTTAACACTGCCTGCATTAGTGCGTTTCCCGCAAATAATTCATCATCGCATTCACAGTCTATGTGAAGCTTTTAATAAGGCGATAGAAGACTATGATTACCAGGAAAAATATTTATTAGTTTATCCTATTAAAGTCAATCAACAGCGCGAAGTTGTTGATGAAATTTTGGCGAGCCAAAATAATAAAGAATCCACACAACTTGGCCTCGAAGCAGGCAGTAAAGCAGAATTATTAGCTGTTTTAGCTATGGCTCAAAAGGTTTCATCGGTTATTGTTTGTAACGGCTATAAAGACCGAGAATATGTGCGCTTAGCATTAATTGGCGAAAAGTTAGGTCATAAAGTTCATATCGTTTTAGAAAAAATGTCTGAATTAGAAATGATTTTAACCGAAGCAAAGAAACTCAATGTTGAACCTCGTTTAGGGATCCGTGTTCGTTTAGCCTCTCAAGGCAAAGGTAAATGGCAAGCCAGTGGCGGTGAAAAATCAAAGTTTGGTTTGTCAGCTTCGCAAGTACTTAACGTTGTAAAAGTCCTTAAAGCAGAAAACATGCTTGACGCCTTAAAACTTGTTCATTTTCACTTAGGCTCACAAATAGCCAATATAAGAGATGTAAGATTAGGTGTTAGTGAAGCGGCGCGTTTTTATTGCGAGCTGCGCAATCTAGGCGCAGGTATTTTATGCATGGATGTTGGTGGCGGCTTGGCCATTGACTATGATGGTACTCGAAGCCAATCTCATAACTCAATGAACTACAGTGTTGCTGAGTACGCTAATAACATCGTCCATACTATTGGTGATATTTGTAAAAGTTATCATCAACCTATGCCAATGATTATTTCGGAATCAGGCAGAGCGTTAACCGCACATCATGCGGTACTTATTTCTAATGTTATTGGCACTGAGTCTTACGAACCAGAAAATATCATAGCGCCTACGCCTGATGAATCTATTTTATTAAGTAATATGTGGCGTTCGTTAGCGCAACTAAATGATCGTAATGATGATCGTGCCTTAATTGAAATTTATCATGACACCCAAAGTGATTTAGCTGAAGTACACAACCAGTTTTCGATGGGGTTATTAAATTTAACCCAACGCGCTTGGGCTGAACAAATTAATTTACGTGTTTGTTATGAATTAAATCAATTAATGGATGGTAAAAATCGTTTTCATCGCCCAATAATGGATGATTTAACAGAGAAACTTGCTGATAAATTTTTTGTTAATTTTTCTTTATTTCAATCATTACCCGATGCATGGGGAATTGATCAGGTTTTTCCTGTTTTACCTTTAAGTAACTTAGAGAAATCACATGAAAAACGAGCGGTATTATTAGATATTACTTGTGATTCCGATGGCACTATTGACCATTATGTTGACGGACAAGGTATTGAAAGCACATTACCGGTGCCAGCATGGACAGAAGATGAGCCTTATTTACTTGGCTTTTTCTTAGTGGGTGCTTATCAAGAAATTTTGGGTGATATGCATAATTTATTCGGTGACACTCACAGTGCTGTGGTCTTCATCAATGACGACGGTGAAGCAGAAATCACTGAAATTAATGAAGGTGATACGGTAGAAGATATGCTGAATTATGTGCATTTAGATGCCGAATTATTCAAAAAAACCTATGCCGAGCTTATCGATGCTAGATTATCAAAAAGCGAAGGTGAAGAAATTTTTAAAGAGTTAGTTGATGGCTTACAAGGCTACACCTACCTTGAAGATTTGTAGAGATTAAGCACAATGAAAAATATTTTCAATCAAGTTGATGAGTCAATTTACTCAAATGCAATGACGTTCTTACGTCAGCCTTTAGTGCAAAATCCCATTGAGTCGGCTGCTGATATTGTTGTTTTAGGCTTACCCTATGACATGGCTACCACCGGGCGCTCAGGCGCTCGAATGGGCCCCACTGCGATTAGGCAAGCTTCAATTAATTTGGCTTGGGAAGGTAAGCGATTTCCTTGGCCTTTTAGCTTATTAAAACACTGTAAAATTATTGATGCTGGCGACTTGGTTTTTTCTCCTGGAGACTCTGCACATTTTTGTACGCAAGTTGAAACGGCTGTAGGTCAGTTACTTGATGCAGACAAAACCATTTTATCGCTAGGCGGCGATCATTTTGTTACGTTGCCGATACTGCGTGCTTATGCGAAAAAATTTGGCACTATGGCACTGATACATTTCGATGCGCATACTGATACTTATTGCAATGGTAGCTGTTATGACCATGGCACTATGTTTTATCATGCGCCTAAAGAAAATCTCATAGATAAAGATAAATCTATTCAGGTCGGTATTCGCACCAATTACAAAGAGCAAGACCATGGTTTTTCTGTCATTAATGCCATGCAAGCTAATGATATGAGTGTCAGTGAGATCACCGCATTAATTAAAGCTAGAGTTGGCGATACACCAACTTACTTAACCTTTGATATTGATTGTTTAGATCCCGCCTTTGCTCCTGGTACAGGTACGCCAGTATGTGGTGGTTTAACCACAGATAAAGTGTTGAAGATATTGAGAGGTTTAGTGGGTATTAATCTGATTGGCATGGACGTAGTGGAAGTCGCTCCTTCTTATGATCACAGTGAAGTTACTGCATTAGCCGCTGCAACAATAGCGTTAGAGTTGGCACATATTTGGACCGCTAAGCATAAGCTTGTATAACAAAGCAGGTCAGTTATTTTCACTCAATAACTTACCTGCTGACTAACTTAAAACCCACATTAAAAAAGTAAATATTAACAATAAAAATTGGCGAGTTAACTCGCCAAACTTTTCAACTCTTGAACAAGAAACAAAACAATCTCAATACCAATTAACACGATAATAATCCATTCTAAAAATGATGAATGTTGATGCTTTTGTTCAGCCGCTAACATTTCAAATAGTTCATGAATGGTCGAGAGCTTTTTAGATAATAATTCCACGCGTTGATGAATATCCATATAACGCGCCATACGTTCGTAAGTCGCTTCATATTCAGGGTATTCCCAAATAAAATCTGGGGTATCAAGTAATCCATAATGTAAAATAATATCGCTTTTAGTACTCAGTAGCGTACCTCTAATTTTAGCGATTTCTTTTTGGCTAATTGATATTTTACCTAATTTAGCCAATTCTTCAGGAATATGAGAATAATCCATTATTTTATTTTGCGCTTGAAGTTCAAATTCCATCAACTTGTTAGATTGCGCTAACGCATGGCTTATCGCCAGACGTGTCAACGGATCGTTATCAGGTAGTACTATGGTATCTTTTTTAATGATCAGTTCATTAGAAAAAGTAAAGCGTAAATGTTCTTCAATATTTTCAATGTAAGGGGTGTTATCACTCTTAAGTCGGTTGATTAATACTTGACGTTCACCTGCGGCTACCGCCCAAAAAACCACTACACCATAGTCAAATATCCAATACTCTCCCGTTGCCACGATTATTTGTACAGCGTCTCTATAACGAGTACCGCCTTCAAAAAAGCGTTTATCTATATTCGATTTTTCTGATAAAAAATTATCGCCAAAATTATAAACTGATAATTTATCGTCGCTAAAAATGACTTCATTACCTGCCATTAAGTTACTCATGATTGCTCTTATAAGTGGTTGTCTGATTTTTATTCGATTTAAAATGCATTAAAAAATTTAGTCACTAGTGATCAACAAAAAAGTTTTATTAATGAACACTAACTAAATTTGCTAGATTCTGCGCTATTAATAGAAATACTCAATATCAATTTTTTAATCAGTCTGATAAAAAAATTGATATCGTTTAGTTGTTTATCGGCGCATATAATAGCGATAAAACTTGCTCTATTTGAGTTAATATTTTTAGCTTTAAAAATAAAATAGGGCTTAAACTCACCTTAAGACGCTACCGTAATGAGTACCTCGGTAGGAGTTTTGCAAGAATAGTAAAGATGTAGTAATTTTTTTTTGTAAAAAGAGGATGTTCTTTGTAGGTTAAATTAACAGCAACAACTTGGTTGCTACTGCACGTTATAATAAATAAAATGTCAGCGTTTACTTGCAGCGAAAGCAACTAGAAATAAGCATTGATCTTTAACTTATTTAAGTCTTCCCCTAGTGCCTCTGATTTCATTTTTGCTCATTTTTTTTAAAATTTCGTTTTCAATATCAATTCCTTGCCAATGGGAGATATCTAGTACTCTTAGGATAATATCGGCAAGCTCTTCGCCAAAGGCATCACTAGGTTTTTCGTGCCGACATTCATTAATAGCCTCACCGACTTCTGATGCAACAAGGGCCAATGCTTCTAACGTTGTTTTATTATGCCAACCCATTTTTTCTACCCAAAGATAGTTCTTCTCTGCTATTTCGTTAATCTTCATTTTTTTCACTTATTTTTTTAAATTTGTCTTTTATCGTACATATTTAGTACTTACAGTTGCCAACTCGCATCTGGTCGCCAATTGTTGACCCATGCTGGCACATCATGCGCTGGCATAGGTTTGGCTATGCCATAACCTTGTGCCAAATTACAGCCTAGTTGCAACAGCGCCTTACCATGTTCAATCGTTTCAACACCTTCAGCAATAACTTCACGTTTGAATGATTTAGCCAAGGCGATAACACCTTCAACAATGGCAAAATCATCGGTATCGATCAGCATATCTCGAACAAAGCTTTGATCTATCTTAATTAAGTTTGCGGGTAACCGTCTCAAGTAAGTTAAGGAGGAATACCCCGTGCCAAAATCATCTAAGGCAAAGCTTACGCCTAATGCGATACACTCCAGCATGGTTGTTGAGACATGATGAACATCATCTAAGGCACTGGTTTCCAGTACCTCTAGTTCTAAATAACAAGGTTTAACATTAGGGTGCGCTGCTAGTAAAGTTGTTAATCGCTGAGTAAAGTCAGGCTGTTGTAATTGAACCGCGGCAATATTTACGCTAATGCTAACTGGAAGGTCGAGACCCAATTTTTGCCATTGGCTTATTTGTGTTAGTGCGGTATCAATAACCCATTCGCCCATTTCGATACTCATCGGATTATTTTCAATAATAGGCAAAAAGTCGATGGGATTTAATAACCCTCTGTAGGGATGTTGCCAGCGGATAAGGGCTTCAACACCAATCACTTTCCCTGTTTTCATATTAACCTTGGGCTGATAATAAAGCACAAATTGCTGGTTATCGAGTGCACTGCGAATGGCCTCAAGGCTTTCCTGTTGTGTTTTAACCGCATCATCTTGCGCAGTATCAAATAAGTGATAACGATTTTTACCTGATTCTTTAGCCACATACATGGCTTGGTCAGCATGGCGCATAAGTTGGTCAGCATCAACGCTGTCTTGTGGATAAAGTGTTACACCGATACTGGTTGATACATTTAACACGATGTTACTAACGGTCACTGGCTCAGATGCGGCTAATAACAAGCGATCTAATATCGGCTCACAGTCTTCAACCTTTGTTAAATTAGTTAATACCGCAACAAATTCATCACCACCGATACGGGCTAAAGTATCACCTTCGCGAAGTGCCGTTTTCATTCGTATGGAAATTTCAACCAGCAGTTCATCACCCACATCATGACCATGCTCATCATTAACAAGTTTAAAGCCATCTAAATCTAAAAAGACCACGGCGAGTGTTTGCATATTGCGGCTACACTGCAACATAGATTGAGATAATCGGTCAGCCAGTAGCACCCGATTCGGTAAGTTAGTCAGTACGTCATAATGGGCAATATGCTCTAACTGAGTTTGATGTTCTTTCATTGGAGTGATGTCAGTAAATAAGCCAACATAGTTACTTATTTGACCATCAACATCTTTAACTGAACTAATATTAAGCATTTCAGCATGAATTTCACCGTTTTTACGACTGTTCCATATTTCACCAGACCACGCCCCTTTACTCTGCAGCACTTGCAAAATCTCGCTATAAAACTCGGCAGGGTGTATTCCTGATTGTAAAAAATTCGGCTTCTGTCCAATCGCCTCAACAGCGCTATAACCAGTTGAAGTGACAAAGGTATTATTGACATTAATAATGATCCCTTTGGCGTCGGTTATCATGATGCCTTCACCGGCATGAGTAAAAACACTGGCAGCGAGTTTTAATTCTTCTTCGGCTAGTTTTCGTTTGGTAATATCATTAATGACACCGACGATAAAATAGTCACCTTTACCATCTATGAAGCGATTCTTTCTAGTTAATATAACTCTAGTTTCTGAGCCATTAATCGTCAGGGTTTCTTCACTTAAAATCGCTTCCCCTTTATCCAGTACTAACCTATCAATTGCTAAAAAATGATCACGCTCGCTTGGAGGTACTGTTTCAGCGAGTGTTTTTCCGATGATTTCGTTTCTAGTTAAGTTAAAAACCTGGCAAAAAGCATCATTAACGAGTAACAATCGACATTCATTATCCTTTACGAATATAGGATCGTCGTGATTATTAAAAACCACATCGAGATACATCTCTATATCATGTGAATTTACTTCGAATTGATCTAACGCAGTAGTATTTTGATCCTGTTCAGACACCATTTAACATAGTTCCTTGTTGAGCAATTCAAGCAAAAGGTATTCAATAACACTACCGGAAGTTGCAAGTAATACACTTTACTATACGTTTATTTTAAATCGATATTGGAGACTTCGCCTGCCCAAATATTGCACTTGAGACTCTTTAGGCAACCTTGATTGTTTCAAGGCAAAGTGTTTTAAATATAAGGTTAGGCTAAAGGGATGTCAAGTGCGCAGATACTCGCCAGTTTATTGACTGGCCAGCGGGCGATCCCTTAGAAAAGTAAGAATTGTTTTATTAAAATATAATTATTTTAATAAAACAGAGAATAATTCGAGCTATTTTATTAGCTTTACTTATAACCTTGTTCGGCTATTAACAAGCTTAAAGGCTTAATACCCAAATTCACATCATAAAAAAACACTGATGATTACCATCAGTGTTTTTTATAAAACGTTAACAACCTAAACAATCATTACGCTTATTGCTTAAGGCGTCGTACTGCTAATCCCATTATACCT
Source organism: Colwellia sp. BRX8-9 (assembly GCF_014077245.1). Taxonomy (NCBI): domain Bacteria; kingdom Pseudomonadati; phylum Pseudomonadota; class Gammaproteobacteria; order Alteromonadales; family Colwelliaceae; genus Colwellia; species Colwellia sp. BRX8-9. Next base: position 125,468 of record NZ_JACGVN010000004.1, read on the forward strand.
AAGGCAAAAATAGCTAAACTGGTCGGCTCTGGTACTTTATTCATTACGACATTATCCATAACACCATAAAGATTACTGGTACTTAACATCGAGATGCTAATTTTATCGACCATAATACCCTTCAAATTAATCGCTTCTTTAGTTGATAACTGACCATTCCATTGTGAGGTAGTCGTTTTATAGTTGTCCTCTGCTTGAAGTACGTTACCTAGCCACCCCGTCACAATGACATAGTCCCCCTGATTATAGAATGAACCAATATCAAGCTTTTCAAAAGTAAATAAGCCGTTAGTTGAGAAAAACCAATTTGATGGTAGTAATGTTGAGCCACCATCAGAAAAAGCGGTATTACCGCTATTAAACCCTGGGTCTACAATCTTAGTATCTGGCCCATTAGCACTAATATTAAAACCGTTTTCGCTACCTTGACTAAAATCACTTTCAGGGAAGCTTTCAAAATCGATAGTAATTAGTGATGCCGATGCGACATTAACTAAACAACTACACGCGAAGATAAAACTTGTGACACTGGCTGTTATAAATTTAGTTTTCATTTGATATTCCTATTTATTCCCAAAAAATAATATTAATGAGTAATGCTAAAAAAGATAATTCATCAATGTGTTGTGTTAATAAAAAAGCTAATCTGATACTGGTATATATTGTAATAATAGTGGGTAATTAAAGCCTATCCGATGTTACCCGATAGGCTTTGTTTACCCTGATACTCAGTCTATAGGTAGTTATTAAAAAAACGTGTCGCGGCTACTGCGTAATCAGCGCGGCTAACTCGTGTTTTACCGTTAAAGGTCGCCGTTATAGTAGGGACTAAATCATAAGTACCCTGTTGAACGTCAAAGCTTGCGCCTAATATTCCTAGGTCTAAGGCTAATTGTACGTAACCTTTCATTGCTTGTGGAATATCAGCTTGGTCTGCTATCGCTATACGTTGCTCGCCATAAATAGCGGTAATATCACCAGTAAAGCTTTCTGCAGTCGATTGTAAAGCTAATGACTGTACAAAAGAATAAGCTAACTCATTGCGATTAACTAAGTCTTGTGGATTAAAATAATCACCATTAGTCAACATTACTGCATGTTGATCTTGTGCACCATTTCGTAAAGCGGCACCCTTTTCACTAACCGCGTTAATAGCAGCAGTGTAAGTAGTATCTTCTGTGACATCAGCAAATATGCTTGTTGCTGCCAAATTTGATTGACGAATACCAGCACCTAAGCTTAAAAAATCAGCTAGGTCTTGACGGGTAAGGTTATTATCTGGTTCGAAACCTAGCGCATTTGCATCGACTAATTCTTCACTAACTGCGAATTCAATAAACGCTTTAGCAGGGTGGTTAGTCAAATCATCAAGACCAAGATAACCATCAGTTTTTATAATCTTAACCGTTACGTCAATATCACCAGGTACCGCATAACCATTGGTTAATCCAGCAGGGTCAAGCGCAACACCAGAAAGACTACCAATACCGCCTGCTTTAAGTATCCATTCACCCGCTTCCGCTGGTGCTGTCACTGCAATGTTTTGACCTAAAACGGGTAAAGCAATACTTGACCCGTAACGTTTTTTCGAAGGACTAATCAAGGTAAGTGCTACCGTATTATCATCAACATTTGCTCGAACCATCACCATAGAAGCTTCGGCATTGACGGTCAAAACAACACCTTCATTATCACCAACAGGACTAAACGGCACAGACATATCATCTTCTGACTGTACTGAGGTTAACGCTTTAGCATTAAAATCACGGTTGATTTTAGTTGTTTTGCCAAAAGATAAATCTTCATCGACAATTGATTGTACTGCCGCGTAGGCATTGACATAACCGGCGCCAGCTTCCCATGTTTCTCGGCCAGGCATATTGGTTGCTGTTTTTTGTAGTATTGACTTCACTTCACGCCACGTTAAGTCAGGGTTAGCTTCTAACATTAAGGCAACAACACCAGCAACATGTGGAGCTGACATTGATGTACCACTCATAGAAGTATAATAAGGTACGTGATTTGCGTCCATCACGTCGCTATCATCGGCAATGCTCAAGGCACTTAAGCTAGATAATGAAGCGCGGGTTGAAATAATATCAACACCCGGCGCAGTTACAGTAGGACGGTCTTCCCACTGAAAAAGCTCGCCATCAACCGTAACTTCGCCACCCTTACCTTTAACACCGCGTGAACTAAAGTCAGCTAATTTACCGTCTTTATCACCCGCTGCTACGGTAATGACCCAAGGTGCTTTTTTGAAGTTACCTGTGATTGTCGCTTCGCCGCTTCCTGAGTTACCCGCAGAGAAAACGACAATAATACCCGCATCTGATAATGTTTTAGTGACAACATTGGTTGGATGGTCAGGGTTAAAGTCAGTACCTGTATCACTTGTACTACCAAAGGAGTTTGAAATAACGCGAATATTATAATCAAATTGATGCGTCTTAGCGTAATCAAAACCACCGATAGTGTCTAAAATAAATAAACCAGCACCTGAGCCATAACCAACAATTTTTGCGCCAGGAGCAACACCTTGATATTTACCACTCGACATCGCGCCATTGCCGCCAATAATACCCGCAACATGAGAACCATGACCACCAGCAATATCACTGTTCGCGGTATCTTCTTGGTAAGTTATGGGTAAAATATCTGATAACGAATGTAGGTTAGTTTGTGCTAATACGTTTTGAACAACGTGGTTAGGAAACTTAATGTCGCTGTGCGTGCCATCGACACCCGAGTCATTAACCACAACCCCGATACCACGTCCAGAATATGGCATACCTTTACTACGTAAAGAGCTGTCATCACGTAAGCGGTCAACACCGGTAATTTGTGTCGCTCTATCATTTTCTAATGATAATGGCGCGTTGTAGTAAACAGAGCGTACTTTATTTGATTTATAAATAGCTTCTATTTGCGCCTTTGTTGCCGTTATACCGACAATAGGAAACTGCTTAAAGCTTACGCCACCAATAACACCCGTTGATTCAATAACGTTTAGCTGTTGTGCATTAATAGCTCCTTTACCTTCGAAAGTAACGATGACGTTAAAAACCTCATGTACTTCAGCAGTCGCCATCAAACCTTTCAGTTCAGGTCCGATAGATTTAGCAGCAATATTTAGCGACATGAAAGTTAAGCCTGCACCAATAAGGCCAGCGATTAATATTTTATTTTTTAATTGTGTTTTTAGCATTGGAATAAACCTTATATGTTTTGATACATCGAGCATGCCAAACATTAAGGTTTAAAATAATCAGGTAAAACCCCTACAAGGAAGAGGTTAATATACCTTGTTTATAGCAGTAGATTGTTTTTGGCCGCATAACGGACCAATTCAGCAGCGTTGGCAACGCTCAATTTATCTAGCACTTTACCGCGATGGTTTTCTGCTGTTTTAACACTTATATCTAATGAACGAGCAATTTCTTTGGTAGTTTTACCTTCAATGATTAAATGAAAGACTTCACGTTCACGATTAGTCAGGTTTTTGTAGGGGTCTTGCCAATTTTCTGCCGGCTTATTGTATTGTGATGCCAACACACTTGCCGCGTATTGGCTGTAATAGGTTTTCCCCGCAGCTAATGCTTTTACCGCATCGATGAGTTCGTCACTTGCACTGTCTTTTAATAAATAACCAGAAGCACCCGCTCTAACCATATGAATGACATACTCTTGTTCTTCATGCATAGTTAGCACTAACACTTTTGTGTCTGGCAGTTGGCCATTTAAGCGTTTAACCGCTTCCATACCGTTCAATCCTGGCATGCTAATATCGATAACGATAACGGTGGGTTTTAATTCCAGCGCTTTACTCACGGCTTCAAGTCCATCTGCTGCTTCAGCAACCACTTGAATATCATTATCTTTACTTAATAAACTGACCAGTCCATGACGTAAGATAGTATGATCATCTGCAATAAGAACACGGATCATCGGCCATTCCTCCCCGTTACCAATATTTTTATTTCACAGCCTTGTCCTGGCTGCGAATTTATTGTTAATTGACCACCGAAGGCACTTATTCTATCGCGCATTGCGCCTAAGCCAAAGCCCTCAGGACTAGATTCTTGATCAGCTTTCATTCCAATACCGTCATCTTTTATTTTAATCATTAAAAGATTATCAGTTGCAATTAAATTGAGAATAATATTTTGTGCTTGTGCATGCTTAATCGCATTGGTCAGCGCTTCTTGTATTACTCGAAACGCCAGGGTTTGAGTATCACTATCTAAAATACTGTCAACTTGATGATGAAATTCAATTGTCGCTTTTTCGGGTTCCGCCATAATACGCACTAACCAATCAAGGGCAGGGATAAGCCCAAGGTCATCTAAAATTCTTGGGCGCATTAAGCGAGAAATCACGCGAGTGTCTGATAAGGCTTGACGTGCAAGATCTATACTCTCATCAAGCGCTATACTCGCGTCTCCTTTTTTAACTTGCTGCAGTTGATTAATCAAGGCCGTTAGCAGTTGTCCTACTCCATCATGTAATTCTCGAGCGATATGCTTGCGTTCATCTTCTTGCACTCGCCAAACGCGTTTTGCCAAACCACGCATTTGCTCATTACCCGAATAAAGCTGTTGTGATATTTGTTTTTGCTTTTCATTAAGTTGGTCAACCATTTTAGCAATATTGGCATTATTGGTCATGGCGTGATAACTCCATTAATGAATCATTTAATTCAAAATAATCTTGAGTTTCTATGAATTTACCAGAAAATTCTGGAGGTAAATTAGCCTTAAGATGCATCAGCTTTTTAGTCACTTTTTTATAATATTTTGTTGGGTCTTGTTGATTGACAATCGCCAATTGGGCACGCAGACGATCAAATTGAAAGCTGCGCCAATAATCGCCCATTTTTCTTAATAAAATATCGGCTGACCTTAGTGTGGCTTTTAAATCAAGCCAAGCTCCTGAAAAATATTGCTGTACGGCTAAAAGCTCTAAATATTCAATATACTGATATTGTTGCAGGCTAAAATCAACATTAGCCAGTGGTGTCAAATAAGCACTGATATCTTTGTTGCCTTGGTGTAAAGACTGTTTTGCCTGATAAATTAATTGGCGAATATAAATAGATTGATGGGCATGATCTAAAACCCTATTATTTTTATTTTCCATAACAGCTGTAGATAAATTCCCTACCGTCTGACTTTTTAAGAACTGAAATTTACTCATATGTTCTTTATTGCCATGACGCGAAACTATATCGTTTATATTGGCTAAGTGCTTAGCAGCTTGCTCTTGGTCGCCAAGCTGCAATGACCAATCGGCTAACCATAGACCAAATTCAGCCATAGCTCGTACGTCATTAGCTTTAACCGCCGCTTGATAAGTTAACGTTAACTCTTCAATGCTCGCATAAAAATTACCTTGTAAAAAAGCGAGTTTTGTTAGGTAACTACGCGAAACGATCGACTCTTCGGTAATATTGAGTTTTTCAGCATCGGTTAAAGTGTTGTTAAAAAGGTGATAGGCATTGCGCCAGTTTCCCTTAGCGAGTTCCATCTGCCCTAAGTTTTGTCGTACATGGATAATGCCAATAGGAAACTGTACTTGCTGATATAACTGCTCTGATTGACGCCAATAAACCAAGGCATGTTCTGGGTCAAGCAGCATAAAATAAGTGAAGCCAATATTATTCATACTCTCTGCTTGGAGCATTAAGTTATTGAGTTCAACTCGAATATTTAACGCATGGCGATAATTTTCCAAGGCCGTTTGATACGAAGCTTGCTCTTCAGCCAATTTTCCTAACTCATTATAAGTATTCGAAAGGCCCTCTTGATCGTCTAACTTCTGATAGATAGCTAAACTTTCTGTTAGGTATTGTTCAGTCTGCTGGTATTCGCCAACAGCTAAATGCATAGCGGCTAAGTTAGTCATAGTGGTCGCTGCATCGGCTAAGTTAGTTAGTTGTCTTCTAATTTTTAACGATTGTTGATAATAATCAAAGGCAAGCTCTGTTTCTCCTAACTGTTCATAAACAACACCAAAGGCATTTAGCGCCTCACCTTCTTGAACACGGTTTTTTAGTTTTTTAGCGGTGACTAGTGCCTTAACAAAATATTCATTTAACGCTTTTTCAAAATCACCTTGTAAAAATGCCACTCTTCCTAACATAAACCATGCACTAGGATGGTTTGGATCAATTTTTACCACTTCTTGTAATAAGACTTCCATTTTTTTATGTTGTTCAATTAAAAAATAGAACTCTGATAGCATCATCTTAAGTTCAGTGTTGTAAGGAAAGGCATTCACTAAGCTTAAATAATCGGCTTGAGCTTGTTCGATTTTACCCGCTAAATCATTTAAGCGTGCACTCGCTAGTTTCGCCGTATAAGAATTAGTGGCGCTAAATGCTATCGCTTGGCTATAAGCCTGTTCGGCTTCCATGAATAAACCTATCGTCAGGTTTAATTCACCTTGTTGCAGCCAAGCTTGCGCAGAAGCAGGTTCTCTCGCTAATATTTGGCTTAACGCTTGCTGCGCCTGCTCAAAGTCACCCTTTAAAATAAGTGTTTTAATAGGAAATAAATCAACCAAAGGGTTTTCTTCAATCTCAATGGTTTTTTCGGCATTCACTTCTATGTCTAAACGTTGCCTAAATTTATCGACAAAATGTCGAGTCACTTCTTGCCAATCTTTCTCGTCATAAGGGGCTTTTATTAAGGTTTCGCGTTGAATGTTAAAACCATCGACAGAAACCAACTGAAACTGAATATCTTTAGCCTCAGAACCGGCAATAAATGTTTGTGGGCTAATGAGCACGTCAATCTGCAGTAAGTCTGATATCAACTCCATATTAGCGTCATCAATGGGAGGCGTAATACCCAGTTGCGCAAATAGCTGGCTTAATCTCGATTGTTCAATCACCCGTAAATTCTTAATATCGGTTAATTGGTAATTCAAATAGTTAGCAAAAGTTTGATCAAATTCGCCCTCTTGTGTCTGCAAAGGCAATATCGCCACCGCGTAATGATCGACTGCATTGGCTTTAATGGGTGTTTGACGACTCAGAAACAAAACCACTGCGATGGTAAAAAATACCATCATCGACATAACCGTCACTATTAACCGTTTTTTGCTGATAGGTTTATTATCTTTTTCTGCTAATAAACTAATATATTGATTCTGCGCTTGGCTAATATTAGTGGGGCGGGATGCGGGATGCGGAGAAATGAGTGCCAATGACCATGACTTTAGAAAGTTAAACTCTTCTTTAACAGCCTTAAATTTAGGTTTATCTAACAACTTAGTCTGTAAAATTTCATCAATCGAATGGCCACTAAATGGTAAACCGTGACAACATAATTGAAAGATCACTACACCTGCGGCATACAAATCAGTGGTTAAGTTTATTTTACCGGTTTGTAAATACTCAGGTGGCGCATAATAAGGAGTCCCTGAAACACGGTCAGCGTTACTTTCTTTATTAAAAGCAGACAAGCCAAAATCGGCAATAAAGAGCCGACCTGACTCATCTAACATGATATTTTCAGGCTTAATATCTTTATGAGTAACGCCCGCTTTTTCAGCAAAGGCTAAGCCATCTAATAATTGCTCAATAATTTGAAAAGTTTGTTCCGTTGTGAGTGAATTCGATGCGATAGCTTCTTCTAGGCTGCTACCCGAAATCCAATCCATGGTTAAGAAGTGAACATCTTCATCTTGGTAGTATTCATGAACGCGGATAATATTGGGGTGACTTAATTGACGAACCAATAATAATTCTTTTTTAAAATCAGCAATGGTTTGCTTATCTTGACTCAGCGATTTATTGAGGACTTTGATGGCGATAAGGGTATCGAGCTGCTTATCATAGGCGCGGTAAACAAAACCATAACGGCCTTGTCCTTGCAGACTTTCAATTTCAAAACGACCAACAAGACACTCTCCAGCAGCAAGCGGCTTAGACAAGGGTATTATTTGAGTCGCATTTAGCTGATCATCATCGCTATGTGTTAACTTGGGTGATTTTAAATCGCTCATACAGCCTTTTTACTAATGATATAGTATTAGTGGCACAAATTAAGCAAACTACAGTCTTTATCGCTAGATGTCCATATCGAGTTCTCATTAAGAATTAGTTGCAATGAATCAATAGATTGTTGCAGCAACATCGCCTGAACGGTTGCTTCGAGTTGTTGGCTCATACTGCTTAAAATTTCTATATCCAACTCGGTTAGCACTTTATCAGACATTTTGCTGTCGGTATAAACAATTCCCACCACTTTATGCTCATAAAACAGTGGAATGCAGGCTAAAGCAGCAATTTGTTTCAGTTCGATGCTTTTACGAGCACTTAACAGTTCATGGCATGAAACATCCATGGCAACTACGTTTTGTCCGCTTTCAAAACAACGTGTTATCGCGCCAACACTGCCTTCAAAATCTGATAGTTTAAAATCATTTCGCTGCATACCATGGGCAATACTGACATTAAGTGAAGCTAACGTATCGCCAAGTAAGACGATACCGCGTTGAGTGCCCGTTAACATAATAATATTTTGCAATTGTTCAGAGAGATTTTGTTTTAAATGCTCGGTCAACGGTATTGAAGTAGGTGTTTGGCTACTCGATAAGCGCCATGCATTGTGGGTAATTATTGCATCAACTTGTTTTGACGACTTAGTTTCAAAAAGGCAATCGAGTTCGCCAATAGAAATAATCGCGTCATCTTTTAAAGTGGAATGGGTAATTGCTATACCATTAACTTTAGTGCCATTACGGCTGCGCTCATCATCAAGTTGCCAAATTTCGTTTAAATGGGCAACTTTAGCATGCTGGCGAGAAACGGTTGGGTGATCAAGCAACAACTCACATTCGTGAGAACGTCCTAAACGGTAACCATTATCTTCATAAAGAAAACTTTCTATCGCTGGTTGGTCCGGATAACAAATCGTAATTTTAGCTGGCATAAGATCACCCTTAATTAAACACTATTTTGTCGATGCTATTTGATTAATCGCAAGCTGAATCGTAGGGTGTTGGCATAAGCCATAAGCTCGCCAGCAACATTATGAATATCTCGACTTGAACGCCAAACATCAGGAATATTTATGCCTTTATTATCATTAATACGGCGATTAAAGTCATTGAGCTTACTACTCGCCATATGGTAATTGTTCGACAAAATAAGTTGGTTAATTTCATTTACATCTTGCAGTAACATCGAATAAACCGCTGCATTTATTTTGGGTGAAAAATCATTGAGTGCGGTTTGTAAATCGTTAAGTTTTTGGTTAACAACAACCAACGGAGCCCGTAAATCGGCAACAATAATAAATTGTGAGAAACGCCCTGTTGAACCACGTGTTCTATAGCTACCTGCCCCCATAGTCATGGTGATATCTTTAAACTCACCATTAAGTGGCGCTTTAAAGAATCGCAGCGGTGTACCCGCGGTATATTCTAAATTATGCGTGTGTAAATCAACCGAAGCTAAGCCTGAAAATGAAAAGCCACTGTTCGCCAAAGGCTCAATGGTAATCATCATTGGAAATGCTGCAGAGGGAGAGATATTTAAACCATCGGGTAAACGGTCAATGAAATCTAATGAGGTAACGTCAATAATTTCTGCCGTTAGTCCTAAACTCTCTTTCGTTAAACCAACCGCATTTTCAAATTGTAGAGTCATATCGGCAGAAATGTTGCCCGGTAAATGAATAACAGCCTCGACCTTATTACCTTGTACGTTGACTGACACCGATTCAGAAGCGAATGAGATTGTACTGACCAACATAGCTGTTGATGTTAGTACTAAAGTAAGTAGCTTTTTTATATGCAACATATTTTGTCCTCTGGGTAGTAATCTGACAATGTCATCAAATTATTTTTTACACTGTTCTAGCTAGAACCTACGTTGATCTACGTCAATTAGCAAGTTCTATGGTGCTTTTACTAACAACAAAACCAAGCCTAGTAAGATTGGTTTTGTTATCAATGTTAATTATATAAATGTTAAGTGTTAACAGTTATTTACGTAAGTATCCATCATATAACCGACTAATGATAATGGCATAGTCTCCACGCTTAACATCGCTGGCTGGTTCAAAGTAAGCAACAACGGTTGGCGATAGGTCATAAGGTCCTTGTTCAATAGCGAAACGAACCCCGATTAATGACATATCTATTGCAGCCTGCACATAACCTTTTAGCGCTTCATTAATATCACTTGAGTCCTTAACAGCAATACGTTCACCATTATATTCGACAGTTATATCACCACTAAAGTCTTTAACTTGTCTTTCTAATCCGAGTGCCTGTACCAGTGAATAAGCTAACTCTTGTTTATTCACCTTAGCGTGTGGTTGAAAACTATCACCATTAGAGATCATCACCGGTGCTTGGTTTTGTACTCGATCTTTAAGCGCTGAGCCAGTTTCTGTGACGGCATCAACAAAGGGGGCGTGTTTTGCGTTAACATCTGTAAAGACGGTTTTATTATCATTTAAGAAGCCACGGTGCTGCCTAATTGACATACCCATAACTAAATATTGCGCCAGCTCTTTACGTCTTAACTTAGCATCAGGACGATAAGATTGATCGTTTTTACTATCAACTAAACGCTCACTGACCGCAAATTCAATTGCTTTTTCTGCACGATGTCCGGCAATGTCGCTTAGGCCTTCGTAGCCACCTGAGGTTAAAATTGAAATATCACCTTCGATATATTCAGGAATACCAGGACCATTAGTGGTACCTGTTGGATCAGCTTGTACACCTGATAAAGAAGTGATGCCAAAGGCAGATAATTTCCATTCTCCGGTTTGTGCTGGTGCAGAAACTCGCATGGTGCTACTTAGCACAGGCGTTGTTAAGTTACCAAAATAGACGGTACCGTCTGGAGCTTCCAATTTAAGTTTAACCAGATTGGCCAATGTTTCAGAGGAAGCACTTATCCATGCTGCATCATCTTGAAGGTTAAATGTATGGACTTCAGGTTCACCTGCTGGAGTAAATAGAACGCTAAATGGCTCAGGTGCTTCGTCATCAATAATAATCGCATTGGCATTAAAGCTATTGAGATTATTCACCGTTGCACTGTTTTGTTCGTTATAACCTAGGGCTCCAGCAACTGCTGCATATGCATTGACATGACCCGCGCCCACTTCCCAAGATTGGTAACCGGGCATATTAGTAGCGGTTTCTTGAAGAATAGTTTTTATTTGTAAATTGGTTAAATTGGGATTAGCTTCCCACATCAAGGCAATAATACCGGCAACATGAGGCGCTGCCATCGAAGTGCCTGAAATTCTTGTGTAAAATGGTAAGTATTCGTTTTCAATCACGCCAATATCATCGGCACCGCCATTAGAAGCGATATTGGTTTTAGCACGTGTCGAAATAATATCAACACCTGGGGCAACAATAGTCACTTCATTGATATAAGTCCAAGCTGAACCGTCTGGCATAGTAAAATCACTACTTTCACCACGTTTACCCCGCGATGAGAAATCGATTAAGTCGCCTTGCTTGGTACTTGCACCAACAGAGATACCCCATGGGATTTGAGCATATGGATTATGCGTGTCTTCGCCTGAACCACTATTACCAGCAGCAAATACCGATATAATGCCCACTCTGTGCGCTTTATAAGACGCTAAAGATATTGGACCTGCAGAGTCATATTTGCCACTAGAGCCCCAAGAGTTACTCATCACTCGAATGGGAGAGTTAAAATCATAAACGTGGGTAATAGCATAATCATAGCCGCCCAGCGCATCTAAAATAGAAAGACCCGCTCCAGAGCCATAACCAATAATATCAGCGCCGGGTGCTGCACCTTGGTATTTGCCGCCAGAGTGAGTCCCCCAACCGCCTACAGTACCGGCACAATGTGTACCATGACCAACATTTAAGTCAGTGTTACGTTGACCTTCTAGCCACATACCGTCAAAACCGGTTAAGGAAAGCGCTTGAGCATGGGTAACGCCTTGCACATTTTCAATCACTTTAACGCCATATTCTAAATCATCTAATGTTGCATCGATGCCTGAATCATTAACAATAACGGTAACGCCCTTACCCGTGTATTTCATGCCATTGTTTTTGTCGAATGCGCTAGATTGTAGTTTTTCTACACCTGTTATCTGACGTGCTTCAGCATTATAATATTCTAATGAACGGTTAGCGAATATCGAACGAACACCTGGCATTGCCGCTAAGTGATTAATCTGATTAGCGTTTGCCATCACACCTACGATAGGTAATGATTTAAACTGTACACCTTGAGTTAAACCAAGGTTTAATAAGCTTTGCAACTGGGTAGTTGTTAATGCATCAAGTTGATCATAGGAAACAACAACCATAGCGCTGTCTGTTACTGTCATATTTTGTAATTGTTGCTCTAATTGAGAACCAATTACTGCAGCTGCGGTTGCACTAAGACTGATACCTGCGATTGACATGGTTAATGCCATGTTCTTTATTGTTGCCTTCATACTTTATATCTACCCGTCTTTAAAAGTGTATTTTATTTACGCTATTATTTGACTAGATTTTGGCAAATAAGACCATCGGGAACAGCCCCTACTTTATGCGGGGGAAAACCCCTAGCTGTTAATTTTCCAGATAAGTCATTAAGGAGATTTAAGCGGCGTTCTGTTTTAGCACAGCCATTTTTTCACCCTCTTAATTCATACGCTAATAACTGGCTTTGGTACTTTTAAACAGTAAACCACTACATCTGAAATAACATCACCTGAGACTTAATCAAGCGGACAGTTCAGTCACCATTTTCTGGTGAACTAAGCTCAAATCAACGCCATTGTTGACTCAACCATAAAGCGCTCATCTAACTAATCTCTCTCAACAACAATGGTTTTATTGACTCCTTTTTAAAGGTGTCTGCTAAATATAAGTGCTCATTAATGATGCATTGATTACTGACTCTTTTTTTGCACTCTATTTGTGCGTATTCGTCATTGTCTTGTGCACCAAAAATTATCAACACAATAAAAATAACAATAAAGTCCTTTAAAACAATGTGATAGATAAAGCAATAATGATGGCATTACCTTTGCTCTACGTAACTCAATCAATGATGAGTATTAAATAAACCTGCTTATTTAATTGACTCAATTTTAGGAGTGGTACATGAGCGGTCAAGAAGGTCTCAATATATTTTCATTCAAAGGTAAGATGAAAGCATTACATATGAGTTGGATAGCGTTTTTCATTACGTTTGCTGTTTGGTTTAACTTTGCTCCCTTGGTGTCAGTTATTGCTGATTCATTAGGGCTAACAAAAGCTGAAATAAAAACATTAATGTTATTAAACGTAGCGTTAACCATTCCAGCGCGTGTTGTCATTGGTATGCTTACCGATAAATACGGTCCGCGCTTAACATTCGCGGTTTTGCTTGGTGTGTGTAGTATCCCTTGTTTTATGTTTGCGCTTGCAGATACGTTTGAACAAGCGGCACTTTCGCGCTTCTTAATAGGTTTTATTGGTGCGGGTTTTGTTATTGGAATCCGTATGGTTTCTGAATGGTTCCCCGCTAACGAATTAGGGACGGCTGAAGGCATTTATGGGGGTTGGGGTAACTTTGGTTCAGCCGCTGCTGCCATGTCACTACCTACACTAGCGTTAGCCTTTGGTGGTGAAGATGGCTGGAGATACGCCGTTGCTTTTACCGGTGTATTAAGCTTGGTTTTCAGTGTTGTCTGGTATCAAAACGTAACGGATACACCTAAGGGTTCAACGTATTTCAAGCCTAAACAAACAGGTGCAATGGAAGTGACCTCAACGGGCGACTTCTTCTTATTACTCATTATGAAAATTCCTATGTATGGCGCTTTAGCTTTACTCACCTGGAAATTATCACCTGCCGGTGTCAGTTTATTAACAGAACAAAGTGCCGTCATTGCCTACATTAGCTTAGTGGTTTTGTTTGCCATTGAATTAAAACAAACCATTAAAGTAAACGGTCACTTATTTTCAAAACCGGTCGAAGAAATTCATCGTTACGAATTCAAGCAAGTGGCTGTGTTAAATGTGCTTTATTTTGCAACTTTCGGTTCTGAGTTGGCCGTTGTTTCGATGTTACCATTATTCTTCGCTGAAACATTCGAATTAAGCATGGTGTACGCAGCGATGTTAGCCTCTACTTATGCATTTATGAATTTAATGTCTCGTCCTGGTGGTGGTTGGTTATCAGACAAGTTTGGCCGAAAGAAAACCCTATTAATTTTAACAGCAGGTTTAGCTGCGGGTTATTTTGCCATGTCGGAAATCACCGGAGAATGGCCATTAGCCCTAGCAGTAGTAACAGCTATGGCTTGTTCTTTTTTCGTGCAAGCGGGTGAAGGAGCTGTATTTGCAGCAGTCCCCTTAATTAAACGTCGTTTAACGGGACAAATTGCCGGTATGACAGGCGCTTACGGTAACGTGGGTGCGGTGGTTTACTTAACCGTATTAACTATGGTTGATTACTCGACTTTCTTTATGGTGATTGCCGCTACCGCTGTGGTAGGCTTTATAACATTACTCTTTATGGTAGAGCCAAAAGGCACAATGACTGAGGTACGTGAAGATGGCACAGTTGAATTAATTAATGTCGGTCACTAAGCTAACATGAGTGTTATCAATACAGAGAAGCAAACGCTCCAAAGCACGGTTGTAGATTTACAACTATGCTTTGGTGGTTTTTCTCATAAAGGTTTAAAGGCAGAAAACCAAGACGCTTTTGCTGCTATTGTGCCAAAAAAACTTGAATTACGCGCTAAAGGCGCGGTTGTGGCTATCGCAGATGGAGTATCGAGCGCAAGTAAAGCCGCTGAAGCTTCACAACTTGCGGTCACTCAATTTATTCAAGAGTATCTTGCTACGCCCGAAACATGGTCTACACAGAAATCTGCCGCTAAAGTATTAAGCAGTTTAAATAACTGGTTGTATTCACAAAGCGGATTTGTTGATGCTCTAGTTAATCAAGACTCACCTCAATGGCTAACGACTTTTTCAGCGCTTATTGCTAAATCAAACACCGGTTATATTTTTCATGTTGGCGATACCCGTATAACAAAATATCGCCAGCAACAATTAGAAATTATAACCCGTGATCATAATCGTAAACAAATAGGGCAACAGGATTTATTAACACGCGCATTAGGTGCTGATAGCCATTTAGAAGTTGATGTTTATCAAGTCGATTTACAGGCAGGAGATTTATTTATGCTAAGTTGTGATGGTATTCATGACTTTGTTAGTAAAGCTGCTTTTAAAACACTCTTTGATTCATTGCCGTTATCACCAAATAAGTCTGACTTAGAAGCTCTTTCTGAAAAAATTGTTGCCACCGCACTTGAGCGCGGTAGTCATGACAATGTGACCTGCTTACTGGTTTATATTGACGCGATACCGAATCGGAAACTGGCAGAAATTGAACGCGACCTAAGTTCAAAAGCGATCCCTCCAGCATTAAAAGTTGGGCAGAAACTTGATGATTATCTTGTTAAAAAAATAATACACGCCAGTATTCGTTCACACTTGTATTTAGTCGTCGATGTTAAAACAGATAAGCCTTATGTGTTAAAAGCACCCTCTGCTAACTTTTCAGATGACGCCTTTTATTTACAAGGTTTTATGCGGGAAGCTTGGGTGGGAGAACGCATTAAACACGTTAATGTCATGCGTGTATTATCCGCTAAAAAAGACAGCCAGTTTTTATACCATGTATGTGAATACATTAAAGGGCAAACCCTGGGTGAATGGTTACATGACAACCCTAAACCTAGCATTGCGCAGGTCCGCGATATAATGAAACAAGTGATCGGCGCATTACGATCATTTCAACGTTTAGATTTAGTTCACCGCGACTTAAAGCCCGACAATATTATGATCGATGAATATGGTCAAATTAAATTGATTGATTACGGCACCGTATTTGTCGCTTCACTTGATGAAAACCAAGAAACAATAAAAGAACAAGTACCACACGGTTCATTAAATTATATTGCACCTGAAACCTTATTGCATATGCAAGCTGATTATCAAAGTGACCTATTCTCATTGGGGGTTATTTGTTATGAAATGTTATCTGGTGAACTTCCTTACAAACCAATGCAACGTGCTGAAGTCACTATTAAAAATTATAACGATATGCAATATCGCAGCATTAAACAGTTTCGACCTGAGTTACCCTTGTGGTTAGATTTAAGTCTTCAAAAAGCAACGGCTGCAGATCCAAGACAGCGCTATAGAGCCTTTTCAGAATTTTTTAGTGATTTAAATAAACCGAGTTCATCTGCCGTTGAAGAATACAAAAACCAACCCTTGTTAAAGCGTGATCCTATCTTTTTTTGGCAATTAGTCTCAACCTTATTGTTTATTGCCTTGGTGGTATCTTTAGTTAATTAACCCGTTACCCCTTTACTTCTTCCCCTTTGCACTTATCACTCATTATTATGATGCACACCTCTGGTGCGTTGATGCCTTCACTGCAGTGCAAAATCGCTGTTACAACTCACACCTAAACCACTATCTAATTGAATTTATTAAAAAAACCACTTGGTTCGTTTATTGCAAATAACAACTCATTATCTAATTCTGCTAATACAGCAGTAATTTAAAGAAGTAGGGTTCCAAAAATGAGTACACAACCTCAGAAGATCGTCGTCGTTGGTAATGGCATGGTTGGCCATCACTTTGTTGATGAAATGGCGAAACATACCGGCTATGAAATTACCGTTCTATCAGCTGAAGACCGTTTAGCTTATGACCGCGTTCACTTATCAGAGTACTTTTCTGGAAAAACTGCTGATGATTTAGCCATGACTACGCCAGCATATTACAACGAAATAGGCGTTAATTTTTTTACTAACGCAAAAGTCACTAATATTGATAAAGCGGCAAAAACTGTTACGACTGAGTCGGGTGACATTTTCGCTTACGATAAATTAGTTATGGCGACAGGATCATACCCCTTTGTTCCCCCTATTCCAGGTAAAGAACGTGACCATTGTTTGGTTTATCGTACTATTCAAGATTTAGAAGACATTCAAGCGTCAGCTAAAGCGGGTAAAGTTGGTGTGGTTGTTGGTGGGGGGTTATTAGGTTTAGAAGCCGCTAACGCCCTTAAAGAACTTGGCCTGCAGACACACGTTGTAGAGTTTGCCCCACAATTGATGGGCGTACAATTAGACAAAGACGGCGGCGCTTTATTGCGTTCAATGATCGAAGGTATTGGTGTTCAGGTACATACGCAAAAAGCCACCAATGAAATTGTCGACGGTGAAGAATGTGTTCACCGAATGAATTTTGCCGATGGAACACATTTAGAAACTGACGTTATCTTATTCTCAGCCGGTATTCGCCCCTATGATAATTTGGCACGTGAATTTGATTTAGCGGTTGGCGAGCGAGGCGGCATTGTGGTTGATAACAACTGTAAAACCTCTAACGAAAATATTTACGCTATTGGTGAGTGTGCTTTGTGGAATAACTTTATTTTTGGTTTAGTGGCGCCAGGCTACACTATGGCTAAAGTGGCTGCCGATAACATTATTGGCGGTGAACAGCAGTTCACTGGTGCAGATATGAGCACTAAACTAAAATTAATGGGTATGGATGTGGGATCGATCGGCGATGCTCATGGCCGTACTCAAGGTTGTAAAAGCTACGTCTATTCAAATCAACCTGACCAAATTTATAAAAAAATAGTAGTCAGTGCCAATGGTAAAGAATTAATAGGTGCGGTTTTAGTGGGTGATACCAGTGAATACGATACCTTATTGCAATACGCATTAAATGGTATTGAGTTACCAGAAAATCCCGACGGTTTAATTTTACCCAGCTCAGGCGAAAAACCCACCTTAGGCGTGGATGCTTTACCTAATACCGCGACTATCTGCTCATGTTTGAATGTCACCAAAGGCGATATTATTGCTGCTATTGATTGTGGCGCCGTTGATGTCGGTGAAGTAAAGTCTTCAACGAAAGCAGGAACAGGCTGTGGCGGTTGTGCCGCCTTATTGAAAAAAGTAACAGATCACGAATTAGAAAAACGTGGGGTAGAAATTAGCACTGACCTTTGCGAACATTTTGCTTACAGCCGGGTTGAGTTATTTCACATTGTGCAAGCAGAACAAATTAAAACCTTTGACCTTTTAGTAGAAAAACACGGTTCAGGTTTAGGCTGTGAAATTTGTAAGCCAGCAGCTGCGTCTATTCTCGCTTCGGTTTGGAACGATTACATATTAAAACCAGACCATGTATCACTACAAGACACCAATGATGTCTTTCTAGGTAATATGCAAAAAGATGGTACTTATTCTGTCGTTCCCCGTATGCCAGGCGGTGAAGTAACCCCAGATAAGTTAATTGTTATTGGTGAAGTCGCTAAAGAATATAACCTATATACCAAAGTAACAGGCGGCCAACGTATCGACTTATTCGGCGCACGTGTTGACCAATTACCGGCGATATGGAAACGCTTAATTGATGCAGGTATGGAAACTGGTCATGCCTATGGCAAATCGTTACGTACGGTTAAATCTTGTGTTGGCAGCACTTGGTGTCGTTACGGCCAACAAGACAGCATGGCAATGGCCATTTTCTTAGAAGATCGCTACAAGGGCTTGCGTTCTCCTCATAAAATTAAGTTTGCGGTTTCGGGCTGTACACGCGAGTGTGCTGAAGCACAAAGTAAAGACATTGGTATTATTGCTACTGAAAACGGCTGGAACTTGTACGTCAGTGGCAATGGCGGCATGAAGCCTCGCCATGGCGACTTATTCGCGACTGATTTAGATGATGAAACCTTAGTGAAATATATAGATCGTTACTTAATGTTTTATGTGCGTACCGCAGATCGTTTAACCCGTACTTCTGTCTGGTTAGAAAACCTAGAAGGCGGCTTAGCCTACATGGAGAAAATAGTTAAGGACGATCACTTAGGGATTAATGATGAATTAGAAAAGCAAATGCAAAATGTCGTTGATACCTATCAATGTGAGTGGAAAACAACCATCGAAAGTGAAGAGCAATTAAAGCGTTTTCGTCAGTTTGTTAACTCTGACACTGTCGATGGCAACATCGAATTCGTTACTGAGCGTGATCAAATTAGACCCGCTCAAGGTGATGAGAAAAAATATGGCGTTCAAATTCAAGCCGTTGATTTAACACCTGCATAAATACGTTTACGAATAAGGAAAATAAAATGACAACAGAAAATAGCTGGCAAACCATTTGCTCAACCAGTGATTTAATTAAAAACTCAGGTGTTTGTGCATTATTAGCAAACAAAGAACAAGTGGCTTTATTCCAAGTAGGCAAGGACACCGTTTATGCTATTTCTAACTTTGATCCCTTTGGTAAAGCAAACGTTTTATACCGCGGTTTAATTGGTGAAACTAAAGGTAATATTTACGTTGCTTCACCCTTATTAAAACAACGCTTTGTTTTAAATTCAGGAGCCTGTTTAGATGATGATACTTTAGCGATTAAGACCTATGAAACACGTGTTACTGATGGAAAATTAGAAATATTTGGTTAAGGATTTCATCCTTTATTTTCATAAAAATCCTAGCGAAGTTAACGGTGCTGGGATTTTTATTTTTTACCATTCATCATTAAATTTAAGCCTAATATGACTCACTTAGCATCTGCTAAAAAAAAGTCTGCATACGCGAAGATTAATTATCCCAATTCTACATGCTAAGGTGTTTAAACAGTTCAATCCCGGAAGAGGTTATTTTGGTGCATCTTTGCATCACAAACTAATAAAAACGAGTATAAAAATCAAAGGACAATCCTAACCAATTGATATAAATGTAATTAAAATTCTGGTGTGAATTGTGCTTTAAATATACTTAATTCTTAATTTTAATTTGAATAAATTGAAAAATAAAACCTTGTCTTTGCCTAATAAAAATACGATATATCAGGATGTTCCATCAGGATTAAAAGTATTGCTTGCTGAAATAAACCATGCAAAAGCAAAGGTATTAATGAGCGTACTGATAAATGAGCAATATGATATCTATCATGTTGCTCATTCTGGCGTACCTTTATTAAGAGATGTTAAACAGCTAAACCCAGACGTTATCATTATTGATATAGAATCTCCAAACAGAGATATGCTTGAAAACCTCAATAAAATTTCTCAATTCGCCCCAAAACCTATCGTAGTTTTTTCAGAACAACAATGTGCCAATACTACCATTAATCAGATGGTCAAATCAGGGGTTAGTGCTTATGTGGTAGGGGAAGTTAACCAAACAAGAGTGAAGTCAATTATTGATGTGGCTATTGCGAGATTTGAGCTTTTTCAAGGACTAAAACAAGAACTTGCTGACACTAAACAAAAATTGTCTAGCCAGAAAAGTATCGATAAAGCTAAACGTTGGTTAATGGAAACAAAACAACTGTCTGAAATAGATGCGTATCACTTCATTCGAAAAATAGCGATGGATAACAGCCAGAAAATGGATGATGTTGCCAAAAACATCCTTTCTGTTGCTAGCATTTTTTAGATATTTAAAGACGTGTTAAAGAATTGTAGAGAATATCAATTATGTTTAATATTGAAAAAAAAAATATAACCCTTGGCTTTATGCCATTAACAGATAGTGCCCCCTTAGTCATTGCTCATGAAATGGGATTTTTCGAAAAATGGGGGCTTAACGTAAACCTAACAAAACAAAATTCTTGGGCCACATTAAGAGATAAATTGCATAGCGGAGTTATTGACGCCGCCCAAATGTTAGCCCCTATGCCCATTGCCTGTAACTTAGGTTTACACGGACAAAAGTCAACCGTGATTGCCCCAATGATATTGAGTCGTAACGGTAATGGCATCACGTTATCGACTAAACTCTACCAAAAAATATTATTACAACACAATACCAATGAGATCAGTATGCCATTTTCGGCCAATATATTGAGACATGAAATAGAGCAACGAAAAAAAGAAGGTAATAAATTAACCTTCGCTGTCGTTTTTCCTTATAGCTGTCATCATTATCAACTTGTTGAATGGCTAAAGAATAGTGATATCGATCCATCAGACATTAATTTATTAATTGTACCTCCTTCAAACATGGTGCCATCTATGCATTCAGGGGATCTTGATGGCTTTTGTGTCGGTAGTCCTTGGAATGCTAAAGCGGTTAGAGAAGGTGTTGGCATCACAGGTGTTACTTCTTCTGACTTATGGGAAGATTCACCTGAGAAGGTGCTTGGATTAATGTCTGATTGGCAAGTTAAGCACCCAGAAACAACATTTGCTTTAGTATCTGCTTTATATGAAGCATGCCAATGGCTTGAAAATATTCCCAATCGCTTTGAAGCAGCGAGGTTCTTGAGTCGTGCAAAGTATTTAGACACACATATCGACGTAATTGCGCCTTCATTAATGGGGGGTTGCCTAACCCTTAACAATACATCACCTCGTAAAGTAGAAAGCTATCAACAATTTTCGACATTAGGTGATCCCACATTCAATAGGCCAGCACATCATTACGGTGAAAACATTGCCAAATTAATGCAAGCGTGTGGACACATAAACAGACAACAAATAACGGATCTAGACATTGCTTCGATCTACAGGGAAGATATTTATCAAGCTGTAATATATAAGAATAAGTAGAGCCTTTATTAAAATGAAGTATCTGCCTACAGGCCTATAGACACCAAAATAGTGCAAACACTTCTCACTTTTGGAGCAAATAGAGCAAAGCATTTAATAAAAAACACATGTAACAAAGTAAATCACTGATTTTAAATACAATTAATAGGTGGCACTAATTGTGCTTTATAGTTAATAGCGTTTTCATGTTAATTCAATCAACAGCGGTTGTTTTAACGATAAAGTGAAAATTGACTCAAAACTTATTTCGTTAAAACTAATCGCACTGCAACGACGTAGTCATTATTAGTTTGGCATTGAAGCCCACAGTACTCGGATTGTATCCGAAGTACTGTGGGCTTTTTTATTTGGAGAAAGGTATTTTGAAAACGACTTTAAAAAATGAATGTAAAAAATTATGCCGTACTGTTATTGCAGGACTATGTATTTCTGGCTCCCTACTGACTTCGTCTTTGCAAGCAGCAGAGCTAGGCTACCCAGAAAAAGAAGAACTTAAATTTGGTTTTATTAAATTAACCGATATGGCCCCTATCGCTATTGCTTATGAGAAAGGATTTTTTGAAGATGAAGGCTTATACGTCACGATTGAATCTCAAGCTAACTGGAAAGTATTACTTGATGGCGTTATAGATGGTCGATTAGACGGTGCTCACATGCTTGCTGGCCAACCCATTGCAGCAACGATTGGTTACGGGACTAAAGCTGAAATCATCACGCCTTTTTCAATGGACTTAAATGGCAATGCGATTACTGTTTCTAATGAAATTTGGAAGCAAATGAAGGTCAATATTCCTAAGCAAGCCGATGGAAGACCTGTTCATCCTATTAAAGCTGATGCCTTAAAGCCTGTTGTAGAAAAGTATCTTGATGAAGGCAAACCTTTCAACATGGGTATGGTGTTTCCAGTGTCGACACATAACTACGAGTTACGCTATTGGTTAGCGGCTGGTGATATTCATCCTGGATTTTACGCTCCTCATAAAGGTGATACATCAGGAAAGATTGACGCACAAGTGCTGTTGTCAGTAACGCCTCCTCCACAAATGCCAGCCACAATGGAAGCCGGCACTATTTATGGTTATTGTGTAGGTGAACCTTGGAACCAACAAGCCGTATTTAAAGGCATTGGTGTGCCGGTCGTTACCGATTATGAAATTTGGAAGAACAACCCGGAAAAAGTATTTGGTATTACTAAAGCCTTTGCTGAAAAATACCCAAATACCACCATTCGTTTAACACGCGCATTGATTCGTGCCGCTAAATGGTTAGACGAAAACAATAATGCTAACCGTCCAGAAGCAGTGAAAATTTTATCTCAATCGAACTATGTTGGTGCTGATTACGACGTTATCGCAAACAGCATGACAGGGACTTTCGAGTACGAAAAAGGCGATGTGCGTTCAGTACCTGACTTCAACGTATTCTTTCGCTACAACGCCACTTATCCTTACTACTCTGATGCTATTTGGTATTTAACACAAATGCGTCGTTGGGGACAAATTAGCGATGACAAACCTGATAGTTGGTACAAAGATATTGCCGCACAAGTTTATCGTCCTGATATTTACATGGCTGCAGCGCAATCATTAGTTGATGACAAGTTATTGTCTAAAAGCGACTTTTCAGACTTAGTCGGTGAAGACGGTTTCCGTGCTCCTCAAAAACACTTTATTGACAACATTGTTTATGACGGTACTCAACCAAACGCCTATATAAACAAGTTTAAAATTGGCCTAAAAGCCGGTGACAAACTTTAGAACCTTGTCGTATTTTAGCCAGTACTTTACTAAGTAGTTATGCGCTGTCCATTAACCGGCAGCGCATAAAGGAGAACAAAAATGACTGCTGTAATTAATAAAAAAATATTAGGTATTGTGCCAATGAGTAATAACAAAATAATCGGGTCCTTTATTTCAGAAAAGGCACAAGCGTTGATATTACCTATGGCCGGTATATTCTGTTTTATGCTGCTATGGTCGTTTACGGCAAGTAGCATTGATACTTCGCTCGGAAAATTCCCTGGCCCCAGTGCAGTGGCTACTCAAGTAGTTAATTTAATTGATGAACATAATGCTGAACGCGACAAAGAAGATGCTTTTTATATTCGCCAGGACGAACGAAATAAAGTGCGCATGGCAAAAGATCCAAGCTATCAAGCTAAAATACGAGTTTATACCGGTAAAGAAACATTTCTAGACCAAATATTCACCAGTTTAGTGACGGTAGTTAGTGGCTTTTTAGTGGCTGCTGTTGTTGCTATTCCCTTAGGTATTGCCATTGGTTTAAGTAAAAATTTAAATACGGCAATAAACCCTATTATACAAATTTTTAAACCCGTATCTCCTTTGGCTTGGCTACCGATAGTAACCATGGTAGTCAGTGCACTTTATGTATCTCCTGATCCTATGTTTGCTAAATCTTTTATCACCTCTTTAATCACAGTAACTTTATGTAGTCTTTGGCCTATGGTCATCAACACTTCTTTTGGTGTGGCTTCAATAAATCAAGACTGGGTGAATGTCAGTAAAGTATTAAGCCTGCCTAAACACGTACATATTCAAAAAATTGTTTTACCTGCTTCCATTCCTGCCATTTTTACTGGCATGAGAATGTCATTAGGTATTGCTTGGATGGTACTTATTGCGGCTGAAATGCTGGCACAAAATCCAGGGTTAGGAAAGTTCGTTTGGGATGAATTCCAAAACGGCAGTTCGCAATCCCTTAGTCGCATTATGACCGCAGTATTAACCATAGGCCTTATTGGCTACATGCTTGATAGAACCATGCTGCAACTGCAAAGAATATTGTCTTGGGACAAATCAAGCGCACAACTTTAGCCAATATAGGATTAAGGAAATCACATGAGCATTATTTTAGACATCAGCAAAGTAGATATGGTATTTCCAACCCCTAAAGGCGATTTTACCGCGTTAAAGGGTGTTGATTTACAAATAAAAAAAGGTGAATTCATTTCACTTATAGGTCATTCAGGTTGTGGTAAATCAACCGTATTGAATATTGTTGCCTGTTTGCACAGAGCAACATTAGGTGGCGTATTATTAAATAACAAAGAAGTAACAGAACCCGGCCCTGAACGTGCTGTTGTTTTTCAAAACCATTCATTATTGCCTTGGTTAACCGCCTATCAAAATATTGAGTTAGCGGTAAAACAAGTCTTCAAAAATAAAATGTCTTCAAGCGAAATGAAAGAATGGATCGAACATAACTTACGTTTAGTTCATATGGATCATGCAAAAGACAAGCGTCCTGATGAAATTTCAGGCGGTATGAAACAACGTATTGGTATTGCCAGAGCTTTAGCAATGAAACCAGAAGTACTTTTGATGGATGAACCTTTTGGTGCGCTCGACGCTTTAACGCGAGCTCATATGCAAGACTCATTAATGGAAATTCAGCAAAAGCTTAACAACACCGTCATCATGATCACCCATGACGTAGATGAAGCTGTTTTATTATCAGATCGCATTGTCATGATGACCAACGGGCCAGCCGCGACAATAGGCGAAATATTAGACGTCAACTTACCTCATCCAAGAAACCGTTTAGCGCTAGCAGAAGATGTTGAATATAACCGATTGCGCTCAGCTGTTTTAACTTTTTTGTATGAAAAACAAAGAAAAGTTGAAGTTATTCCTACAGCTAAATCGGCTAAATCAACTGAAAAAGCTGAAGTAAAACAAAAGACGTCCAGTGTTGCTTAATACATTTCGCTAAATTAAAAAATTATAAAAATAATTTAAAAAAACTTTAAGGGATAAACCATGAAAAACGTTCATACATTCTCAAAAATTACGGCAGTGATTTTGTTAGCAAGTGCCAGTGCTTCAGCAACCGCAAATAGCGAGACTAAAGCTAAAGCCAGTATAGATTTAAACTTGCGATATGAAAAAGTTGATCAAGACAATACCAAAAAAGATGCCTCAGCGTTAACGCTAAGAACTCGTCTAAATTACACCAGTGCTAGCTACAATAATTTTACCGCAGTTGTTGAATTTGAAGACTCACGCCAAGTAGCGGGTATTAACAAGTATAACGATGCCGTGGGTAATAATACTCAATATTCTGTTATTGCCGATCCAGAAACGACTGAATTAGACCAAGCTTATGTGCAATACAAAAAAGATGGGATCACCGCTAAAGTCGGTCGCCAAGTACTGACCTTAGATAATCATCGTTATGTTGGGCATGTAGGATGGCGTCAAGATAGACAAACATTTGATGCCGCGACCATAACTTATGACGCATTAGACAATGTAAAAATGAGCTATAGCTACATTAATAAACGTAATCGTATTTTTTCCAATGAAAAAGATTTTAATGCAAAAGACCATTTACTTAACCTCGCCTACAAAACGAGTTATGGCAAACTAACCGTTTACAGCTATCTCTTAGAAGTTGATGAAGGAACCGCTAATAGCTTAGATACTTTCGGGGTGAGTTTTAACGGTAAAAAAGACAAGTTTTCATATTCAGCCGAATTTGCTACTCAAGATTCAGAAAGCGGCGCAACTGACTACTCTGCAAGCTATATGGCCATAGAAGGCGGCTATAGCTTTGATGCGGTAACTCTTAAATTAGGTGCAGAAGTTCTAGGCAGTGATGATTCAATGGTTGGGTTTTCAACACCCCTGGCGACACTGCATAAATTCAACGGTTGGGCAGATCAGTTTTTAGGTACACCAAAAGAAGGCTTGGTTGATCTTTATGCCTCTGTGTCAGGTAAAGCATTCGGCGGCGGTTGGACAGTGACAATTCATGATTATTCTGCTGATGAATCAACCGATACGGTTGATGATTTAGGTAGCGAAATTAATGCCGTTTACGCGAAAAAATTCGCTAAGAATTATAAGGCAGGCTTAAAGTATGCGGCTTACTCAGCAGGCGATTCTACTGCAGGTAAAGTTGATACAGATAAAATTTGGCTTTGGGTAAGTGCAAATTTTTAGCTCTCCAAACACACTTATAATGATAACGCTCTACAGGTTTGTTAAGCGTTATCACAAATTGTAAACCCATATCACTATTGCAGCAGGTAAATAAAATTAGCTCAAGTAACCAACAAATCATAGAGAAACAAAAAGTTGTCGTGGTCGGTAACGGCATGGTGGGTCACCATTTTGTTGAGCAATTGGCTCAAATGAACACAGCTGTTCAAGCCATTGAGATAACCGTTTTGTCAGCAGAGCCTCGCCTTGCTTATGACCGTGTTCACCTTTCAACATACTTTAGCGGTAAAACAGCGGCAGATCTGGCCATGGCTGACGAAAAAACTTACCAAGATTGGACGGTAAATTTTCAAACTAATGCCAAAGTTGTTGATATCGATCGCAGCAATAAGCATGTTGTCACGCAAAACGGCCAAGTTATCGCTTATGACAAACTCATCTTAGCCACTGGCTCTTATCCTTTTGTACCGCCTATTCCAGGAAAAGACCGCGAGCATTGTTTGGTTTATCGCACCATAGATGACTTAGATAAGATTCAGGCCAGCGCAAAGGTCAGTAAAGTGGGGGTGGTTATCGGCGGTGGTTTACTCGGCCTTGAAGCTGCAAATGCGCTAAGCCACTTAGGCTTAAAAACCCATGTCGTTGAATTTGCATCACAATTAATGGGGGTACAAATTGATGCTGGTGGCGGTCGCTTATTAAAAGAAAAAATTGAAGCTTTGGGTGTTGAGGTGCATACATCAAAAGCCACCAGTGTAATTGAAGACGGCGAAATCTGTCGTTATAAACTGTGTTTTAGTGATAATACCGAGCTAGAAACTGACCTTATTTTATTTTCCGCAGGTATTCGCCCTTATGACAATCTAGCTAAATCATTCGCGCTTGAAATGGGTGAACGAGGCGGTATTGTGATTAATGACCACTGCCAAACCTCAGATAAAAATATCTATGCGATTGGCGAATGTGCGCTTTGGAACAACTTCATTTTTGGTTTAGTGGCGCCGGGTTACCAGATGGCTAAAGTGGCGGCAAAACATATTATGGGTGAACAAACCTTGTTTACCGGTGCCGATATGAGTACCAAATTGAAACTCATGGGTGTTGAAGTAGGCTCAATAGGTGACGCTCACGCAAAAACAACCGGGGCAATAACCTATACCTATCAAAATCAACCGGCTGGCGTTTACAAGAAAATTGTTATCTCTAGTGACAAAAGCAAAATGCTTGGCGCAGTATTAATTGGTGATACCCGTGAATACGACACGTTATTGCAATATATGCTTAATGCCATAGATTTACCTGAATCACCCGAAACGCTGATATTGCCTTCATCAGGTGAACAGCCAACATTAGACGTTGGTGCACTACCTGATAGCGCGATTATTTGTTCATGTCACCAGGTCACAAAAAGCAATATTATCAGCTCAATCGATCAAGGAGCTTATACCCTAGATGATATTAAAATTTGTACTAAAGCCAGTAGCGGATGTGGCGGTTGTAGCGCTTTATTGAAAAATCTGGCTGAGGCAGAATTTGCAAGCCGTGCTGTGAAAGTTAAACAAGATATTTGTCTAAATGTCATCGAATAAAATTCGAACATAAATAAATAAACAAAACATCCCATATAAAGCGGGCTGTATATCATTCTCTGTTTTAAAGGTAAATTTTATGAGTTGTTCTCAATCGTCACATATTGTTCAATCAACTTGTGCATACTGTGGTGTAGGTTGTGGTATTGATATTACGGTTAACAATGGCAAGGCCAGTGCATTAGTCGGCACCATAGAGCACCCAGCCAACTTTGGACAGCTGTGCGTTAAAGGTACCAATTTATTAGCCACCACAGATTTAACCAACCGCTTGCTTGAGCCACAAATAAATAATAAAACGGTTGATTGGTCAACAGCGACAAATCATGTTGCCGATAAATTTACACAAATTATTAAAGAGCATGGCGCTGATGCTGTGGCTTTTTATGTCTCAGGACAGCTACTGACTGAAGATTATTATCTGGCGAATAAATTAATGAAAGGCTATATAGGTTCAGCCAATATAGATACCAATTCACGCCTTTGCATGTCTTCAGCGGTTGCCGCTTATAAGCGCAGTTTCGGTGAGGACGTTGTACCATGTAGCTATGACGATTTAGACAGTACAGAGCTTTTATTAATTACCGGCTCTAATGCCGCTTGGACCCATCCGGTATTATTTCAACGTATTGAACGTGCTAAAAAACGTAATCCAGCGATGAAAATTGTGGTTATTGACCCGCGTAAAACCGCAACCTGTCAAATAGCTGATTATTTTTTACCGATAAAGCCAGGCACTGACGCCGCATTTTTTAACGGTCTTTTAAACTACTTAAGCGCTAACAATGGCTTAAATAATGACTATATTGCACAGCATACCCAAGGTTTCGAACAAGCTTTATTAGCAGCAAAAAAATGGTCACTCGCTGAAGTATCAGCCTATTGCGATATTGACCAACAAACCCTTGCCAGTGTCTATCAATTATTTGCCGACACTGAAAAAGTACTCAGCTTTTATTCAATGGGCATTAACCAGTCAAACTCAGGCACTGATAAGTGTCAAAGCATTATTAATTGTCATTTAGCCACCGGAAAAATAGCCAAAGACGGTTGTGGGCCTTTTTCTATCACAGGTCAACCCAACGCTATGGGCGGTAGAGAAGTGGGAGGTTTGTCTAATCAATTAGCCGCTCATATGGATATTGAAAACCCTGAACACCGCTCAACAGTGCAACGTTTTTGGCAATCCCCCACTATCGCTGTTAAAGCAGGTTATAAGGCGGTTGATCTGTTTGACGCTATCGATGAAGGTAAAATAAAAGCGGTCTGGATAATGGCAACTAACCCGATGGTAAGCTTGCCCAACGTTAAAAAAATAGCCCAAGCATTAAATAAATGTGAATATGTTGTGGTCTCAGACTGTGCTGAAAACAATGATACGTTAGACTTTGCTGATGTAAAACTACCGGCAACGCCATGGCTAGAAAAAAACGGTACCGTTACCAACTCAGAGCGCCGAATTTCACGCCAAACTAATGCTATAGCTCCGAGCGGACAAGCAAAGCACGACTGGCAAATTATTGCGGACGTTGCCACGGCCATGGGTTTTTCAGGCTTTAACTATTCACACGTTAGTGAGGTATTTAGAGAGTTCGCTCAACTGTCAGGTTTTGAAAACAATGGCAAACGTGTCTTTGATATCTCTGCATTTTCAGCCATTACTCCAAAACAGTATAACCGTTTAAAGCCTCTACAATGGCCAGTTAATGATACCTATCCTGAAGGCAAAAAACGTGTTTATGAAGAGGGTAAGTTTTCTACCCTTTCAGGTAAAGCTGTCTTTTTTCCTATTACGCCACGCCAGCCAACTCAAAAATTATCCGCTAAATTTCCCTTTAGATTAAACAGTGGTCGATTAAGAGATCAATGGCATACGATGTCTCGAACCGGTAAATCTCCTCAGCTCACCGCTCATACCGATAAATGTTACCTTTATATTAATCCTGATGACGCGGCGCGATTAAGCATAGTAGATGATGAAATAGTCAATATTGCATCAAACACTGGGCAAGCAAAAGTGCATGCAAAGTTAGATAAAAACCAGCGTTCTAATGAATGTTTTATGCCTATTCATTGGAATAAGCAATTTGCGTCTAGCGCAAATGTTAACAACTTATATGAGAGCATTACCGACCCGTTTTCTGGTCAACCTGAAATGAAGCATGGCGCGATCGCATTAAGCAAAACAGATTTTGCCCAGTTTGGTCAACTTCATCTTAGCGAAGAATTTATCGTGCAATGCCAAATGAGTAATGACTTTTGGAGTAAAGCACGTACCCATTATGGCCTTAGTTATCAATTTGCTAATATTGAACTTGAAAGTGACCTTTTAAATTGGTGTCAAACAAGCAGCCATATATCTGGTGAGTGGCACCAATTTAGCCAAGCAGGCACCTCTTACATTATTTGCTTACAAGCCAATAAATTAGTTTTCTTGTGTTATGTGTCAACAACACAGCCCCGTATTGAAAGCGCATGGCTTAATTATGCTTTTGGTCAGTCATCTCTAAGCGAAGCTAATATTAAATCTTTACTCGCAGGGACTTCAAGTGAAGAGTTCTCCAAAGGTAAACAAATTTGCAGCTGTTTTAATATTGGTGAAAAAGACATTGTAGGCGCAATTAAAGGCGGCTGTAGTTCTGTTGAACAATTAGGAGAGGGGTTAAAATGTGGCACAAACTGTGGTTCATGTAAATCAGAATTAGCTGCATTACTTAGTGAACATCACATCGATAAAGCCACATTAATTAACAGCTCCTGGGGAGAATAATGGATAGCGCTTGCCAGTAAATGTAAAGCTTGTGAGCACTATCAGATTATAATATGACATTTTAGCTATTATTAGATAAAATGTCGGCAGACTTAAATAAACTGGCGATGGTCAGTTGTGCCTAAATATGAAATATAATGCCAATTCAAACACCTGTTAAACGCCCGAATACCTTTTTAGAACTCCTATATAATATTGCTATTCCATCGATTATTTTAATGAAACTTTCGACAGATGAGTATTTAGGCACTGTACCGGCCTTAATTTTTGCCTTATTGTTTCCACTCGGTTATGGCTTGTATGATTTCATTAAAAACAAGTCGATGAATTTTATTTCCTTATTAGGATTTTTCAGTACCTTGTTAACGGGTGGCATAGGTTTATTTGAACTGGACGTTGAATGGCTCGCTATCAAAGAAGCTGCCATTCCATCTGTTATCGGCATAGTTGTGCTGATATCTGGTTTTTGGGGAAAACCCTTAATTGCTAAAATATTATTAAATCCACTGTTATTTAATTTAGATTTAATCTATCAAACGCTAGCAAGCAAAAACAAAACTGATCAGTTTAAAGCAAGAATTCAGTGGGCAAATCATCTTTTAGCTTCAACCTTTGTTTTTTCTGCCACGATGAATTACCTATTAGCTAAATGGATTGTTATTAGCCCCGCTGGCACAGTAGAGTTTAATGAGCAACTTGGCGAAATGACACTGTTAAGTTATCCCGTGATTGCCATACCTTCAATGGTGATGCTAATTGCAATTATGTTCTATGTGGTAAAAAGTACCATGAAATTAACAGATTTAACGTTAGAAAAAATATTAAACGGTGAGAAATAACCCCCTAATTACCGATTAATTATAGACGGATGTAAGTGGCTAACCCTCGACCTACTCCGTCTATTTTCAATAAAGTCAATTTTTGTATTGCTCAGTTAATAACCCTGTACTATTTTTCTTTAGTCATTAACCATTCAGACAATAACCTCACCCCAAAACCTGTACCGCCGGTGGGTACTTCATCTTTTGCTTTACTGCTAAGCGCATTACCGGCAATATCAAGATGAGCCCATCGTACATCGCCAACAAAGTGCTGGAGAAAACTAGCTGCTGTGGTTGCACCTGGCCCACCTGAACCGGTATTCTTTAAATCAGCAATGTCCGTTTCAAGCATATCTTTATACCCTAGCGGTAATCGCCATAAATTTTCATTCACTTGTTTACCTGCAAAGGTTAATTCGGTAACTAACGCTTCGTCATCTGAGAATAAACCAGCATAACGATCACCTAATGCTCGAACTTTTGAGCCCGTTAAAGTGGCTAAATCTATCATGATTTCTGGCTTGTAGTATTGACGCGCATACCAGAGTGCATCAGATAAAACCAAGCGCCCTTCTGCATCTGTATTAACCACCTCAACCGTTAGCCCTTCTGCTGTTTTAACGACATCACCAGGTGCTATAGAAAATTGAGAGACCATATTAGCTGCCATCCCCATGACAGCAACAACATTCACTTTAGCTTTATTTAAAGCAAGTCCCTTAATAGTCCCTAACGCTGCAGCTGCACCGGCCATATCCGACTTCATTCGGGCAATAGATGCGCCGGTTTTAATACTATAGCCACCAGAGTCAAAGGTAATACCTTTTCCCACTAAAGCGATCGGTGCTTCATCGTTGCCTTGATAATGGGCAACAACTAAACGTGACCCTTCTTTACTACCACGGCCAACAGCCTCAAGTGCTCCCATACCTAATTTTTTAATCTGTTTAGGCGTTAACACTTTTATTTCAACACCGAGTTTTTTTAACTCTTTTGCCGCATTAGCAAAAGCAACAGGTGTCATCTCAGTGGGAACTTCACTGGTTAAATCTCGCGCTAAAAAGACACCTTGCTCGATATTAGCTAATGGGGCATACGCTGCTTGAGCTTGCTTGCCATTTTCAACATCAAACATAAACGTTTTTTCACTACGCTTTTCATTGTGATACTGCTCAAAACGATGAGCACGTAAACTTACACCATGTGCCAATAAAGATGCGGCAGTATTGCTAGACACTAAATCATCAGTTGATACTTTAATAACCTGAGTTAATTTAGTGTCTAACTTAGCCAATAAGTTACCGCCCAAAGCGGTCAACTTATCTTTACTCAGTTGTGCTTGTGGGCCTGTTCCAACAATTAACACACGCTCATAATGTAAACCATAAGGTGCAACAACTTGTAAAAAGCTACCGTACTCACTGCTGAAACCTTCTGCTTTCACAGCTCTACTTAAGTGACCTTGACTTTCCTTATCGAATGCAGAGAAATCACTATTTTTCCCCTCTTTTGTGTGAAAGATAACTAAGGTATCTGCAACCGTTGAAACAGAATCTGCAAAAGTTATTGTTTCTGCCAATACCGTTGTGCTAGCAAGCATAGCGCCTAAAACAACTGAGATGGTGGTACGTTTTAACAACATAAAAACCTCTATTTAATGGATAATAAGAATAATATTAAGATATACGACAATAAAGTCATATTAGTTCAATGACTATTCCAAGGAAAATATTCATATAAAATAGGATTTTATAGCGATCAATTAAAGATTAATATGATTGATTTTTATCTGGTATTTAATAAAAAACATTATCAATGTATGTCTTTTTTAAAATGGTGTTAATTACCTATATTTAGGGCGGCATAACCGTTTATACTTTCTTGCTATTAATATTTGATTTGGATTTAACATGATTGATTTTCGCTCTGACACCGTAACAAGACCCTCCTTGAA
The DNA here is from genome assembly GCF_014077245.1 of Colwellia sp. BRX8-9. Classification (NCBI taxonomy): domain Bacteria; kingdom Pseudomonadati; phylum Pseudomonadota; class Gammaproteobacteria; order Alteromonadales; family Colwelliaceae; genus Colwellia; species Colwellia sp. BRX8-9. The sequence goes on from NZ_JACGVN010000004.1 coordinate 159,179, forward strand.
AATGCGTAATGCAATGTCACAGGCAGAGGTTGGTGACGATGTTTATGGTGACGACCCAACCGTAAACGAATTAGAGCAATGGTCTGCCAAACGTCATGGTTTTGATGCTGCACTCTTTTGTAGCTCGGGGACACAAGCAAATCTACTCGCCTTAATGGCACACTGTCAGCGAGGCGACGAGTATTTGTGTGGCCAACAAGCCCACAATTACAAATTTGAAGGTGGTGGCGCGGCAGTACTAGGTTCAATTCAACCGCAACCGATAGAAAATGAGAAAGATGGCACCCTTTGCTTAATTAAGCTTGCCCAAGCGATTAAACCCGATGATTCGCATTTTGCTCACACAAAACTGGTTAGCATTGAAAATACCATAAATGGTAAAGTACTGCCGCTACACTATTTAGCAGAACTGCGCGAGTTTGTTAATAAGCATCAATTAAGTTTGCATTTAGATGGCGCGCGCGTATATAACGCTGCGACCGCATTAGACGTAGATATCACTGAGATAGCCCAATATTTTGATAGCATGTCGATTTGTTTATCTAAAGGCTTAGGCGCACCAATTGGCTCATTACTACTAGGTTCAACGCAAATCATCAAGCAGGCAAGAAGATGGCGAAAAGTACTGGGTGGCGGAATGCGTCAAGCCGGTATTCTCTGTGCAGCAGCTAAAATAGCGTTAACCGAAAATGTTGAAAAACTTAAAGTTGACCACGAAAATGCTTATTACTTGGCAGAGCAACTTAATAAAATAAGCGGGTTTACTGTTAATGTAGAGCAAGTCACCACTAATATGGTCTTTGTAAAAGTCGACAGTTCTATCGATATTAATACCATGGCTAACGCGCTAAAAACAAAAAAAATTCTAATATCCCCCAGTGAAAACATGCGTTTGGTAACTCACCTAGATATTAGTAAAGCAGATATTAATAGCTTTATTACAGCGGTAAAAAATCACTTAACGAGCGTAGCTTAAATTTTTAACTAAAAAGTAAATATTGTGCTATTCGTAATAGATTATTTTGATTAATTATCTATACTCGATATATCAAATAAATTATATGCGAAAAATCAAATGGATAAGTCTCGTAGAAGCGTGATTAAGAAAATAGCCTTAGGCGGCGCGGCAACCATAGCCATTGCCAAAGCGCCCTATGTATTTGCGCGCAATAAGGTGACCTTACGCATTTTGGGTACGCATGTAACATTACAAGAAGAATTACGACAAAAAGCGATGGAAGACCTAGGGATAAATTTGATATTTGAGCCTAAAGGTAGCGCTGCAGTTTTACAAAAAGCGTCAATGTTTCCTCAGTCATTTGATCTCTATGAGCAATGGTCAAACAGTATTAATGTGCTTTGGCGCTCTGGTGCTATTCAATCGATAGACAAAAGAAGAATAACCCATTGGGATGAAATTAATAACCTAAGTAAAACAGGAAAAATAACGCAGTCGGCGAAACTCGGTGACGGCGATGCACCTTATAAAATATTACACGTACAAAAAAACAATCAATTAGGCGAAAACCATACCAACGATTTAAGTTTCTTACCCTATGTGCATAATGTTGACTCTTTTGGCTACAACACTGACTTTATTAAAAAAGGCATACCTTACGAGACTGAAAGTTGGGGCTGGCTATTAGATGAAAAATACAGTGGCCGTGTCGGTATTATCAATGCGCCGACCATAGGTCTTTTTGACTTAGCTCTCGCCGCACAAGCTAAGAATCTAATGTCATTTAATAATATTGGCGCCATGACCAAGCCAGAATTAGACAAACTTTTTGGTATATTAATAGGATTGAAACAAGCAGGTCACTTCAGTGGTTTATGGACTTCGGTGCCTGAGTCGATTCAATTTATGAAATCGGGTCGTGTGGTAATAGAAAGCATGTTTTCTCCTGCTGTAGCCTCACTAAACGGGATGAATGTGCCGGTAACTTACGCTGCACCTAAAGAGGGTTATCGCGGTTGGCACGGAGTCATGTGTTTATCTAAGGCGACAACTGGCAAGGTAAAAGACGCAGCCTATGATTATATGAATTGGTGGCTATCTGGTTGGCCAGGTGCTTACATTGCCAGACAAGGCTATTATATTTCAAACCCTGAGCGTACTGCTCGCTACCTTTCTCCTCAAGAGTGGGATTACTGGTATGACGGAAAACCCGCCGCGATCGACTTAAAAGGTACTGATAATAAAGTATCTGTTTATAAAGGAAATATTCGTCGCGGGGGCAGTTATGAAAAACGATTTAGCAATGTTGCTGTTTGGAATACCGTTATGCCAACCTATGACTATAGCCTGCAAAAGTGGTATGAATTTATTAATGCTTAAACAATCAAATTTTTATGCCAATATAATAAGCATTCAAACTCAAGGGTGCCAGTAATGTTTCGAAGTTTAAAAACACAATTGATGCTTTCGCTCGCCCTCATTATTTTACTTTTTATCGGCCAGGAGACTGTTTCGTATCAGAACCAAAAACGATTAGTAACGGGCTTAGCCTCTAATCAAGAAATAGTTGATGGAGTCGTTCAGGTTAAAGCATTAGAGAAAGATGTTTTAGATTTACAGCGCAATGTGCTTATTTATAAAGAAAATCAAGCTTCTTCAGTATTAAAACGATTAAATGACATTATGAGTTCGGTAACGGGGAAATTAGCTATAACCTCGCTCTTTATCGAAAAAAATAACATTGGCACCGATCAGCAAGTCGCGATAGAGAGTATGCGCGATCACTTAAAAGCTTATCGAGAAAACTTTGATTCGGTTGTCTTACTCATCGATAAAAAAAGTGAATTATTTAATAAAACTATAGTAACTCACTTAAGCCATCTAAATACCATCACCGCTGAGGCATCTAATGGTATTCATCTTAACCAATCTATTCAAACGACTCATGTAACAACCAAGAGACTTGCAGATCTGACTTCGGCCCTACAACTTTCGGCTTATCAATACTTTATCCGACCTAATACTGAGAATATTACCAACTTTCAGTCTATTTTTAGCCAAGTAGAAAGTACCGCAGCGCCACTTAATATCGATGGCTTTACTTCAACATTAACCGCTTTATCTAGTGACTTTAATTTGTTGACGCAAGTAACCCGAAATTATAATTACTTAGTCAATGTGGTTATGTCTGGCTCTGCTAACGAATTTTTATATTTAGCAAAAAATTTAAGTGAAGTTGCTTTAACCCATCTTGATTCAAGTAACGCTCAGCTGAACACCCTAGTTGAAGAGTCTGTTATTCGTGGCAATATTATGTTTATTCTTGGTATTTTCCTGACCAGTCTTATTACTGTCTATATTTTGAAAAGACTTATATTTCCAATAGAAAAAGTAACTCAAGTATTTAATGCACTTGCTGAAAATAAAATAATTAATGAAAAGCTTGAACTTAACGTTAATCGCAAAGATGAGATAGGTCATCTAATGAAATCGGCGACTATATTTCAATTAAAAAACAAACAAACCAATGATTTATTACAACAGTCACAACAATTAAATCAACAGCTGGTTCTATCACAAAAAAGGGCTGAACAGGCAACTAAAGCAAAAAGCATGTTTTTAGCAAATATGAGTCATGAAATTAGAACACCAATGAATGGTGTGGTTGGTATGCTGAGTTTATTATCTAACACGCCACTAAATGATGAACAAAAAGAATATATTAATTTGGTAAATTCGAGCTCTGAATCATTGTTGACCTTAATTAATAGTATTTTAGACTACTCTAAAATTGAATCAGGAAAACTAGCAATAGAAAGTATTCATTTTAATGTCACTGATATTATTAACGAAGTGGTCATAATAATGAATGCACTTGCTGAAAAAAAATCATTAGTACTTAACATTAGGTCGATGTCACTTTCACAAAAGACCGTTATTGGCGATCCTACAAGACTTAAACAAATACTGATTAATCTGCTAAGTAATGCCATTAAGTTTACCGAGCAAGGCACTATTGACCTTGAAGTTGAACTGACAGAAATAAATAAAGAACAACTTAACTTCTCGTGTAAAGTCAGTGACACAGGTATAGGCCTTTCAGAAGAACAGCAGCAGAATATTTTCACTCCATTTTCTCAAGCTGATAATTCAACCACTCGAAAATATGGCGGTACAGGTTTAGGTTTAACGATTGTAAAACAGTTATGTGAACTTATGTCCGGAGGTATAGATATAAAAAGCACCTTAAATAAAGGTAGCTGCTTTTCCTTTTATTTAGTTTATCAAAAACCAGAAAATGATATTACTGACAGTGTTGAGCCAGACATCACAATTAACCCGGTTAACTTATCCTTTAAAAAAATACTTTTGGTGGAAGACAATAGAATAAATCAAATTGTTGCCACTAAAATTCTAACCAAATTAACGTTAAGCGCCGACATAGCCGTAAATGGTATTAACGCGCTAGAAAAACTAAACTCGTCTAGTTACGATTTAATTTTGATGGACTGTCAGATGCCTGAAATGGACGGCTATCAAACAACTAAAGCTATTCGAGCCGGTGAGGCAGGGAAAGAGCATCAAGATATTGCGATTATCGCTATGACTGCCAATGCGATGAAAGGAGATAAAGAAAGGTGTTTAAGTGCCGGTATGAACGACTACCTGGCTAAACCCATTGATATCAATAAACTCCACCAAAAACTTACGTTTTGGATGAATAAAAATAATAAAACGTCATAAAAATAGGGTTTTTAGTATTAATGATGTGATAAAAATCATCAATACTAAAAGTTAAATCGGCGTGTGACTAAGACGACAAGGCCTAAAGTAAAATACCCCATGTTGACGGTTCAGGTACGCAGTGGGTATTGGCTTAGTACCGGCAAAGGATATTTCAATGCGGGTAATATCACTAAGGCCATTAAAACCAATAAATTGTAAAAAATAATTTTTCTATTATTTTCACACCACTTATTTATCTTTAAATTTCCATTGCATTATGAATTTTTTTGCAAATTGCAAAGGAGAATAATCTCGTACCCATAATCGATGATTATTGATATTCTATAAACTCTAGAAAAAGCTAAAGTGCATGATTAGCTCATTAATTGTTGAATGCTTATTTAAGGTCAAAGCGTTAAATAAGTCTCTTTAAGGCAACATCTCAGATTTATTTTGTGCATAATAGCGCCTCTGCACTTTTAACATCGAGCCATTATATGAAAAACAACATAGTTGACTTACAAGGTAAGCTAAACGCATTACTGCTTTCTTACCGTGATAGCTTTGTCGAGGGTGCTGTAGCCGATTATATTCCTGCTCTTGCTAGTGTAAAAGCCGATTTTGCCGGCATCGCAGTCGCGACCATTGACGGAAAAACAGTTGGCGCCGGTGATTATCAGCACGCTTTTTCTATTCAAAGTATTTCAAAAATATTTGGTTTAATAATGGCGATGAATCGCCTAGGTGATTCTTTGTGGCAACGCGTGAGAATGGAGCCTTCAGGTCAACCTTTCAATTCTATTATTCAGTTGGAGTGGGAAAAAGGTATTCCCAGAAACCCGGTAATAAATGCGGGTGCTTTATTAGTGGCTGACGTATTAACCAGTCATTATTCAGCAAGTAAGTTGGCTTTTTTAGGCTTTGTTAGGAAGCTAGCAAACAATGAAGACATTCGCGTTGACCTTGAAGTTTATCAATCTGAATTCACCCATGGTAATCGTAATGCCGCCCTAGCCTACTTAATGAAAAGCTTTGGTAATATTGAAGCCGAAATTCCAGATGTACTCAGCCATTATTTTACTCAGTGTTCAATTAGCATGAGTTGCGAGCAGCTCGCGCAAAGTTTACTATTTTTAGCCAACAAAGGTGTCGACCCATTAACGAAACGGGTTATTTGTAGCCCAAAAGATGCACATCGCGTTAATGCAATATTATCAACCAGTGGTATGTATGATCAATCTGGTGAGTTCGCTTTTTCTGTCGGCTTACCAGCTAAAAGTGGTGTGGGTGGTGGTTTAATTGCTATCGTGCCAAATTATGGCGTGATCTGTACATGGAGCCCACCGTTAAACAGTTTTGGTAATTCTGTTGTTGGTATGAAGTTAGTAGAAGGTATTGCAGAAGAATTAGGCTTGTCTATTTACCATTAATCGCTGGCATCAGCTATTTGTGTCTTAAATACCTAGGTTAACTAAAAGCAGCACGTTTCTAGTTAAAAACGGCTGCTCAAAGTCACTTATTGTGCAAGTATATAATTATTGTTGAAAACGATAAACTGCACCTAAAGATAAGATTTGTGAAAGTTCATCTAATGCCGTGCGTGACTCAATAATTAATTGTGGGTCTCGTAAATCATCTATGACTAATTTGTCGCGATAATGACAATTAACCCAAGTCACTAATCGGTTATATAATGCTGGTGTTAGCAAGCAGTCAGGATTAACCCCAAGTAACTCTTGCTCGGTGAGCGCAACTCTTAGCCGTAAACATGCCGGACCACCACCATTTTTCATACTTTCATTGACATCAAAAAACTCAACATGATTTATTGGGTTATCACCAGCAATTAATGTTTGTAGGTAATGATTAACCTGACTATTTTCCCGACAATGCATCGGGGCAATAATAGCCATAGAATTATCAGCTAATGTGACAATTTGAGTATTAAATAAATACGTATTAACCGCTGCTTCAATCGACACTTGCTCGGTTGAAACTTCAAGAAAGTGCAGTTTATCGCCGTTATACTTTCGAGTGACTTCGGCTTTGAATTCTGCCGTATTTAAATATGCTTGCTCATGGTAAAGAAAAACATTCTGGTTACCGACGGCAATCACGTCATTATGAAAAACACCTTGATCGATAATATCGGGGTTTTGTTGAACAAAAACAGCTTTATCTTCAGAAAGGCCATGTAATCTTGCGATCGCCTGACTCGCCTCCAACGTTTGACGAGCAGGAAACTTAACGGGTGCTGGTTTATTTCGATTAAAAGCATAACGACCATAAGTAAAGATCTCTATACCAGCATCTCCATAACCTTCACATAATCGCGTATGGTTAGCAGCCCCTTCATCACCAAAGTGTTCATTATCGTTAAGGTGCTGATGATGCTGAAAATACTTATCATCGTTGAACATAGCTTTAAGGATTTTACTGGTCGTTTCAGGTTCGAGTGAACGATGAAACTTATTCGCTAAATTAGCTGAGGTAAAATGGACCTTTTTATCAACCGTATCCGCTGATGGTGAAACGGTTGCTGCATTGGCTGTCCACATCGTTGATGCAGAACAACAAGCGGCGAGTAGTGTTGGCGAAGCTTTATAAGCTGCTGACAATATTTGCGCATCGCTGCCGTGAAAGCCCAATCTTTTAAGCGTATAGAGGTCAGGACGTTCTTGAGGAGCAAATACGCCTTGTTTTAACCCCATATCATGCAATGCTTTCATTTTTTTCAAACCTTGCAAGGCTGCTTCTTTAGGGTTTGAGCTGTTATTAGTATTTGATAATGAGGCAACATTCCCCTCAGAAAGACCCGCATAATTATGGGTTGGGCCCACTAAACCATCAAAATTCACTTCAAAACTTTTCATTATTACCTCAACCTTTTAATCGTTTTTTTAATTTTTTTTAACATCATAGTAAAATACGCACCAATCAAAATATTGATCATCAATATATAAAAATTTTATATTAACGTTTAATTTATCAGTAGTCATAGCGTCATTAACTGAACATAACCTGCAACAATCTATAATGTAAATAAAGCGCGTAAGTTATAAATACCATAAGGGCTATAAGCCCGAAAACACTTATTAATTGTATAAAAATTGATAGATGAAAAAAGTTAACCTATCAGATGAATTTATCTCGTTTGCTGTGACTGACGAATCAATTTACGATGCATTTGTATTTTGAATCTTCCCCGATTCTTTAATAGTACTGCTTATATTGTTAAATTGTTTCATTTTAAGGACATCATTTGATGTCCTTTTTTTTTAGCTTTTTTTTAGCTAGGCGATTAAATAAGCTAACTTTTATAAAATGGATCTTACTTACTGTCCCTAGCGAATAAATTTCTAACGAATGAGCATTATTGATCTCAATTATACTGAATACTGACACTTGCTAATAATTTTACAACGCCCTTGATTACACTATGTTGATGGGTAAAAAATACCTTTTTAATAGCATGATTTATTCCCATTTAATTTTATAGGTGAAAAATATTGATCCATCGAATGAATTTATCTCGTTTGCTGTGCCTAATAAATAGATTTACGATGCAGTTGTTTGTTGAGTCGCTCTAATAATAATTTATAGATTCTTTAAAAACACCTGTTTGTATTGCTAAACTGCTACATTTAAGGACATCATTGATGTCCTTTTTTTCTGCTTATAATTCTATAAACAAATTGTTCTTATAGTGCAAATGAACCAACATGGTGCAAACCGAAAAAAACGGCAGCTTTATAAAAAAAGTATTAATAATAATATCAACTAGTTACACTTCGGTATAACTATTGCTATTACTAGTTGTCTTCATCAATTTATTTTACTCACATGCCTATTCAAACACCCATCCGTGGTTTACGGTCATTCTGCGTGGCTTCAAAATGTTTAAGCTTCAAACATGCTGCCGCACAATTGTTTTTAACACCTTCAGCGGTTAGCCATCAAATAAAACAGCTAGAGGAACAATTAGGTTTTGACCTCTTTAAAAGAGGAACACGTTCAATAGAGCTAACCAGTTCAGGGAAACAGTTTTATCAATCTATTCAACCGATAATTCATCAGCTTGAATCAACAATTTCGGAGTTCACTCATAATCAACAAAATAAAACTATTGTCATTAGTTTGCCTGAGTTTTTTGCCAGTGAGTTATTTATTCCCCAGTTAAGTACATGGTCTGAAAAAAATCCAGAAATAAACTTACAATTAGAAACGATAAAATCAGGCAGTGAGCCCTCACAAATTGCTGATTTATCAATAGTATTGGCGAATGGCAAGCCAAATGCGAGTATTGTTCATGAATTATTCCCTGTGCGTTATACCCCAGCTTGTAATAAAAAACTTTATAAAAAACTTAAAAGCATGGGGACTTCGGCATTAAGAAATACCCCACTGATTTTACATCGCTCTCGTCCTTGGTCATGGCATCAATGGGCCGACAACGTCAATATTAATGATTTTGATCCAAAACAAATTATACAGTTTGACAGTATGTTTGGCGTTGCACGAGCGGCTCAACAAGGAATGGGCATAGCATTAGTGCCTCTTCCGATCAGTAAAACATGGTTTACTGAACAGTTATTAGTAAAACTCTTCGATGAAGAACTCAATACCAATGACAAATACTATTTGATCCAACATGAAAATATGGAAAATAAAACTGAGCTAACTTTATTTGCTGACTGGGTTAAAGAAACCTTCGCCAATAACAACGAATAACGACGCCAATGATAGATGAAATTTATTCACTCAATACGTCGATTTTAATCGTTTGTCTCGCGAAATGAAAATTTCTATAGTTGACCTGCATCAACCGGATGCGCTTTTAAATAGAGAGAAAAAAAATGAAAACTACATTAGCTTTATTAACCCCATTATTGATAACTTTACTAGTAAGTAACCCTGTATCAGCTTTTGAAAGTGACACCGCATTAAAAGTTGCGGTAGTTAAAGATGCCAGAGGTACTCAAGATATTGTTAAAGGCAATTTTAATAAAAGCATTATGAAACTCACTAAACGCCATCAAGATGAAAGTTCGTATAACAGCCATATGAGTTTATGTGTTGCCTATTTGCAAGCTGATAATGCAGAACAGTCAGAGTTAGCATGTACTGCGGCAATCGACAGTATTGAAGCCATGAACTTAAATAACACCATTGGACTTTACCTTAAGTCATTAAGTTACAGTAATCGTGGTATTTCAAGGTACAAAAACAATGATATTAGCGGTGCCCTAGCTGATTTAAACCAAGCGATATTAATTGATGAAAACACAATTACGTTAGGTAACTTAAAAATTATCAAGCAAAAAGCATATCGATTGGCATCACTTTCAGAAACCTCACCACTGATTGCAGATTAATCAATAACTTAACACTAGATTTCAGGAGATATATCATGATCAAACGCATGCTAAACAGTATTTTATCTTTTACCAGTTTACTCATTAACATCAAGCACTTATCTGTGAGTCAGTGGGATATTGAAGAAACAGAGAATAGCCAAAATTTTAACGAAATTCGACAACCAAGGTAAATGAATGGCTTATTTAATAAACGGTAGCAGCGCAAGCAGAAATCGCTAAATATTTCAGGATATCAATGGCGTTGCTACTTTCCCACCCAGCTTACTCATAATATAAACACCTGTAGGTTAACCCTATTCGACTTACTAATCCCCCCTAAATAATATTTATCATCAAAGTAGAGTTTAATGAATTATATAAGTGTAATAGATAGATATCATGAATATCACAATGCTATTCATGAACTTATGGCGTCAATCGTCGCTGGAGCCTTTGATGAAAACTTTTTTAAAGACGAAACCCTGCTACAAACTTCAATGCTCTGGCTAACTAAACATTACCCTTTTATTGAGTTGATGTTCACTTTAGATAGCGATGGCGTTCAAAGTAGTAAAAATATTTCTAAGAAGAATAATATAAATAAAAGTATTGCCGAAGGCCTTGGGATAGACCGCTCTTATCGCCCCTATTATATAAAGGCAGATAAAAATAATACCATCATTGTTACTGAGCCTTATTTATCAACCTCTAGCCATAATCTATGTATTTCTACATCAATGAAATATGCTAATAAAAATGGTGATGTTATTGGTGTATTGGTGATTGATATTAACTTAGCTCAAGCCATTGAATTTTTAATGGGGGATGTAAAAAGAAAAAAATTCCATCCTTTTTTCGTCAGTGTCTATTCATGTATTGTCGTTGGACTATTCTTTATTGTCGGTATTCTTTTATATTCTGCCGGTAGCGAAATAGTTAATTTATTACTCTCACCAACCCCTGAAGATCTACAAATAAAACCTTTTGGTATTATTATTTTTCTGACCTTAGCACTGGCCATTTTCGACTTAGGCAAAACAACGATAGAAGAAGAAGTGTTAATGCAAAAAGATATATTACGCCATAGTTCAACAAGACGAACAATAACTCGATTTATTGCCACTATCTTAATTGCCGTTTCAATAGAAGCTTTATTGCTAATGTTTAAGTCAGTACTTGGCTCCCCTGAATATTTAGTTAATGCTGTTGCTATGATGGCTACTTCAGTTGGCCTACTTGTTGGTTTAGGCCTATATGTTTACCTTGGCGCAAAAGCAGAAACACTACTAAAAAAATAACACTTTCCAATGAAGATAATAAAAAAAGATTACCTTAGTGTCTATTTCATTTAAATGGCTGACAATATTCACTGTTATTACTGACAGAAGTTATTTAAGGTTTTACTAAAATCATGTCAGTTTATCTTTAGCAATATTTTGCTCCACTAATTAACCAAGAGTTCAAGTCCCTTAGCTATGATTTAATGGCGTTCAAAATAAAAATATCGATGATTAATTCACTACAGGCTAGTCAAAATTGACTTCAGCGGGTAGAATCTAGCCCATCAATTTATTAAGAACGACGAGATGCATTCAGATGGGCAGAGCATACCAAAATCGCAAATTATCAATGGCGAAAACAGCAGGCGCAAAAACTAAAGTTTATTCAAAATACGGTAAAGCAATTTATGTAAGTGCCAAAGAAGGCGGTGTTGACCCAGATGGTAACCTAACACTACGTGGCTTAATCGATAGAGCTAAAAAAGATCAAGTACCTACTCACGTCATTGAAAATGCAATAAAGAAAGCATCAGGCGCTGGAGGCGAAGATTTTGTTGCCGCAAGGTATGAAGGTTTTGGTCCAGGTAACTGTATGGTTATTATTGATTGTTTAACGGATAACGGTAATAGAACGATTAAAGATGTTCGCCAATGTTTTACCAAGACCTATTCTAAAATTGGTTCATCGGGCACCGTTTCTCATATGTTTAATCATCAAGCTGTCTTTGCTTTTCAAGGCGAAGATGATGAAACTGTATTAGAAACCTTAATGATGGCTGACATTGATGTAACAGATGTTGAACTTGAAGACGGTATCATTACTGTTTATGCACCACATACTGAGTTTTTCAAAATAAAAACTGAATTTGCTAATTCAATGCCAGAGTTTGATTTAGAAGTTGAAGAAATCACTTGGGTACCGCAAACCTACACTGAAATTACCGGTGAAGATGACACAGCAAATTTCGAGAAATTTATCGCTATGTTAGATGATTGTGATGATGTACAAAACGTTTATCATAATGCCGATATTGCAGAGTCGTAATTTGCAACAGTATTAAGTCCAGGATGTCTGTTATCAGACATCCTGTTTTCTACTATATCAATATGTATCAACCTTATATGCTGTTCACATCGGTGTTAAAGGGGAACGCTCCTTTATTTAGCCAGCTTTTCCATCATCACGTTTACCGCGTCTAAATGCTCAGGGTTGTTATGACACATTCCTTGAAATACCGCACAAATATCAAGAAAGTCTGGTAAGTCGGTACGTTGTGCCATTTTCATTAACCGCTTAGTTAAACGCATTGCCGCCGTTGGTTTACTGGCAATATCATTTGCTAAAGCCATAACGTTATCCATTAAACACTCAGCATCAACAACATTTAACACCACCCCCATTTCTTTCGCTTCATCGGCATTAATTATTCTGCCTGTAAAAGTTAACTCCGCGGCTTTTTGATAACCAATAACTCGCTGCATAAACCATGCACCACCATCCCCTGGAATAAGACCTAAATTAGCAAATGTTTCGCCAAACTTAGCTTTTGTTGAGGCTATTCGGATATCACACATATTAGCAACATCGAAACCGGCACCGATTGCTGCACCATTAACAGCAGCAATAATAGGGACTTCACATTTATGTAATGCTAGTGGAATGCGCTGAATTCCTTGACGATAACGAGCTTCAAGTTCTTGTACATCACCAGCAAAATCACCACCACGTTCAGCCATATCTTTAATATTTCCCCCCGATGAAAACGCAGAGCCGGCACCGGTAATAATCAGCACAGCCACATCAGCCGTTTTATTAACCCACTCGACGGTGGTAACAATATCATCAGCAATTGCGGTACTTGTTAGCGCATTACGTACGTCATGGCGATTAAAGGTTAGCGTAGCAATATTATTATCTAGTGCGAGTAGACAGTCGGCTAATTGGGGAAGATTTTCTTTCATCGTTGTTTCTCATCAAGTTTGACTTGTTGCCAATATTCTTCAAGTTTTTCTAGCGAATGTTGTTCAAATTCTACGCCAGAGCTTGCCACTTGTTTTTCAACACCATGAAACCGTTTTGTAAATTTCTGATTTGCTTGGCGTAATAACTGCTCAGGGTCTTGTTTGGCATGGCGACAAAGATTGACAACGGCAAACATTAAGTCACCTAATTCTTCAGCGAGCGCTTGCGGATTATTTTGCTCAATTTCAAGATGAACTTCTTCGACTTCTTCGACAACCTTAGCAAAGACATCTTCAATGTTATGCCAGTCAAAACCAGCATGTGCGCAGCGTTTTTGAATTTTAGCGGCTTGAGAAAGTGCGGGTAAATTTCGCGGAATATCGGCTAAAATACTGATGTGTTCGTTGAGGTTTTTTTGTTGTCTTTCTTGCGCTTTTTCATTTTCCCAATTGGCATTAATCTCTGCATCAGATGTTAGATTTTTATCGCCAAAGACATGAGGGTGTCGACGAATGAGTTTCTCACAAATGGCCGCGACGACACTGTCAAAATCAAATTGTTTTTGTTCTTGCCCGAGCTGACTATAGAAAACAATCTGAAATAACAAGTCACCTAATTCTTTTTCTAATTCTGAGAAGTCTTGCTGTTCAACAGCGTCAATGACCGCATCAGCAACTTCGTAGGCTTCTTCAATGGTATGCGGTACTATCGAAGCAAAGTCTTGCTTGATATCCCACGGGCACCCTGTTTTAGGGTCGCGTAACTCGGTCATGATCCAACGTAGCTTATTCATTGAGGCTTGTTCAGTTAACATATTAATACATTTTCCATAAGGTAGATAAAATACAACTAGAGTCGCTTAACTTCTAATACATCATCAAGTTGAAGTAATTTGCCAATTAAACGTCCTAATATTTCATTATTTGGAATTTCAATATTTAACAACATAGCGACTGTTTGCTTGCTTGGATCAGAACGGCTTTCCATGCCAACAATACTGACCCGTTCATTGGAAACAATCGTAGAAATATCACGCACTAAACCTTGACGGTCACTCGCTATAACTTTCACTGTTGCTAGATAGCTCTGTTGATTCTGCTCACCCCATTGTACTTCTACTTCTCGTTCAGGTTGCTGAACTAACGAATTCGCTAATTGGTCACAATCATTGCGATGCACCGAGATACCCCGTCCCTGAGTAATAAAGCCAGCAATATCATCGCCTGGCACCGGATGACAACATTTTGCCATATGCGTTAATAAATTACCGACACCCGATACCGTAATGCCATTAGCATCGGTTTGAGATTTTTGTTGTGCCTGTTGAGGTTTGACCAAACTTTGTGGGTCAAGATCTACCGGTGGTTTGTTTTTCTCGTCATGATATTGCAAATGATTAATCACTTGCATTAAACGGGCATTACCTGAGCCAATAGCTGCATATAAATCATCAATCGATTTTATATTAAAGCGCCTACTCGCTGACATTAAATCAGTCTCGGTCAAATCGATTTTAGATAATTCTGTCTCTAACTGTTCTTTACCTATGGCAATATGTTTATCACGGTCGAGTAATCTAAAAAAATGTTGAATTTTTGACCGTGTTCTAGGTGCATGGGTATAATGCAGATTAGGGTTTAACCAATCACGACTTGGATTAGGTGTTTTACTGGTTAACACTTCGACTTGATCGCCTGTTTTTAAGCGGTAAGTAAAAGGTACAATCCGTCCAGAGACTTTCGCGCCGATGCAACAATGACCTACATTTGAATGAATATAGTAAGCAAAATCTAAAGGTGTAGAGCCAGCAGGTAAATCAATAACATCGCCGTTAGGTGTAAATACATAAATACGGTCTTCAAAGACCTGACTACGTAATTCATCGAGTAAATCGCCACTTTCGCTGACGTCATCTTGCCATTGTAAAATTTTTCTTAGCCAGCTAACTTTTTCATCAAAACCAGTTTTTTTATCCGTGTTCTTACTGCCAGTGCTGCCTTCTTTATAACGCCAATGAGCCGCAACACCCATTTCTGCATCATCGTGCATTTGCTGAGTTCTTATTTGTACTTCTACTGATTTGCCTTCTGGACCTAATACAACCGTATGAATCGATTGATAACCATTAGGTTTTGGTGTGGCGACATAATCATCAAATTCGTTAGGTAAATGCTGCCAACTGGTATGAACTATACCTAATGCGCCATAACAATCTTGAAGTTTATCAACAACAACCCTCACGGCTCTAACATCAAAAAGTTGTTCAAAACCAAGCGATTTTTGCTGCATTTTTTTCCAAATGCTAAAAATATGCTTGGGCCGACCATACACTTCACCGGCAATATTTAAATCTTGTAATTGCCCACTAAGATTACTCACAAAATTAGCCATATATTGTTCACGGTCTAAGCGTTTTTCATCTAATTGTTGGGCTATATTTTTGTACACCTTGGGATGAAGGTAGCGAAAGGAAATATCTTCAAGCTCCCATTTTAATTGACCAATGCCTAGTCTATTAGCGAGAGGTGCATAAATATTGGCGGTTTCTTTGGCAGCTAAAACTCGCGTTTCTTCATCGGCATTTTTTACCAGCCTTAAGTAACAGACTCGCTCGGCAAGTTTAATAACAACAGCACGAACATCGTCAACCATGGCAACTAACATCTTACGAATATTATCAACTTGATTGGCCGACACTTGATTAGACTGGCCTTGCTGTAATGTCTTTATCGCTTGCATTTGGCTAACGCCATTACATAAATTTAGAATTTTCTTAGAAAAGTTTTCTTCTATATATTCTAATGATATGCATTGGTATTCATATAACGGCAGTAAAAATGCAGCACATAAAGAATCGCGATCTAAATTCAAACTGGCGAGGATCTCAACCATCTCTAAAGACTTAGTCTGGCATTCTTGCTGGTCAACATAAAAATCACTGACTTGCTGCCAAAGCTTTTCAAGTGCTTGATTTTTTTGTTCACTAAGCTCCAATGAACTTAACCATTGCTCAAAATTTATTTCCGATATTTGATGAGATTTACGTACCGAAACCATAAAAATAACCTACTAAATTTTAGAAAAAAAATGAATGTCTACTTCACAAACAATACCATAGTCTCAATATGCTTTGTTTGAGAAAACATATCCATTAAGGATATTTTTTCAATGCGATAACCCTGTGCTAGCAATAATTCACTATCTTTGGCTAAGGTTGCCGGATCACAACTGACATATAGCACGCTATTAATATTTAAATGTACTAATTGTTGTAACGCTTGATAAGCACCAGCACGCGCGGGATCTAATAGCAGCTTAGTATATTTTTTATTTGCCCAAGCTTCCTCTTTCCAATGACTATTTAAGTCAGCTTGATAAAACTCACAATTACTTAAACCATTTTGCAAAGCGTTTTTATGCGCGTTGCTGACCATAAGTTCAACACCTTCAATACCTACAACTTGCGCAACTTTTTTAGCTATTGGTAAGCTAAAATTACCTAAACCACAAAATAAATCTAAAACAATATCTTGCTCGGTCAAGTTTAACCATTGAATGGCTTGATTTATCATGCTTTTATTAACTTGGTGGTTAACCTGAATAAAGTTGTCGCTACTAAAAGAAATAACAATATTGTCAGCTAAACTATAGTGCAAACTAGTTAAAGTCGCTTTATCGAGCGTTACTACCTCTTTACCTAAGTCAAAGAGAACATCACAAGAAAAATCATCACTGAATGCTTGCCAGTGACTTTTATCTTGCTTGGTCAGCGGCTCTAACTGGCGCACGACTACCGTCACTTTTTCTGTGGCAATAACTTCAATATGACCGATAGCATTTTTACCTGATAATTTTTTTAGTAATGTTCTTAAGGGTAAAAAGATATTATTTACCGGCTCGATAAGTACAGGGCAACTTTTAATATTAATCAGCTGATTGCTGCCCCGTTGTCTAAAACCAATAATGGCTTGGCCTGCTTTATTATACTGCACACCAATACGCGCCTTGCGGCGATAATGCCAAGGCTGGCTGACGATAGGCGCTTGCCAAGGAAGTGACTGCTCGTGGTTGCTTCGCGAAAATAAATCACTGACCTTCTGCTGCTTAAAATCAAGCTGAGTACTAATGGCTAAATGCTGTAAATCACAGCCGCCACAACTGAGAAAGTGCTGGCACTTAGCGGCAACACGCCGTTTATTAGCAACGGATACGTCAATTAACTTGCCACGACTATATTTGTTTTTTTGTTCAATAACCTTCACTTTTACAACTTCATCAGGTAAAGCACCATCAATAAATATAGGCTTTTTATTGTGTAAACCTACGCCACAGCCGTTAATATCAAGACGAGTAACCTTGATACTAACTTCTTGACCTAGTTCTTGTTTTTTAGCTGTTGCTTTAAAAAAATTCGCCATAACGAAATATACCTGTTAAGTGCTATAAATTTATATGACGATATGCCATGATAAGGTTATTCAATGTCATGATTTTACACTAAAGTTCAGCAGATAATGCATAAAATAAGTCTGAAAGATTGGGTAATTTTACTTACCATAGTGCCAACCACTTTGATCGCTTTCTCGATAGCTAGCTATTTTTCATATAGCCGTTATGACGAATTAAATACGTTTTTAACGCAGCGCTCTCAAAGTATTATTGAACCCCTAGCAATTGCTAGCTCTTTAGGTATGTTAAACAAAGATCGTGTTCAACTGCGTAATCTGATGAATTTCACCCATCGCAGTCAATCATCAATTATCAAAAGTATTGCTGTTTTTACTAAAGATAACCAAGTTTTTGTCACCAGCTCTTACCACGGTGACGCCAATTTATTACGTCTAAAAGCAGGGCAAGTTATTCCCAACAGCACTATTTTCTCTAAAAATGGTGATGATTTTATTTTTCATAGTCCTATTATTAATGAAACTTTGATAAATGAGGCAACTCGCTCAATGTCTCAAGATAATATTGGCTATATTGCTATGCAGATTGACAGCAGTAATATACGTTTAAAACAACAAGACCAGATGCTATTTTCTTTTCTTATTGTCTTGCTTGGCAGTGTTTTTAGTGCATTTTTCTCTTATCGATTGATTAAAAACTTTACGCGTCCAATAGACGCTATGGTACTTGCCGTTGATCGTATTAGAGAAGGAAAACTAGAGAGTCGAGTCACAGGACAATTAATTGGTGAATTAAACTTTTTGAAAAACGGTGTCAATGCGATGGCACAATCATTAGGTGATTACCAAGAAGAAATGCAAGGCAGCATAGATCAAGCCACGACCGATTTACGAGAAAGTTTAGAGCAATTTGAAATACAAAACGTTGAAC
Source organism: Colwellia sp. BRX8-9 (assembly GCF_014077245.1). Classification (NCBI taxonomy): domain Bacteria; kingdom Pseudomonadati; phylum Pseudomonadota; class Gammaproteobacteria; order Alteromonadales; family Colwelliaceae; genus Colwellia; species Colwellia sp. BRX8-9. The sequence goes on from NZ_JACGVN010000004.1 coordinate 177,800, forward strand.
TTGATATCGCTAAACGAAAAGCACAAGAAGCGAATAAAGTTAAATCAGAATTTTTAGCCAATATGAGTCACGAACTGCGCACACCACTTAATGGTGTTATTGGTTTTACTCGCCAGGTATTAAAGACACCGCTGACTATTACCCAGCGCGATTATTTACAAACCATAGAGCGATCCTCAGCTAACTTGTTAGCCATTATTAATGATATTTTAGATTTTTCGAAATTAGACGCTGGAAAAATGGTTATCGAAAACATTCCTTTCTCGATGCGAGCAGCGGTCGAGGAAACATTAACATTACTTGCGCCAACATCTCATAAGAAAAATATTGAGTTATCTTTACGTGTTAATCCGCAATTACCTGATGCTCTCATTGGTGATGCTATGCGAATTAAGCAGGTATTGATCAACCTGACCAGCAACGCCATGAAATTCACTGACAAAGGTTCTGTTGATATTGATGTCGACAGCGAACGCATTGAAAATAATATTGCGGTTTTAAAAGTAACAATTAAAGATACTGGTATTGGTATGAACCATGAGCAACAGAAAACTATTTTTGAGGCTTTTGGTCAAGCTGATAAAAGTGTTACGCGGCTTTATGGTGGCACAGGATTAGGCTTAGTTATTTCTCAACGCTTAGTCACTGAAATGAACGGCAATATGGGTTTTTCTACCGAGCAAGGTCAAGGTTCAACATTTTGGTTTACTTTTCGTTGTGAAGTAAATCCTATCTCTATTGATAATATTTTTGATAATCATGAGTTAGCAGGTAAAAGTGTTCTTTATTTTGAACCTCATACGCATAGCCGTATTGCGACCAGCGAAATTCTTACCGATTGGAACTTGGCTGTTCATCCGGTCCAAAACTTAGTACAAGTTAACGATTTATTGAATGAAAAGGTACATTTTGATTTTGCTCTAATAAGTCATGATATAACGCCGACAGCATTAGTTGAGCTAAAAGAGCTTATCGTCACACTCTCAAAAAACGTGACTCAAATTCATTTAGCGATTAACAGTAACTCGCCAAATTTACAGGAAGCATTGATCGCTTGTGGAGCGAAAAGCTGTTTAAGTAAACCCATTACGCCAGAGCGATTAAATAAGGTACTGTTACCGAGAAATCACCTGCTAGATATCGTGAGATCAACGTCAGAAGACAATAAAATTCCAGTTAAAATTTTGGCGGTTGACGATAATGAAGCCAATTTAAAGCTTATTAATGAACTTTTACTCGAACAAGTCAATGAAGTTACTACTGTCGTCAATGGCCAAGAAGCGGTAGATATTTGTAAACATGAAAAATTTGCAATGATATTCATGGATATTCAAATGCCGATAATGGATGGCATCTCCGCGCTAAAAAGCATTAAAGCAATCACTTTTAATGACAACACTCCCGTGATCGCAGTAACCGCCCATGCCCTTAAAGAAGAAAAAGATAAACTGTTGAAACTGGGCTTTGACTCTTATATGACTAAGCCTATTGACGAAGCTATGTTACGTCACTGTATTTATGAATATTGTGATTTAACACAGCCACAAAATATTAAAACAATGAAAAATAAAAATATCGATAACACAGATTTAAATCAACAAGCTTTTGATACTAACAACGCAACGATTATGCACCGACGAAACCATCAAGTAATTGACTGGCCTTTAGCATTAAAACGAGCAGGCAATAAAGAAGAACTTGCCAAAGAGATGTTTAAAGGTTTAGTGCAAAGCCTGCCTGAAACAAAACTGAATATTTCTGAAGCATTGACCTCGCAAGATGTTGAGCAATTAAAAGTACTTATTCATAAGCTTAACGGTGCTTGCTGTTACTCGGGTGTACCCAGCCTAGGACGTGTTGTTCATCAGATAGAAACAGAACTGAAAAGTGGTGTCACTATCGATGACTTAGAACCTGAATTTTTTGAATTCTTTGAACACATTGATAATGTCATTAATCAAGCACCAGAAGTTTTTAATAAAAAGCCTAACATTGAGCACTAATAATTATTTGATGATTATTTAGCTTTAAAAAAAAGTGACACCGCTAGGGTTATTGGCTCAATGACTTACTTAAGGTTAAATATAGGCGTTAGCGCTTCGGTAAAGGTGACCAGGTTAAAGCTGATAGCAGGACCTGAAAGGCTATGAATATTCAAAGGCTAATCAAGTAACAGCTGATTAATATCGGCAACTAAACTAGTATTGGGCCTTTCAATAATTCGCCCCAGCTCTTCGGTTTTACTTTCATCTAGATAAACAACGATAGTTGGCGTGTATTTGACATTATTTTCTTTGGCTAATTGCTGTGGGTCTTCTTTTTGGTAATCAAGTGCAATAAGTGTCGCACTAATTTGCTTATTGCCTTGCAGTAATTTAAGTAGTTTAGGCACTTCACGTTCACTGTCATGACACCAAGTCGCAAAATAAATGTCTATTTTTAACGATTCAGGCCACTGCGCAACAATTTCTTTTTCTTGCTCAGTAATTAAAGACTCATTGAAGTTTTTATTAAAAGCACTAAAGTCACTCAACAATCTAGCTTCACTGATCACACCTAAGGCAAAGCCATTATTATCCTCCGCGTGAACTGATAATGACAATAGATGGCAAAAAGCTATAGTGAATACTGTGAGTAGGACTTTTATCATTGCGACTCTGCTTATGTTATATCCGTGCTACTGCAACCTAGCTGTTTAGCAATTTTTTAGTAGCACGGTAATGTTTAATGTTTTTTTAATTCGTTAGCTTTTAATAACATGACTTTGCTTTCTTGTAAAAAGATATCGGCATAATCACCAAACCAATCGGATACTTGGCTAAACATGGTAACAAAAGCATCTTTATCACCCATTTCAACATCTTCTAACAACTCTAGAAAGCGATAAGCGAAACGTTTCATCATCGCGACATTATCTTGATTTGAAAAAATGATATCAGTATAAAGCACAGGATCTTGAGCAAATAAACGACCAACCATAATTAACTCTAAACGATAAATAGGCGAACTCATTTCAACAAGTTGAGAAATGTCAGCCCCTTCAGTCATTAAGTGATAACCGTAGGCTATTGTTGAAAAATGTCTCATAACTTGTACCATAGACATTGCTTGATCGTGCGCCGACGCATCGACGGGATAAATCTTTGCTCCCCAAACCTGAAATTGTTTCAGCAACCAATTATATTGCTCGGGTAAACGCCCTTCGCAAGTAATAATTGTTTGTTTGATTAACCCTGACACATCAGGTCCAAACATTGGGTGTAAACCAACAACCGGTCCTTGATGAACTTTCATCATTTCATAAAGTGGCATTTCTTTTACGCTAGTCACATCAGCTAAAATGCATGTTTTGGGTAAACAAGAAAGCTTTTGAATGATCATTGATGTTAAGCGAATAGGTACAGCAACAATAACGACACCGGCTTGGGCAAGGATATTGTCACTATTTGGCCAGTCATCTTGTTCAAGAACGGCTACCTGATAACCAGAGCGCTCAAATAAATCAACAAACACTTTACCTAACTGTCCGTTACCACCGATAACAACTATTTTACCACTCTCTGTATTGACACATTGATAGCCACTCGCATCTTGACTGATGTAAGAGTCACTCATTAGCCGTCTTAAAATATCTTCAATTAATTCTGGAGACACGCCTGCCTCCATCGCCTGTTGACGTCGCATAGTCAGTAATTGAGCTTCTCGGTCAGGCGCATAAATTGGCATACCAACTCGGCTTTTTAGCTCTCCCACTTTAGTGGTAACTCTGCGGCGCTTGGCTAATAGCTCGACTAATTGAGTATCTATCTCATCAATCTCATTTCTCAATGCGGTTAACTGAGGAGCAATACTTTTCTTATCCATTAATTTACTCATTTACGTTTCGCGTACTCGCCTTCATACTGATTTAAGATAAACGCTTCTTTAAAACACCATTAAGTTTATCGGTCGCATTTGCTAATAAAAGTGCCGTATCATTAAAATCAATACACGCATCAGTGACTGAAACACCATACTTTAATGACTCTTTCGGGCCATTAGTGCTTTGGTTACCTGCATTTATATGACTTTCTAACATTATACCAATAATTGATTTATTACCTTCAATTATTTGGTCAAATACATTTTCTGCCACCAATGGCTGGCGACGGTAATCTTTATTTGAATTACCGTGCGAACAATCGATAACAATACCAGGCTCTAAACCTTGTACACTCAATTCTTTCTCACATAACGCAACATTAGCAGCATCATAATTAGGTTTCTTACCACCACGTAAAATAACATGACCATCAGGGTTTCCAGAGGTTTTAATCAATGATACTTGTCCTTGACGGTTTATCCCCATAAAGCGATGTGAAGACGCTGCTGACTGCAAAGCATTAATAGCTACATCTAGGCTACCATTGGTGCCATTTTTAAAACCAATAGGCATAGAAAGACCTGACGCCATTTCTCTATGTGTTTGCGACTCAGTTGTTCTGGCACCAATCGCCGACCAGCTAAAAAGTTCAGCCAAGTATTGTGGGCTAATGGGGTCAAGCGCTTCGGTGGCTAATGGCAAACCTAAATCAGTTAAGTAAATCAATAATTCTCGAGCTTTACGCAAACCGGTTTCAACATCAAAGGTACCATCCATATGAGGATCGTTTATTAAACCTTTCCATCCAACGGTGGTGCGAGGCTTTTCAAAGTAAACACGCATAACAATATAAAGGCTGTCTTGATGCTTATCATGTAAGGCTTTTAACTTTTGGGCATATTCTTTAGCGGCCTCGAGATCATGCACAGAACAAGGACCTGAAATAACGAGTAAGCGATGATCTTTTTTATGAATAATGTCAGCGATCACCTTGCGGGCAGCTTTAACGAAATTACGTCCACTTTCTGACAAGGGGAGTTCATCTCTTAATTGATCAGGCGTTATTAATACATCTTCTGAATTGACATGAATATCGTTAAGGGTTTTTATGTGAGGACCTTTACTAGGTTGAACGTTCGGTAATGAGTTAGACATTGTATTTTCCATTTATCGCAAGATTGTTTATTAAAGTAAATATAGAACAAAAGAACTAAGTGTGACTTAGCAAAAGAAGGGCTAGTAATAATATCGATGTTGTTGGTTTTTCATAATAGTTCCGCTAATCGCTATATCGTAAAGAATTATTTACTCTGTTTGTACACAATATCTTACATGGGTTTTTTTTGAAGGTACAGTAGTTTTAGTGTTTTTATTCTAGGTTATGTTCAGGGTGAACGGTATAACGTGGTGCCGTGACTAAATGGACATAGGAAGTAGAGTAACGTAGGAGCATTTACCGAGACGGCAAAGAAGGTAGCTGTTCACAACTGCGGCTATTTATAATGCAGGGCGAAGCGTCCAAGGGTGAGTCGAGCATGGCCTTTCGCAGCATGTTCTATTGACGAGATCAGTGCACGTATTCAAGCCATTTTCCCGCCAATAAAAACATTAAAAGCGCCCTAAGGCGCTTTTAATTAAGTGCTTGTTAGTGACTAACTAGCGTGAACAATTCGATTACTTATTAAGTTTTCTACAACGCTAGGATCTGCCAAGGTCGATGTATCCCCTAAGGTATCAATATCGTTTTCAGCAATTTTACGTAAGATGCGACGCATTATTTTACCAGAACGTGTTTTTGGCAAGCCAGGTGCATACTGAATATAATCAGGTTTTGCAAAACGGCCTAACTCTTTAGCAACAAACTCAGTTAATTCTTTCAGTAACTCTGGTGATTCACTCGCACTAGCCATTAAAGTCACATAAGCATAAACACCTTGGCCTTTAATTTCATGCGGATAACCAACAACAGCAGCTTCAGCTACAGCAGGATGAAGCACTAAAGCACTTTCGATCTCAGCAGTACCTAAACGATGGCCCGAAACATTAAGGACATCATCAACACGCCCGGTGATCCAATAAAATCCGTCTTCATCACGACGTGCACCATCTCCAGTAAAATAATTACCAGGATATTGGCTTAAATAGGTTTGATAAAAACGATCATGATCGCCATAAACTGTGCGTAACTGCCCAGGCCAACTACCCGTTATCATTAACAAACCTTGGTCAGCACCTGCAAGTGTATTACCTTCTTTATCAAACAATGCTGGCTGAACACCAAAAAAGGGTTTACCTGCTGCACCTGGTTTCATATCAACAGCACCGGGTAATGAAGTAATTAAAATACCCCCCGTTTCTGTTTGCCACCAAGTATCGACAATAGGACAGTTAGATTTGCCAACCACTTCATAATACCAATGCCAAGCTTCAGGATTAATAGGCTCGCCAACCGTACCGAGTAAACGCAACGATGAAAGATCTGATTGATGGACTAAATCGTCGCCAATACTCATCAAGGCTCTTATCGCAGTAGGTGCAGTATAAAAAATATTAACTTTATGTTTTTCACATATTTGCCAGAAACGTCCAGCATCCGGGTAAGTAGGTACCCCTTCAAATACTAGTGTAGTTGCACCGTTAGCTAACGGGCCATAGAAAATATAAGAGTGACCGGTGATCCAACCTGCATCTGCTGTACACCAATAAATTTCGCCATCTTTATAGTCAAAAACATATTTATGAGTCATCGCGGCATAGAGCGAATAACCACCACAGGTATGTAAAACACCTTTTGGTGTGCCTGTTGAACCTGATGTATAGAGAATGAACAATGGATCTTCTGCATCCATGACCTCTGGTTCACAAACGGCTGATTGCTTGGCAACTTCTTCTTCATAACTGATGTCAATTTTGTCATTCCATGCGACATCACCACCGGTGCGAGCAACAACAATAACCGTATGTACATTGGGGCATTCGGCAACAGCTTCATCAACGTTCACTTTCAGTGGAATAACACGACCGCCACGTAAGCTTTCATCAGAAGTGATAACAACTTGGCAATCAGCATCAGCAACTCGTGAGCGTATCGCTTCAGTTGAGAAACCACCAAAGACAACAGAATGTACCGCGCCAATTCGAGCACAGGCTAACATGGCATAACCCACTTCAGGGATCATCGGCATATAGATACAAACACGATCACCTTTTTTAACACCACGTGCTTTTAATAAGTTCGCTAAACGACAAACATGATCATGTAATTCTTGATAAGTAATTTTTTTGTCGTCGCTGGGATCATCGCCTTCCCAAATGATAGCAGTATCATTGGCTTTAGTAGCTAAGTGACGATCAATACAGTTATAACTTACATTTAATTTACCACCAGAAAACCATTTAATATCAGCCGTTTTCAAGTCAACATCACTGACACTGTCCCAAGGTTTATACCAATCAAGAAATTTTTCAGCTTGCTCACCCCAAAATACATCAGGTTGTTCAATCGATTGCTTGTACATCGCATCGTATGTTGCACTATCAATATGAGTGTGTGCTTTAGCTTGTTCTAAAACTGGATAACAGCTTTTCAATTCTTTCATGTTGAGTCCTTCATTGCTGACTTGATATTATATCAAGTTGATTATTGCTTAAATGCTATTGATATTCATCTAAGCACTAATAGATTTTGAGGTTATTTTTAAAACAGTGACAACATCATATAGGAAGTTAATTAGTGCGACTACTCAACTAAAGTCGAATACGCCTTATTAAATTTCCATTAAAATGAAAAAAGATAATTGTCTACTAATAAGATTAACATTGAAACCCAATAATGACAACGCTGTCATTATTGGGTTAAAAAAAAGCAAAATAAATTGCTATTGGCGGACTAAGGAGTCTTTAAATAGATACGTTAACGAATAGTGATATCGGGTGAACCGTCAATTTCACCATCTTCGGTAATGATAACAGTACCACTATTATTTGATAATACAGCAATGCTACGTCCATTATTATTACGTATAAAAAGCAATTCATAGCCAAACTTACCAAGACTACCTGCTGAAAATTTTTGAGCGAGTGTCAGTTTCTCCCACCAAACTGAATGCTCAGGAGATTCGTGCCTTCTCTCATTGAAAGGTTGCTTTTGTTGTTGCATAACTTACCCACCCGTTAAATAAATACTAACGTCATTGTATCAATATAGCCCAGATAAACAGCGGTGCCTAACGTAAGTATAGAACAGATTTTACCAACAAAGATTTTATTATTGCGTTAACTAGCGAGAAAGTACCACGAACGCGGTAGCATATAATGCTTCGTCAGAGAGCGAAATGTGCCAGTTTTCAGCCCCTAATTCAGTTGCTAACTCTGCTGCACGACCACTTAGTAGTAGTTGTGGCTGACCAGAAGCTAATGATTTTATTTCAAAATTTTGAAATGAAACCCCGTTGGCTATGCCGGTACCAAGCGCTTTAGATGCGGCTTCTTTTCCTGCCCAGCGCTTGGCTAAATATAATGCAGGGGTTTTTAACGATTGGTATTTTTCATATTCTATTGGCGTTAACACACGAAGCGCTAATCGGTCTCGCACCTTAATCGCCATTTTTTCTATACGGCTTATTTCAATAATATCAGTACCGATGCCAACTACAGACATAATGAATCACTTTTTTAAGCGCTAGATAAATGTTGTCTTAACATTTAATTTAGCTTCACTTCGTTAAGTAAGGCAGAACTTTATTAGCTCTGCCGGGTAGTTTCTAAGCGCTGTGCTCTAAAAGTTAACTACGCGCTTCTCTCATTAGCTGTTTCATATCGCGAATAGCCTTGTCTAATCCGTCAATCACCGCTCGAGCAATAATAGCATGACCAATGTTGAGTTCGATTATCTCTTCAATTGCCGCAATAGGTTTAACATTAAAGTAATTTAAGCCGTGCCCAGCATTAACTTTCAAACCATTGGCATGCGCATATTTAATGCCTTCAATTAAACGGATCAATTCAATTTTTTGATCTTGTTCATTTTTTGCATCAGCGTAATGGCCGGTATGAATTTCAATATAAGGAGCTTTACTTGCAATAGCAGCATCAATTTGGCTTTTATCAGCATCAATAAATAAACTTGTTTCTATACCTGCTGCAGTTAGTTGTGCCACTGCACGGCTAATTTTATCAAAATTACCAACAACGTCTAATCCGCCTTCAGTCGTCAATTCTTCACGTTTTTCAGGGACTAGACAACAAAATACCGGTTTAACCTCACAGGCTATGGCCAACATTTCATCAGTAACCGCCATTTCAAAATTCATTCGGGTATGCAATGTTTGCTTTAGTACATAGATATCACGGTCTTGAATATGACGGCGGTCTTCACGTAAATGGACGGTAATGCCATCGGCTCCAGCGTGCTCTGCTACTGATGCAGCATAGACTGGATCAGGATAATTTGTGCCCCTTGCTTCTCGTAAGGTAGCAATATGGTCAACATTAACGCCTAATAATAGTTCGCTCATTTTTATATCTCTTAAATTTATGAATTTTTTGTAAATAATTTCCGGCTATTTAGTGGTTTACCATCAAGTAAATGATTAATAATTTGCCGCATCAGCACTTTATACGTTTGCATTACGTCTTTAGATGATAAATCTTCTTCGGCTATCGCTTTTAAATGCTCAGCATTATAACCAGTCTGTACCTGCTTGCTTATTATCGGGACAAAACCTTGTTCAGGGAAATAATGATAACGATTATTATTTTCTGAAAATATCGGCGAATAATCAATAGTTAACCCTAATTCTTCTAGTAATCTATTTTCAAAATTTCTCAATATAAATTCAATTGAACGTTGTTCCGATAATTGTTCAATGCTTTGTTGATATTGACAAAAAAGTTCGTCATAAGGGATATGTTCACCCAGTAGACGCACTTGTAACTCATTAAGGTAAAAGCCACTGTAGAGGTAGTTACCACTGAGCTGGTAGGATTTTCTTTCGGGTTCGACACGTTGTAAATACTTGAGGCTGCCTTGACCTTTCAAAACAATTTTTAGTGGCGAGAAAGGTTGTAATAAAGCTTTTTTATTAGATTTTAAAGACTTACCTAAATAAGAAATAGCAGACACTTTTCCTTGTTGAGCGGTTAAGAATTCAAGCAATATTTGATTTTCACGATAGGGTCGTGAATGCAATAAAAAAGCACTTTGCTCAAATTCTTCCATTATTTTTAGTCCAGTAGACGATTCGAAGTCTAACCTGAATATTCATCCCCATAGCCTAAACTACGCAGTGCACGTTCATCATCAGCCCAGCCAGATTTCACTTTCACCCAAGTTTCAAGAAACACTTTCTGTTCAAAAAGCGCTTCCATATCACGACGAGCTTCTTGACCAATTGTTTTAAGTCGCTCTCCACCATTACCTATAACCATACGCTTTTGACTTTTTCGTTCAACTAAAATTAGCGCATTAATATGGATGATACCCTTTTCGTCCATTTTAAATTGTTCAACTTCAACCGTTGTTGAATAAGGCAATTCATCACCGGTGAAACGAATAAGTTTTTCACGAATAATTTCAGAAGCCATAAAACGACTTGAACGGTCAGTAACATAATCATCTGGGAACCAGAAATCACCTTCAGGCAGTGAGCTAAGACAAAGTTGACGAATGGTATCAACGTTATCGCCTTTCGCTGCAGAGATAGGTACGATATCACTAAAGTTGTGCTTCTCGCCTAATTTCTGTAAGTGAGGTAATAATGATTCCTTATCTTGGACATTATCGATTTTATTAATCACTAAGATACAACGTGCGCCAGATTTTTTTATCTTGCTAAGCACAAGTTCGTCATCGGTTGTCCAATGTGTTCCTTCAACCAAGAAAACCACTAATTCGACTTCTGCTATTGAACTACTTGCAGCACGATTCATTAAGCGATTAATCGCGCGTTTCTCATCAGAATGCAAACCAGGAGTATCAACTAATACCGCTTGTTTATTTTCTTCTGTTAAAATTCCTAAAATACGATGGCGTGTCGTTTGTGGCTTGCGTGAGGTGATACTAATTTTTTGACCTAACAAGCTGTTAAGCAATGTTGATTTACCAACATTAGGACGACCGACAATAGCAATTAAGCCACAATGTTTATTTTCACTTGTCATGATAATATTTCGCTGAGTTATTTTTTATCAAAAATGAGCGCGAGTACTTGTTGCGCTGCGGCTTGTTCGGCTTTACGACGGCTAGTGCCTTTAGTGACCACTTCGGTGTTTATCACCTTGGTTGTACATCGCACAGTAAACTGTTGATTATGAGACTGACCACTGGTGTGAATGACTTCATAAAGTGGTAAAGCAATTTTACGTGCTTGTAAATATTCTTGTAAACGTGTTTTAGGATCTTTTTGTTCGTTACCGGGTTTAATAATGTCTAGTCGTTCAGCAAACCAGCTAAGCACTAATGCTTTAGTTGTGTCGTTATCTGAATCTAAATAAACAGCACCGATAATCGCTTCAACGGCATCTTCTAAAATTGAATCTCGACGATGTCCCCCACTTTTTAATTCACCTGGGCCTAAAATTAAGTAATCGCCTAAATTAAAGCCTCGGCCAATTTCAGCTAAGGTAACACCTCGCACAAGGCTCGAACGCATGCGTGTTAAATCTCCTTCGTCATGAGAAGGAAATTGCTGATAAAGTACTTCAGCAATGACAAAACCAAGAATGGAGTCGCCAAGAAACTCTAAACGTTCGTTATGAGTTCCCTTAGCACTTCGGTGTGTTAATGCTTGAAGCAATAAGTCATTATCATTAAAGGTGTATCCTAACTTTTTACTGAGTCTAGTTAGTGCGACTGCTGAGCTTTTCACGATTAGTTTATTCCACCCAAACGTGAAAACCTAACATTAGTCGGTATCCACTTTGGTAAAAAACTATCTTCGTCACGATCAAAATCAAAACTCATCCAAATTGCTACGGCTTCGCCAACAAGATTTTCTTCGGGTACGAATCCCCAAAAGCGTCCATCAAGACTATTGTCACGGTTATCACCCATCACATAATAATGACCTTCAGGTACAAAGAACTCATCGCGTTGGGTATTTTTCTGTTGATAAAAATGCTGCGTGCGTGGCAGTATTTGATTATCCATTAAAATATCATGTGTCTTGTTTGGCATATCAGCTGTGTAACGACTCAAGCCATATGAACCGTCAGGTGACTGATCTTCTTTTTTAAAGGTGTTGATTACTTGCTCAAAGTCTGGGCATTTAACGTCACTTTCTTGACAAGCAGGCTTGATATATATGGATTTGTTACGATAAATAATTCTATCGCCAGGCAAACCAATAACACGCTTAATATAATCAATCTTTGGGTCTTGTGGATATTTAAATACCACCACATCGCCACGTTCTGGTAGCCCGATCTCAATAAATTTATTACGTGCAACTGGATCGCGTAATCCATAAACGAATTTATTGACTAAAATAAAATCGCCATCAAGTAATGTCGGCATCATAGAGCCCGAAGGTATTTGAAACGGTTCCCATAAAAAAGAACGTAAAATCAAAACAAAAGCGATAACCGGAAATATTTGTACCGACGTATCAACAATTGCTGAAGGCTCTACTAATTTAGCGATAACCTCAGCTGGCAAAACTTCTTGACATTGGGCTTGAGCGTCAGCTAATTTTAATTTACGTTGCGGCGCTAAATAAAACTTATCAGCTAACCAAACAATGCCAGTGATACTAGTAATAATAACGAGAAATATTGAAAAATAAACAGCCATAACTTCCCTACTAACTTTCTAATTTAAGTACAGCTAAAAACGCTTCTTGCGGTACTTCAACGTTACCAACTTGCTTCATACGTTTTTTACCATCTTTTTGTTTTTGAAGTAGTTTTTTCTTACGAGAAATATCACCACCATAACATTTTGCAGTAACATTTTTTCGTAATTGCTTAACGGTAGTACGAGCAATAACGTTATTACCAATCGCCGCTTGAATAGCAATATCAAACATTTGACGATGAATAAGTTCTTTTAATTTATCGACGAGCATACGGCCACGTGCAACCGAGTTACCTCTGTGGGTGATCATTGCTAAAGCATCAACGCGATCGCCATTTATCATCACATCAACGCGCACCATGTCGGCAGCTTCGAAGCGGATAAAATTATAATCAAGTGAAGCATAACCTCGACTCGTTGACTTTAACTTATCAAAAAAGTCCATGACCACTTCAGCCATAGGTAGCTCATATCTTACCGCTACTTGTTTTCCGTGATAAATAATATCTTTTTGCACACCACGTTTTTCAATACATAAAGTAATAACATTACCTAAGTGTTCTTGGGGTACTAAGATATTGGCTTCAACGATAGGTTCACGAATTTCGTCAATACTGTTAATAGCTGGTAAATCGCCAGGGTTATCAATAGATATAACGTCACCGTTGGTACAAGCAATTTCATAGTTAACCGTAGGGGCTGTTGTAATAAGGTCAAGGTCATATTCACGTGCTAAACGCTCTTGAACAATCTCCATATGCAACATACCAAGGAAACCAATACGAAAGCCAAAGCCAAGCGCAGATGAGTTTTCTGGCTCAAAAAACAAAGAAGCATCGTTTAAGCTTAATTTGTTCAACGCATCACGGAAATTTTCGTAGTCATCAGAACTTATTGGGAAAATCCCAGCATAAACTTGCGGTTGAACTTTTTTGAAACCGGCAAGCGCTTTTGCAGCTTCTTTTTTATGAATGGTAATAGTGTCGCCCACTGGCGCGCCATGTATTTCTTTAATACCAGCAATAATAAAACCAACTTCACCGGTTCTTAAAATACCCGTTTCTTTTTGTTTTGGTGTGAATATTCCGACTTTATCAATTTGGTGAACTTGTCCTGTCGACATGACCACCATTTTATCGCCTTTTTTCACTTCGCCATTCATCACACGCACTAATGAAACAACGCCTTGGTAATTATCAAACCAAGAATCAATGATCAAGGCTTGTAAGTTACCCGTAGGATCGCCAGTTGGTGCCGGGATATTGGCAACGATAGTTTCTAAAACATCTTCGATACCTAAGCCAGTTTTTGCAGAACACTGCACTGCGCCTGTCGCATCAATACCAATGATATCTTCAATTTCTTCGCTGACGCGATCTGGATCCGCTTGAGGTAAATCAATTTTATTTAAAATTGGGATAACTTCTAGATCCATTTCAAGGGCGGTATAACAGTTGGCAACGGTTTGTGCTTCAACCCCTTGTCCGGCATCCACAACAAGCAAGGCACCTTCACAAGAAGCAAGTGAACGCGAAACTTCATAAGAAAAATCAACATGACCTGGCGTATCGATAAAGTTAAGCTGATACGTCTCACCATCTTTGGCTAGGTAATCAAGCGTAACACTTTGCGCTTTGATCGTGATGCCGCGCTCGCGCTCAATGTCCATAGAATCTAGGACTTGTGCTTCCATTTCACGTTCTTGTAAGCCACCACAATGTTGGATCAAGCGATCAGAAAGTGTAGATTTACCATGATCGATATGGGCGATAATTGAAAAGTTACGTATATTTTTCATAAATGGAAGTTCAAATAATGCTGTGGTTAATTCAATAGGGTGAGATTTTAGCGAATTTAGCGCGCTGGGGCTATCTTTATGTTGTGTTAACTTGTGTATATAGCCGTTCTACTTCGAGATAGAGGTTTAAGCAAGTCTAAAATAGGTAAATTACTAGGCATTAGTAGCAAATAATAGTTCTTTAATGGCTAATATCTATTACGCAGAAGCGTCTACTTTAAAGACTTGTACTGGACACAGAATCAGTCGCAAAAATTTTAATCAGTAATTTCGACAATATTAATCATCGAGTTATGTATACGGAGAATTTTGGGGATTAACAAATTACAATATTTACCACGTTTTTGTTGGTGTCTCGCGAGCGAAAAACCTATGTATCCGCCCAATACACCTAACGCTATCGCAAATAACTCGTGGCTAAATATGCTATTTTCAACCAACCATTGGCCAAATACTGACGCGATGACTAGCCCCAACAATGGCCATAGATAAACTTGCCAAGCGGTTAATAGTAAATGCTTATCTGATAAACCCAAGACCACAGTGTCACCAACTTTTACCGCTAATTCAGTTTCTAATTCTAAGCTAAGTTTGGCTTGTGGAAAAGCTTTAGCCACTTGACCACTACCACAGTTATCAACCTGTTTACAGCCACTGCAGCTTGATTTGATTTGGCTTTCCACGGTCACTTTATGCATAGCGGTTAGACCGGCATTTTTATCCGCCGTTAATTCTATGGCAACAACAGTAGCGTTTTCTTCAATCATGGTTTTTGAGGTGGCTTTATCGTGATAGCGTCGGCAATAGCTTTCGCTGTTTTAAACGGTATTTTTCCGACAATGCTCACTTCAATACCATCACTCACTTGGTTTAACACCAAAGTAGCTCCATCCATAACAAAGTCCGCATTGCGTTGTTTTTCTTGACTACCATTAACATAAATTGAAATATCTACTAAGCCATCACTCAACAGCATAAATTCAACTGGTTGTTTTGTTAGTGATATTTTATGTCGATTAGCGTTAATTTGCGTAAAGCCCTCTGGCAACCAGTTAACATCCCATTGCAGTTCTTGCTGTTGGTATTCTTCAGGAATATCAACTAGCACAGGAAGTTCAGTCTCATTTAACTGTAAGACACTTTCTGAAGGTTTTTCTGTAATTTCAAGATGCGTAAACTGAATCTGCTCTAATTGTTGGCCTTGTTTCGTCACAATAGACAACTTTAATAGCATACTTGATTGTTGGTCTAACCAAAGCCAATAGGCATAACGGTGGGTATTTTTTGCTTCTATTCTGATCAATTGTGCAGGTCGGCCTAATACACGACTTCGGCCAACAGAAATAAAATCATAAATATTTTCTAAGCGAGAAATATCTCCCGCTAAAATAGCAGGAATAGGACCACTAATTTGTTGAGAAGTTACTGAATAAGGAGGCAGTTCAGGTTCGATATAGCTAACTACGTTGCCTTTGCGTAAAATATCGCGACGCGGTCCATTGAGTAAAGAAAGTATCTCAAGTTCTTTACCACTTTCATCGACACCATGAAACCAGTGATATGGCTGAGCTTGATTATTTTTTACAACAACAAAAGACGTACTAAAATTAAGTTTATTTAATGCGCTAGATAAACGTTCGAGCCAAACTTTTGCCGACTCACTTTCTTCACCAACCGCGGAAAAGCTGATGCTTAACAGCAGTAAAACATAACTTAAGAATTTCATTAATTACTTTTATTTGCCTTTTTGTTGTCAATGCTAGTTGTTTCACTTTCATTGTCTGTATTTGTGGTATCAACTGTCAGTGAACCTAATTTAATTTGTTGTTGGTGATCAGACAGCAAAGCATGAAAACGACGTTGTTGATCAATAAAAGCTTGCTTTTGTGAAGCTCTGTCTGGTTCTTGAAAGTTCAAGCTTACCGGTTCAGCGAAACCTGCCATAGGAATAGTTTTTACTATTTGGCTAGGTAAAATAGTTTCATTATTTTGTGCAACATTACTTTGTACACCTAAAACCATTAAACCTGCGGCTGAAGCAGCAATCGCTAATTGGCCAAAGGGTTTAGCAAACTCGACCACTTTATTTTTTAACTTAAGCATGAAAACATTAGTCGTTTTCGGTGCCAAAACGGTCGGCTCAGCGGCAATCGCTTTTGCTATTTCAGCAGATAAATCAAGTTGTAAAACATCAGGAGTGTCATTACGTAAAACATCTCCAATTAAATGATAACGATCCCAAGTAGTCGACAAATGTTCATCGTTGATAATATCATCAAACGTTTTATCATTATGTTGAAAATTATCAACACAAGATGACACTGTTTCAAACTTACCTTCACTCATATATACACCTTAAAAATTAACACTTACATTCGTGTGAATTAAATTAATTTTATCTTCTATACCAAAAATCTACTCTTAATAGCTAGCTTTGTAATAATGGCCTAATTTTTTTATCTACCGCGTCTCGAGCTCTAAATATTCTCGAACGGACAGTCCCAACAGGACAATCCATAATATGTGCTATTTCTTCGTAACTTAACCCTTCTAACTCTCGAAGGTTAATTGCCGTTCGCAAATCATTGGGTAGTTGTTCAATGGTATCAAAAATAACTTTTTTGATTTCATTGGTTAATAATAACTTTTCAGGAGAAGCATTTTCTCGCAAAGCTTCACCTGAATCATAAATTTCAGCATCTTCTACTTCTATATCAGAGCCCGGTGGTTTTCGATTACTCGCCACCATATGGTTCTTTGCGCAATTAACGGCTATACGATAAAGCCAAGTATAAAAAGCACTATCCCCTCTAAAATTAGGTAAAGCTCTGTATGCCTTAATAAATGCTTCTTGAACTATATCGGGTACATCACTGTGATTTTTTACATAACGCGACACTAAATTTGCTACTTTATGCTGATACTTTGTCACCAGAAGGTTAAAAGCATTTTTATCTCCGCGTTGTACTCGTTCAACCAATTTTTGGTCAACGTTTATTTCGCTCATCTGAGCCAATACTCCTAATTATTACTTACTTCTAAAATCCGGTTCAACATTTGGCTCATGGTAAACACATCAAGTAGGACTACACTAGTTTGAAAAAGTTCGAAAAAAATTAAAATAAATCATAAAACTATCCAAATTTCGTGTTTATTTCTAAATACAGCCCATTTTATCTGTTACCACAGGTGAATAACCGTTAAGATTCCTGCTATATGTAGAATACATTAAAATCATAACTTTATGAACAAACAACACAACTGTGACGTATTAATTATTGGTAGCGGTGCCGCGGGTTTAACGCTTGCTTTACATTTAGCAAATAATGCCGATATCGTTGTACTCAGCAAATCCTTGGTTAATGAAGGTTCAACCTTTTACGCCCAAGGGGGTGTCGCTGCTGTTTTTGATGAGAATGACAGTGTTGCTGCTCATGTAAATGACACTTTAATTGCTGGTGCAGGCTTGTGTGACCAAGAAATAGTGCAATTTACCGCTGAAAATGCGCGAGCATGTTTGGAATGGCTAATTGGCCAAGGTGTTGACTTTGATCAAGAAGAAGATGAAAAAGGTGAGTTACGTTACCATCTAACCCGTGAAGGGGGTCATAGCCATCGCAGAATTCTTCATTCTGCTGACGCCACAGGTCAAGCCATTCAAACCACGTTAGTCGACCAAGTTAAAAATCATCCCCGTATTCGAATCTTTGAACGCTACAATGCTGTTGATTTAGTCTGTGAACAACCAAACGATACCAATAACCAGCAAAAGCGCTGCATTGGTGCCTACATTTGGAACCGAAATAGCGAATGCGTTGAACGTATATTTGCCCGTAAAACCATTTTAGCGACGGGTGGTGCAAGTAAGGTCTACCAATATACTTCAAATCCTGATGTTGCCAGCGGTGATGGTATAGCAATGGCGTGGCGAGCAGGATGCCGTGTCGCTAATATGGAGTTTAACCAATTTCACCCGACATGTTTATTCCATCCTGATGCAGGAAATTTTTTGTTAACGGAAGCATTACGCGGCGAAGGGGCTATTTTACGTCGCCCTGACGGCAGTCGATTTATGCCAAGCTTCGATGAACGCGCCGAACTTGCACCTCGAGATATTGTTGCCCGCGCTATTGATTTTGAAATGAAACGCCTCGGCGCTGATTGTATGTATTTAGATATCAGCCACAAACCTGCTGATTTTATTAAGCAACACTTCCCTAATATCTATGAAAAAACTCAATCTTTAGGCATCGATATTACCAAACAACCTATGCCCGTTGTACCTGCTGCCCATTACACTTGTGGTGGTGTAATGATTAATAAGCAAGGTAAAACAGATATCGAGAGCTTGTATGCTATTGGCGAAGTCGCTTATACCGGTTTACATGGCGCTAATCGTATGGCGAGTAATTCGTTATTAGAATGCCTAGTGTTTGCTCGCGCGGCGGCATTAGACATAGAACAAAAAATTGACCGTCAACAGAGTATTGTTGCGTTACCCGCTTGGGATGAAAGTCGCGTGACAAATTCTGATGAAGAAGTTGTTATACAACATAACTGGCATGAGCTGCGATTATTTATGTGGGACTATGTCGGTATTGTCAGAACAACAAAACGTTTAGAAAGAGCGCTGCACCGTGTTGAGTTATTGCAAAGAGAAATAGAAGATTACTATCAAAATTTTCGAGTCAGTAATAATTTATTAGAATTAAGAAACTTAGTACAAGTAGCTGAATTAATTATTAGATGTGCGATGGAACGTAAAGAAAGCCGTGGTTTGCACTACACGCTTGATTATCCTGAATTAAGTCAGGTAGCAACCCCAACTATTCTACGTCCTTAATATTAAGTGTTATGCTGAGTTATCAAAGGTTTAATCACCCTAAGTTGGGTTATTTAACTTGACGATAACACGGCATAACCTTGAATAATGTTTAGCAGACAAACTCGTTTTGAAAATAAAGTAGCTGGGTAAATTCAGTTGCGCGAGACAGTTTTTTAAAAAATGATTTTTCAGCCAGATAACTTGTGCTGGTAAATTATCTTCAAAGACCAACCAACACCCCCAAAAACCAATACGACTAGACGCGCTTAACTGTCTTTTACCTTTAGCCGAAAACTGGCATTCACCCATTATATCAAGAGTAAAACTGTTAGGTTCAGTATAGAACATTCGCATAAAATTAAATTTATTATGCGTATGCTCAACAACTATATTAAACTTTAACTCGTTTAAGGATAAGTTGCACCATGGCGTTGAGTTCTTTGTCTTCACAAACTTGATGCCCCATAAACCAAGCAAATAATTCCGGATCTTGCTCTTCCAGTAAACGTTCAAAAACTAGCTTCTCTTTTTCTGAGAGCAAATCATAAGCCTCTTCAACGAAAGGCATAAAAAGTATATCTAATTCGAGCATTCCACGACGGCAAGCCCATCTTAAACGCGGTTTATTATCAGTTAAAGACATGTAACACCCAGTAAAATAAAATTTAGGCTTATTCTAACAAAGTCATTTGCCATTACAATATTGTTTATCAGATCTAGAAAAATAAACTAACGAATATCATATACACCTTGAATTTCACAAGAAAGTCCTCATTATTTAACCTATCAATAAAACAAAAATGCTAATTTAATTATGACAATCTCTGTTGAAAATACCTTACCTAGTTACGATAACCTTCCTGATGCTTGTATCATTAGTTTAGCTGAATATGGTGCAATTGCTGTACATGGAGCAGAACAAAGTAAATACCTACAAGGACAAGTGACTTGTGATGTAAATACACTGACAGATAATAATTTATTATTGGGTGGTCATTGCGACGCTAAAGGTAAAGTTTTTTCAGTATTTAGATTGATAAATCGTCTAAATATTCATTTACTTTTACAACCTAAAACCAGTATTAGCCAATCATTAGCCGAACTGAAAAAATTTGGCGTATTTGCCAAAGTAACCATTGAACAAGCCACAGATTTAGCTTTTTATGCGGTTGCAGGAAAAAAGGCAACAGAAATACTCCATCAACAGTTTGTTGAATTACCTAATAGTTTAACACCGGTTTTACAAGTCGGTAGTACCACTATTGTCTACCTCGCAGGAAAATTAAAACGTTATCTTATAATTGATGAGGCGAAGACTGCTGAAAAAATTATTAATGACTTTGCCTTAGTCACTTATTCTCAAGCGCTGTGGAATTTAATCGAAATTAATGAAGGTTTTCCTTTACTAGCACCAGAAACAGTTGCTTCTTATGTGCCACAAATGTTGAATTTACAAGCAATTCACGGCATAAGCTTTACTAAAGGCTGTTACTTAGGACAAGAGACTGTTGCTCGAATGCAGTATTTAGGAAAAAACAAACGCGCTTTATTTTCGTTAAAGAGTAAATCAGCAAATAATGAGTTAATAACCTTGCAAGCAGGTGATATTATTGAGCAACAGTTAGGTGCAAACTGGCGTAAAGCTGGTGACATCTTAGCGAGCTACATTAGTGATGATGGCATTTATTATCTACAGGCTGTTTTAGCCAGTGATATCGATAGCACCACAAACTTACGGATTAAAAACCACGAAAACTCAGCATTAAGCTTAGTAGAATTGCCTTATAACTTAGCGGAATAGTCGCGAGTTACATTTATTTAAAATTTAGGACATATCATGAAAATTTCAGAAAACAAAGTTGTCGTTTTACACTATGCCGTATCCGACAGCGAAGATACACTCATCGACAGCTCTTATGATCACAGCCCTTTATCTATCATTCACGGTACAGGTTATCTCATTCCGGGCTTAGAAGATGCTTTAACAGATCATGTTGTTGATGATAAATTCGAAGTCGCAGTTAGCGCTGAAAATGCTTATGGCGATCGCCACGATGAGTTTGTACAAACCGTACCAAAAAGTATGTTCGAAAGTGTTGAAGATCTTGCGGTTGGTTCACAATTACGTGCAACGACTGATGATGGTGAGCAAACAGTTATTGTTATAGATGTCACCGATGATGAAATAACCGTTGACGGAAATCACCCTTTGGCAGGCATTGATTTAAAGTTTGATGTAGAAATTTTAGAAGTCCGTGATGCCACAGAAGATGAATTGAAACATGGACATGTCCATGGTGAAGGGGGTTGTGGCCACAACCACGACTAATCCTCATATATACTGAGTTTGAAAAATAAAAAGCGAAATATAAGTACTTATATTTCGCTTTTTTATTAATTATTTACCGCTAAATATTCATCACACTGATCACTTTTTCACGCACTTCTTGATAGCGAATATTTTCACAACAGCCAAAACCAGATAACTGTTTTATTTTATTACGGCTAAAAAGCGGCACGGTTAATCCAGTTAAAAATCGGCACATCGTTTCTAAAGATAAAACACCTTTGTGCTTGGTCGACATATGTTCAATAAGTGCCGTTAGCATGTCAACTATCGCAGTGTCATCTGGCAGAATACTTTCTTGTGAGTAACTTAGCTTAGCAACGTTTCCACGGCATACTGAACAATGTCCACAATTTTCAGGGGTGTTTTTATCATTAAAGTACAAGGATAAATTTCGACTTAGGCAAGAGGATAATTCAAAGAAGCGCACCAGTGTCGCAATACGTTTTATTTCTTTTTCTTCTTTTTCGACAAAATAATCATGTAGTGACTTAGCAAGTATATTAGCTGACAATAAGGCCTTGTTAACACTAAATACTTCAGTGATTTTTTTTGTTTCCAAGGTGATTAATTGCTTCTCTTGTAGGTATTCCAAAGCCACAATCACTCGGCCACGGTCACAGCCATAATGCTGAAATAGTGCATCAAAGTCTGGCTCTCCCCATACTTTTTTAAAGCCGCTGTATTTAAAAATAGTCGCAAGAAAATCTTTGCGCTCACCTTCAAATAAATTTAACACTTCGTCTTTATTGGTGGTGAATTTATATTTAAAATCGGCAAAATATGAAAATAGTGGTTTAATAACACCTTGCAGCTCTAACTGAACAAGTAAGGTTCTCATGGGTAATTGGCGGATATTACTGGCATTTGACAGCGATAAACCTTGTAATTCCCAGCGATCATTTTGGCATTCTTGTTGAATGTTTTTTATAACACATTCAATACCACTCAGTTCGGGTGTATCACCAAAAACAAAATTTTCAACGGTATTTAGCCCATCTAAATTTGCCAAGGTAATGCAATTTGATGCTAAACCATCACGCCCTGCTCGGCCAATTTCCTGGCTGTAATTTTCAATTGACTTGGGTAAATCATAATGAATAACAAAGCGGATATCTGCTTTATCTATGCCCATGCCAAAAGCAATAGTAGCCACGATGATTTGTACTTTTCCCGACATAAAATCTTCTTGAATTTTCTGTCGTTTTTCACTTATAAATCCGGCGTGATAAGGTTGCGCATTCAAACCTTGTTGCGTCAAAAAGTTTGCCACATATTCAGCACTTTGCTGTAAAGTCACATATACAATGCCACAACCGGTTTGATCAGCGATACTTGTTAGCAATTGTTGATTTTTATCTTTTGTTGAAACCGCTAACACCGACAAATCTAAATTTTGACGATAAAAGCCTGTTTGTACGATGTGCTCTGGTAAGATAGCGAATTTAGTGGCCATATCTTGCTTGACTTTTTTGGTCGCTGTGGCGGTCAACAAAAGCACCAGCGGAATGTTGAGTTCTTGGCGATAGTTAGGGAGTTTTAAATAATCGGGTCGAAAGTTATGCCCCCATTCAGAAATACAATGTGCCTCATCAACAACCAACATAGATACATTCACAGACTCAATAAATTGGCGAAAACGCTCATTTTTAAAACGCTCAACCGACACCATAAGAATTTTTATTTTACCTGAACGCGTATCCGCCATGACTTGCTGATTTTGCTGTGGCGTTAATGTTGAATCGATACTTGCCGCTGCTATATTTTTCGTCGCTAAAAAGGCTAATTGATCTTTCATTAGCGCCAGCAAGGGAGAAACAACAATAGTTAAGTGAGGTAGTTCTATAGCCGCTAATTGATAGCATAATGATTTACCTGAGCCAGTCGGAAATATAGCGAGAGAAGATTGGCTATTGAGGAGCTGTTCAATCGTTTGCTGCTGTCCATCACGAAAGGCATCAAAACCAAAGATTTGCTTGAGTGAGTTAACAAGAGATGACACAAGAAATACCTATTAAATAAATGAATTAAAAAAACGAGTATCAACAGTCAATTGAAAATCACTGTTGATACTCGTTTTATAATAACAGAGTTACTTAAAAGGTTTTAATCACTTTAACTTTATCACTGACATTAGCAGCATCGATATAGCCAATAGCATCAGGGTTATCAGCAACAAAACTTAACACATCGGCATCATTGTCAAATTCTGCTAAAGGTTTCGCCTTACCAGAGAAAATTAGCTTAGCCCAATAAGATTTAACTTGGTAGCTAGTCTTTTGCAACACTTTGCTTTCAAACTCTTCTCGAGCGGGACTTTCATCTTTTAAATTGGCTGCCATGACAGAAGCACCGTTAGTAAATTTCTTATTTTTACCTAAAAAAATCCGAGATATGTCTCTGTCGGTAAGCGCACTAGAATTAGCCGGATTCACAATAACAGCAATATCGGCAGAAGCCGTTAAACTAAAGCCTATTGAAAGTAAGATCGCAGTGACTTTTATATATTTCATCATCAATCCCCTAAAAAACAGTAACAAGTGAAGTGCGGAATAAACCAGCATCATTAGCACCATTAAGGTCATCATTAAAACCGGTATATTCAAACTTTAATGATGCAGAGCTATGAAAATCCCAACGTAAACCAACAGTAACATAGCTTGAATCATTTTTTTGACTAGCTATAACATCTTGTGTTGGTACTTTTAAAGCATCAAGAGGAGTTCCAGACGGTATAACGCTAGTAAAATCGTTCGCCGCAGTGTCTTCATCAACACCGTAAGTAACGTGTACTAAGTAATTATCAAAGCGCTTACCTAGCATCACATAATAAGACTCTTCTTCACCTAATAACGTATTATCTATTTTAAGCGTAGTATATTCGCCGACAACTAAGATGCCTTCATAGTCAATTTGAAAGCCAAGTTCAGTGAACGTTGCTTTGTCTTCAAAAATACTAGTATTGTCTGCAAATGCAGCGTAACCAAAGGCATTCCAATTATTAGCAAGTCCATCTAACCCTGTTGAAGGAATTGATACATCAGCATTAAAATAAGCAGCTCTCAAGGTTAGCCAATCTCTATTAAAGGTAGCTGCGCCACCTAAGATATTATCCATGTTAGGTGATGATTTTTCATCAAAGACTTCGATTTCATCGGAGTTATTACCCGCAATAAAGTGGTAAGTCGTATCAAATTCTCCAAGAGTACTGCTGTATATGCCGCTAAGACCGTCAAAAGTATTAAAAATTAAATCGTAAACACCTTTTGGTGGTGTTATCCACGGGTAGGCATACGAAACATCTAAAAAGTCTGAATACATAAAGAAAGGTGCTCGTTGACGCCCAGCCAAAACCCTAAATTTATCGTTTACGTTATAGCTAACGTAGGCCCACTCAAATTCAGTATCCCAATCATTCTCACCGCGAGAAACAATTTGTGCAGTAATATCAAGGCCTTCACCTATGTTACTTGATGCTTGAATGGCAAGTAATGAACCATTTTTAAAGTCAAAAGTATCATTAAAGCCATACAGTGTTTCATCACTCGATGTAGTGATACCACCTGTTATTGAAGCAAAACCACTTAAATTGATATCTGCTTGAGCCGTATAGGAAATAAAGCTACTAGCAAGCGCTAGTACCGCTATTTTACTTTTCATATTATCCACCTTAGAGTTTATATTTTTACGTGCTTATGTTTTTACGTGCTTATGTTTTATTAAAATTTTTTTATTAAAATCGATTCGTTTACAGGCAAGCTAACCTAATGAAGTGTAGATTAATATATTAAAAATGTTAGAGAACAAGTTTAAAAAATAACTATATTTCGGCCGCTATTACCGATATTTCAATAAGTAATTCATTTCTTGCCATTGAAGCTTTGACACAAGCTCTTGCAGGAGCGAACCCCTGAGGGATCCAATTATCCCAAATTTCATTCATTTTTGAAAAATCATTCATATCTTTTATATAAATAGTTGCCGATAGAATATGCTTATTGTCGCTACCTGCTTGTTCAAGTAATTCATCAACTTTATCTAACATTGAACGTGTTTGTTCTTCAATGCCTTGGCTGGCATCTTTACAAACTTGTCCACATAAATAAATAACACCATTGTGCTTAACGATGCGGCTCATTCGTGTTTTTGTTTCTTGCCTAATAATAGTCATTTTATTTAGTCATGATTAAATATGTTAAAGTATATACTCTACTTACTAGAAAATGTAGCTTTGATACTTGTGCTGTGTAGAAACTTTACGCTAGTAGATAATAAATCACGCTTATTAACGCAATGTTGCAATTAATCATTCACAAATAGCACAATAAAAGATAAAGTATTTAGTAGATGTAATACTACTAATAAGGATAACTGATGGACATTAATCAGTGGGTTGATGAACTATTTGAATTTTTTGATGAAGATAAAGACGGTGCGATTAGTCGAAGTGAATTTGTTGAATTAATTGACTGTCTTTTGCAAGATAAAGGCATCCGTATGTGTGAGAGTATTTTTAATAAATTTGATGTTAATCATAATAATTCAATTTCCAAAGAAGAACTCAAAGCTATGGTGATTGAGTTAGCTTTGTAGCGTTTTTCATTAAAATTTACCCTTCTCCAATTATTCGTTGAGAAAGTAACTTTACTATTTTTCATCTAATCAAGAGCTTAACTAAGCTCTTTTTTTATACCTTAAATTCATTGGTCTGACCTCTTGTTTCAATTGTTTTTTCTGTTATTATTCAATCTCAGCTTACACGTGTACACTGAGATTAAGTTTAAAGAAACAATGAAAAATAACAGGATAACAAATGACAAGCCAAGCTAGTTACAGTAAAAATGAAGAAATAGCCAACACCTTGACTCATGCTCTTGGCGCAATATTGTCTGTTATGGCTTGTTACATGCTACTCACTGCAGCTTTTACTGATAACTCATTAGTAAAAATAGTGAGTTATGCCGTTTACGGTGCCAGTTTGGTTTTATTATTCACCGCTTCAACTTTTTACCATGCCTTTCAAGATCCTGACAAAAAAAGGCTTTTTAAATTACTCGACCATTGTGCTATTTACTTGTTAATCGCAGGAACTTACACCCCTTTAATGATGGTTGCCTTAAACGACCAACTCGGTACTATTATGCTGACAATTATCTGGAGTATGGCTATATTAGGGGTGTTTTTTAAAATGAAATTTGGTCACCGCTATAAAAAAACCTCGCTGATCACCTACTTAGGTATGGGACTAATATCTATAACCATTATTGAACAGCTAAATGACAAATTATCAAATCAAGCCTTAACACTACTTGCTCTTGGCGGTATTATTTATTGTTTAGGGGTTATTTTTTATGTGCAAAAGCGTATACATTTCAACCATGCTATTTGGCATTTATTTGTTTTAGGTGGCGCGGCATGTCACTTCTTTATGATTTACTTCTACTTATAAGCGCTGATAAGGCTGACAAAAGAAATAACCAGAGATATAGTTGCTGGTGAGGATGGTAAATTAATTTATACCTAGATCAGCCGTTAAAACGCTATCGCCTTTGCAGGCTTTTAGGCTTGATTCTCGAGTTATCGTCAACTTTCTTAGTAATTGGAATGCGGCTACTAATTAATAGGTTCATAGCAAAAATAAATTAATTAAGCTTTCAGTGAAAAGTAAGTAATTAGCGACTATCAACAAACCCTTGTAATGATTCCAGTATCGTTGAAAAGTTTTTTGCACCCAGCCCTAAACGAAAATATGGCCCCGTAAGCCCAAATAGGCATGATGGGTAAGCGAATATTCCCGCTTGTTCAGCGAGTTGCTCAGCCCATTCAAGCATAGGTAAATCACTATGGCACTTCACTAATGTTAGTAAGCCTGCCTGAGGAGGACACCAACTAAAATGCAACTGGTTTTTGTCGATAAACTGCTGAAATAAAGCGATATTATCTTTGATAATAAGATTATTTTTACTGATGATTTTAACATGGTTTTCTAAAGCAAGCTCTGCCAGCTTTTCATCAACGATTGAAGTACAAATTGAGCCTTGAGCTTTTACCGCTAATAATTTTTTTAGCAGTGATTTATCCTTAGACACTGCCCAACCAATACGTAGCCCCGCCAAACCAAAACTTTTCGATAATACCGAGACAACAATCGTGCGCTCATAATCTAAATAGCGATGAGCTAATTTAAGATCATTATAGTTACTCGCTTGAGAGACATCATCGGCTAAAAGGTAACAATTGAACTGTTTTGCAATGGCTAATATTTGCTCCGAAAATTGAGTGTCTATTATGCTACCACTGGGATTATGGGGAGAATTCAAGACAATTAGTCGGGTATTTTCGTTTACTAGGGCTAAAAGTGCCGCTTGGTTAATTTGCCAGTTTTGTTGGAAATCAACCGTAAGGCACCTTACTTTAATCCCCATCTGCTCTGCCATCGTCACCAGAGAGGGATAGCAAGGTGTAATAACAACAATTTCAATCGCTGCTTGTTGCTCAACTGTATTACCTTGCATTCGTTCATTTTCGCTAAGTACTGTTTGGTAAATAGCTGACAACGCCTCTTGAGCGCCGCAAAAAGTTAGAACATTGTCAGCAGTTAACTCAACTTGATGATGATTATAGTCTTGATGAAAACCGGCAATAAGTGATCGCAAATAATGGCTGCCACTTATCGACGCATAGGATAACGCTTGTTCGCCCAGTAGATTATCAAGACTCGTTTCACCGAGTAGACACAATTGTGCTGCGGACAACGACTGTCCGCAAGAGTTACTCAAATTGTGCTCAATAGTGACCTTTTGATTTTCTGCAAGCTGTTGACCAAAGGCGATATGTGCCGGTAAAATATTTTTCATCCTTGCTATACTTTCCGCTGCCAAACCGACATTTCGGTGGTGGTTACGGTGAAAGTGCATTGATTTTGCTTAATCACACGCGTTAATGGCTGTGCGTCTAAAAAAGTAAACTCTTCTGCTAGTTTTTCCTGTAAACCATCAAAGCCAATAACATTTTCACCATTGACTTTAAGCCCACCCAACCAATTTTCTTTTTCAGTGTGTTTCGCTGAATATTGATGGTCGGTTAATACAAAAAGTAAACCTTGTTTATTAAGTCGCTTAGACAGTGTGGCTAACAACTGTTTAGGTTGATAACTCTTTTCTAGCGCATGCTCAACTAAAATCGCATCATAACCGTTAAAAATCGGTTTTAAATTGCTAGCATCACCCTGACTAAAAACAATATGGTCAGCGTTGTTGTTTAGCGATAACGCCTTAAGAGACACCTCATGAAAACTCTGTATGTCACCAGAAATAACGTTGGTGTAACGGAGTGTTTTCTGTTGTTGAAGTTGCACACCAAATTGAATATAACGTGCAGAAAAATCTACCGCATCAATATGCTGGAAATGCTCTGACAACTCAAAAGCGGTTCGTCCAACACTACAACCTAAGTTCAATAACTTGTCGGTATTAATGCCCAGAGCTCGTACTTTATTAAGCAATAATTGGCTAACTTGTTGTGAATAGTTTTCAACACTTAAATGTTGATCACCATAATGACTTTCGAGTTGCTGACAAACTTCACGATCAGTTTCATATCGATTAACCGGCGTTAATGGTATTTTGCCATCGATATTTTCAACATAACGAAAACCAGCATGCTGAGTAAAGTGACGACGAAAAGCATAACGAGATGACGGAATGGTTTCGTTGCCGGTAGAAATCCATGAACCGCCTTTAATTAAGTTATGTTTACCATCAAAGGTTGGCGTAGAAAAATCATCATAAAGTGGATGAACTTTAAATCCCTCATAACCATCTATTGCTGACTCATTCCATTGCCATACATTGCCAATAACATCATAAAAATCCCCTGTTGAAAATTCATCAATCGGGCATGAAGAAGCGTAACGGGCTAAGTTTATATTACCTAATACTTGTTGTTCATTATCGCTGGCATTATTGATTAGACAATGCCACTGTGCTTCAGTAGGCATAGCAATATTTTTTTGAGTTTGTTCACTTTTCCAATGACAGAAAGCTTTCGCTTCTAAGTAGTTCACTTCTGCAGGCCAATTCAAAGGTAAAGGCATTTCATTAAGTAAGTTACGCTGCACGTATTCATCGTTATTTTTTAGCCAAAAACGCGGCATTTCAGCTTTAGTGAAACTTAGCCACTTTTGCCCTTCTTCGCTCCAATAATGTGGTTTTTTGTAACCACCTGCATCGATAAAAGCTAAAAACTCTTGATTAGAGACTAAATATTTTGACGCTGAAAAGGCACTAACCTCAACAGATAACTCACCATATTCGTTGTCCCAGCCGTAAGTTTCATCGGTTAACTTTTTCCCTAATACAATAGATTGTTCTGTAACAGGTAGTAACTCGTTCGTTGGAGCCGTTGAAAAATTAGCACAACTTGTCCATTGTCCCGCTACTTCAGATGGCTGTGTTAAACAATCTAGCGGTAACATGCGCATAATAACTGATGAAGTCTCAAGATGGATGCGTTCATGCTCACAGCCCATCAATATCACCCAAGCTAACGAGTCTTGTTTGATAGGTAAGCTAATTTCCATGGTATCAATAAGGTTATTAACCACAGTGAAAACTTGTTGACGGTATTCTCTTACTTCATCAACATTAGGCCAGTCGTAATGTTCACTGTTGAGATCATCCCAGCTCATTTCATCAACACCAACAGCGCAAACAGCTTCTAACTTGGTATTAACACGCTTATTAATGTACTTACCCAAAAGTAATTTATTAATAAAGAAGGTAGCCGTATGGCCAAAATAAAAAATAAGTGGATGGCGTAAAGTCTCAGGCCGTAAATAATAGGCTTCATCTTTGTTGATTAAAGCAAACAACGACTCGTAAGTCGTCCAAGTATTATGGAAGTAGCTTTTTAGCTCGGCGCGTTTATCATCTATAGATAAACCATTAAGCTGCGGGGTAATATTTTGATTATTAATAAGAGTCATATTTTATTTTTAAATTAATTATGATGTATGAGTGAGAATAAGTTTTTGTTGATACGGCGCTAAAATCATTTGCTTTAATTTGTCACCTAACTGCAACTGCCCTGATATTTGCTCACCATTTATAAATTGACCCGATAGCTTATTTAAACTTTCGCTTAACCAGTGATCATTTGCAAATAGTGATATTGCGCCCAATTTTTCTTGCTCTGTATTATCATACAATGAAAAAGGTAAATTTTGATGATGAACTTCTTTACGGAGCAATTTGCTACAGTTATCCACCTTATATACTTCAAGCGCGTCAATTAAGTTCAATAAAGAGTAAATAATATTAAAATAAGCATTGTATTGCATACTTGAAGCACCAATTCTGTGCTCGATACGAGCAGTTTTTTGCCAATTTTGTCGCTTAACTAGTACTTCATTTTTGTGATTATAAAGTACCGGCTCTTCGCCCATCGCTTGATTATGTTTACCCACTTCTTTATACAAGGCAATACTGCCTTGGTGTCCGCCTGAAATATCCACGGGTGAACATAACTCAGCCGCTAAACCGTATTTAGTTTTTAATGCTAGTCGCTCAAAAGCTTCTTCTTCAGGTAAATAAATCAAACAACAATTTAAACTAGTATCAAGAAAGCATTGCTGTAAATATTCACCAAAGCCGCGTTCAATAATAATGTTTTTACCTTCACTATCAAGCGCACTAATATTCATTTGAACAGCATTAGGGATATGCACTGCCCGTGTTTCTGTGGTGAAAATATCACCACTACCACTGGCTAACTTGCCTTTATCACCAGACCAAACAACCGGTTTGATTAATGTTTTACTTATGCCTTGTTCGGCAAAAAAACGAGGTAAAAGGTGTAACGCTTGGCTTAAATTATTAGCCTCTTTTAACGGCGACTGGCCATTAAATAAAGAAACATACTCCCACTGACTATACCAATACTCTGGCACTAATTCTCCGTCAATTCCTGCATGCGCTAACTGACGATTAATTCTTTGATAATCTAGTGAAAATCTTTTTATTTTACTATCGAGCTGATAACAACCTTCTAATTCAAAGTGAATTACAGGAGTAAAGCCAAGCTGTTTTATATAATTCTGTAATAATATAATAGCTTGAACGGCGAACGGTGTTGTATTATTCATATGAGATAATGGCTTTCTATTGATATATAACCACATTATTTTTACCGTTATGCTTTGCCTGGTAAAGGGCAGCATCGGCATGTAGGTATAACATTTCACTCGTTGGGCTAAGTTGAGACAAGGTTGCTATACCGATACTTACGGTTAACTGTAAACTTGGCTCGACTTGGAAAACTTGCTGACTTATTTTTTTTAAAAAACGTTCAGCAATTACTTTACATTGCTTTTCGTCGGTACGAGGTAAAATACATAAGAATTCTTCTCCGCCAACACGGCCAATGACATCTCCATTACGAAAGACATCATGACAAAGATCAGCTATTTTTTTAATAACTTTATCACCAACAGGATGACCAAACTTATCATTGACCATTTTAAAGTCATCAATATCAAATAAAATCACCGAAAGTTCAGTTTTTTCGACTAAGACATCGTTCAGGTAGTTCGATAAGTACTCAAAAATATAGCGGCGGTTATATAAATTTGATAATGGGTCTTTAATTGACAGTGCATACATTTTCTTATTATTTTTATACTGAATAGTTATCACGATAATGACAACCACGCCGGCACATAACATAAAAATCAGTAGATAAAGGTTCTGTAATTTTTGTTGATGATAGGAATCATTTTCTAAAGCGGCGACCTTTTTTCGTTGCAGGGTAAGTGCTTGTTCAACATATTTTCGCTCATTTTCCATCGCAGCGCGCGCTGTAGTTAATCGTGTGCTGGAATTTTTGACCAATAACTCATTGTATTTTTGATAATACTGTCGAGATAATTGAAAAGCTTCACTGTCATTATTTCTTGCGTGAGCAAGCTCTGAGCCAAGCTTTATAACTTCTAATTGCCACTTAGTGCCGACTAATTCAGGTAAAGACATGAATATATTTTCAGCTTTAGTCAACGATGCCTGCGCTTGTTCTAACTCACCCAAGATAATAAAACAGTGAACCTGTTGCTTATATAATTCGGCATTATAATCAATCAAGCCATTTAACGTTAGAGCATGATTAATAACATCGATAGCTTTAACACAATCGCCTTTTTCGGCCAGTGTCATACCTAAACCGTACGCTGAAAAAAAAGAAATTTCAGTGTTAGGGGTATAGGCAATTTTTTCTTGATAAAGCTCAAAGTAGCGAATCGCCAAATCATATTTTTGCCAATATCGATAGGTTATAGCAATGCCGTAAATAGCCTCTGAAACATGAGCTGGATAATTTAAACGTTCATAAGTATTTAATGCTTTTTGGTAATATTCTATCGATTTTTCATAATCGTCCATATAGCCATAAATAGCACCGTAGGTTTCATTGATAACAGCAATTAGAAAGTGTTCTTTTAGTGAATAAGCATCTAAGTAAGCTTCTTGCATTTCATTCAATGACAGTTCGAAGAGTTCAGTGATACTTTTTGTAAAAGCAAGCTCTTGTTTAGCAAGGATAAAAAGGTAAGTTAAATTATTTTTTTTTGCTATAGACATAGCCTTTCGAAGAATAAGTACAGAATCTGCATACTGAGCATGGCGACGATAAATTAACCCCTGATAAATATAAAGGTGACTTTGAATTTTTAATGGGGTTTTGTCGTCGATAAGCGCTACGGCTTGTGCGATGGTCTTATTAAAGTCTTCATAAAAATAGAGTAAATTTTCTGCTTGAGCTTTACGTAACAACCACCAAGATTGTTGTAGTTTTGGCATAGTTGAAAAAGATTTTTCTGCGTTTAATAATTGTTGATAAGACTGTAGAGGTTGTTGGCGTATTTGTTCATCCATGTTCAATAAGCGATTTAGCTCATCGGTTTGTTCTACCGCTAATTGGCCACTACTATTTGCCTGTGATTGACTACAGGAAAAAAAAAAGATAATAACAACAACCGAAAAAAACCGATAAAAATCAAATTTCATTACACATCCGTAATTAATGATCTTGTTAATTCATGTAAGTATTTCAACCTTAACATAGACCTTTTTTTAAAACGAGTTAAAGCCATAAAATTGTATCATCAGCGATATATTAACCAATATTAATCCTCGTAAAGCGCTTTAAAAGCCGCCACTTTAAATCCTTGCAGATACTCTTCACCAATCTTTATTACCGGTACGGATCTAAAGTTTGCTCTGCGAAACTCTTTTTGTCCCGCGGCTGTTTTTACATTACATAAACGATAAGCAATGTTGTTTTTATCTAAGTACGCTTTCGCCGTGTCACAATGAGGGCAGTTACTCATACTATATAAGACAATTTTCTTCATGCTAAATTTCCTTGGTTATTTATTCGCTGCATTATCTTCAACAAATAAATGTTAAATGGGTGCCCATAATACACACTATAATACACAGAATTATTTTACGGCTGTTTGGCTAGTTTACAGGAACTTATCTTGAAAAACGCTGACACTTGCGGAAAATTAAATTAAATTATCTGCTAGGTAATCGTCAGTAAACTAAAATAACGCCGCTTAATTGAAAAGACACACAGCTACTTTAAGATATCTTGTAACCATTAATCCAAATAACTATCACTTAGTGTTAGAAGCGGATAAATATTTCGGTTATTATTAAAATAACAGGCAAAACGTTAACAAATAAAAAGAGTCATCATCATGCAAGATAACCCAGTAAATATCACTTCCACTATAGTAAAAACTTTTGTTTGGAGTAGAAACATTCGTTTATTTCATTGGTTGAATGTCTTGTCAGTACTTTTGCTTATTGTTATTGGTAGCGTTATTTATTTTGGTAAAGACCTAGGTATCTCAACAGAAGGTAAAATACTGCTTAAAACAATACATGTATGTGTGGGCTATGTTTTTGCTGCAAATTTAATTTTTAGAATTATTCTTGGTTTTATTGGTAAAGGATATGAACGTTGGGGACAAACACTGCCTTTTAATAAAGTCTTTAAACAAGAACTAGCCGATTTCAAAAAAGATAAAAATAAGACATTTAAAGGTCATAGTCCACTGGGGAAACTTATGGTTGGCGCTTTAATGTTAAGTCTTTCTATTCAAATGGTTTCAGGTTTAGTGATTGCGGGTACTGACATTTATTATCCTCCTTTTGGGCAATACTTTGCTAGCAGCATAGCTCAAGATAAAAGCCAAGTAGCCTTGATTAAGCCCTACAGTAAAGAAAATGTTGATGCAGATGCTTATAAAGAAATGCGCAATGTAAGAAAGCCTTTTATAACTGCTCACGTTTATAGCTTTTACTTTTTGTTGCTGTTGATCCCACTACATATTTTAGCCGTATTTTTTGCTGAACGACGTGAAAAACATTCTATTGTTTCTTCAATGATCCACGGCTTTAAATATTTACCTAAAGACAAGTAAAACCACTTTTATCCTACCGCTGTGATAATGACCTACTCACCACATAGTGAATGAGTGGGTCGCTTCCTAACTAAATATGGTTACGGATGAAACAATTTGACTATAACCGAGAATAAATACTGTATATAAAAACAGTTATTGTGCTAAGCTTATTCTAATGGTCTGTATTGAACCCTTGGAAATTCTATTGAAACTATATATTGTCGAAAAGCCAAGTTTAGGGCGTGCCATTGCGGCAGTTTTACCCAATCCCCATAAAAGTCAACAAGGCTATATAGCGCACGGCAATGATGTAACAATCAATCACCATAAGTTTGACACTATATTTTTATTATATAATTCAATAAACAAGGTCATATTATCACGATATAAGCTTGACGCAGTTACCAAGCTAAAAACGTTGAAAAAAAGCCTCACTATTATTGACAAATACATACAAAAAAAGAGCTTGTTCTTGACTCTGTTTGACAATCACAACCCACTGTTAGACCAGGCTTAATATTTATGAAATTATTTATTGCAGAAAAACCTAGCTTAGCAAGAGCAATTGTAGACGTACTACCTAAACCTCATAAAAAAAATGATGGTTATATAGAAGCAGGTAATGGCGATGTCGTTACCTGGTGCATAGGACATTTATTAGAACAAGCTCCACCTGAAGATTACGATATTAAATATAAAAAATGGGTAGTTGAACATTTACCCATAATTCCTGAGCAATGGAAGTTAAAACCAAAACCAAAAACTCGAAAACAACTGACCGTTATAAAAAGGCTAATAAAACAAGCTGATACCATCGTAAATTCTGGTGATGTGGATCGTGAAGGTCAAATATTAGTTGATGAAGCGATTAGCTTTAGCGGAGCATCTAAATCCAAAATAGATAATGCTTTGAGGTGTCTAATAACCGATATGAATTTTAATGCGGTTAAAAAAGCGGTAGATAACTTAAAATCTAATAAAAATTATATCCCTCTTGCTGTTTCAGCATTATCAAGAGCTAGAGCTGATTGGCTTTATGGCTTAAATATGACTCGTCTTTGTACTTTACAAGGGCAGAAATCAGGCTATCAAGGCGTATTATCAATTGGTCGGGTACAGACTCCGATATTAGGTTTAGTGGTAAACCGAGATATTGAAATAGAAAATTTCATCTCAAAGCCTTTTTATGAAGTACTTGCTCATATCACGACAAAAAACGGTGAAAAGTATCAGGGTAAGTGGAAGCCAAGTAAGGCTTGTGAGCCTTTCATGGATGAAGAGAAACGCATATTATCAAAAAAGCTAGCTGAAAATGTAGTCAATCGTATTAATGACAAACCGGCAAAAATTGAAAAGGTTACACAGGATAAAAAACAGCAAGTAGCACCATTACCTTTCAGTTTATCTGGCTTACAAATATCAGCCGCTAAAGCTTTTGGTATGAGTGCAAAGCAAGTATTAGATATCTGTCAGCAACTTTATGAAAAGCACAAATTAATAACTTACCCTAGATCTGATTGCCAATACTTACCGACCGAACACCTCAATGATGTACCTGCCGTAACCAACGCTATGAGTAACGTATCTGAGAAATTAGCCGATATGTTAAAAAATGCAGATTTAAAGATAAGAAGTAGAGCTTGGAACAATAAAAAAGTCAGTGCTCATCATGCTATTATACCCACAGCTAAAAACACCCCAACTGGCGCACTATCAAATGATGAAGCTAAAATTTATGAAATAATATCTCGGCAGTATATTGCACAATTTTATCCAAATTTTGAATATATGGACAAGCAAATAGACACTATTATTGATGGTGGTTTATTTATCAGTAAGCAAAAAGATATCATTAAAAATGGCTGGAAAGATTTATTTCCTAGCTCTAATAAAAGTAAAGATAATTCCGAATTTTCTGCGATTAAGTTACCCGATGTTATAGCGGGTGATTGCGTGCATTGTTTACATGGCGAGCTTGTAGAAAAAAATACTAGCCCACCTAAATACTTTACTGATGCAACGATATTAGGTGCCCTTACCGGCATAGCTCGTTATGTGACGAATGCTGAAATAAAAAAGTTACTAAGAGATACTGATGGACTAGGTACGGAGGCAACACGTGCTGGTATTATAGAACTCCTGTTTAAGCGTCAATTTTTAGTGAGAAAAGGAAAGGATATAAGAGCAACAGAGATTGGGAAAAAACTCATTACCTCTTTACCCGTTCAAATCTCCCAGCCTGACATGACAGCACTATGGGAGTCACAGCTAGAATCAATAAGTAATAAAACACTCAACTACCAATTCTTTATTAAAGGAGTTGAAAAAAACTTACAACAACTCATCCTTGAAGTTAAAGATATTGCATTTACTGATTTGCCCCAATCCAATACCCCAAGAAGATTTACTAAAAAAAGAAATAGAAAGCGAGCAACATAAAAATCATCTATTAAAGCTAATTGTCTAGAGTAGACTCGTTAGTTTATTAAGTATCTGTATTTAATTTTAACCCTATCTTGCTATGACTATATCAATAATATCATTACTGACTAAAGCAATGAAATGAAGTGCGAATATTAATTTGACACTCATGGAGAGCTGATAAAATGAGAAATGAGTCGTCGTGGAAACTGTTGCGATAATAGCTCAATGAAAGGGTTTTTAGACGTTTAAAAAACAATGAATACCAACAACGGGTTATCGCTCATTTTTTGAAGCTGAAAACTCAGTAGTTAACTATATTATTGGATATTACAGCAAAGTTAGGCCTCACCGTTATAATGGAAGATCATACTGGGGAAATTTTAATACTACAAAAACAGTAAAAGGGTTAGTCAAATATTGATTAAAAAATAGAGACTTGCACAATAAATACCCATAATGCAAACTAGAGTTAATAATAATAGTCTTAGTACTTTCTCAAGCTCCGTAAGTAAGTACAAATCAAAGACAAACAAGCTCAAATTATAGGGATCGTAAATGAAAGAGTTTAATAAAAACCTAGTTACGGTGGCCTTTACAATAGTCTGTCATAGTTCTGCATTCGCAAATAATATCATCGCCAGCAAAATGATCAACAAACATGCAAAACAGACTCTCTCTTCGGTAACAAAAGACGGATCTAGTAATAAGGTAGTCGATGCATTAGACCAATCAACAAATAACTTGGTCAACAATAAAATTCCAATAGGTCGTTCACTCACCGACGTGGTAATGCTGACACCAGGTACCGTAAAAGGCTACACCGCGTTTGGAAATTTACCCGCTATTAATGGCGCCTCTGTCGCTGAAAATGTGTTTTATGTCAATGGCCTTAATATCACCAATGTTAGAAATAATACCGGTTTTGCGACTGTACCTTTTGATATGTTCGAGTCTGTCGAGGTTATAACCGATGGTTATTCCGCTCAATACGGCCGTTATCACGGTGGCATGATCAATGCTCAAACAAAATCGGGGAGTAACGAATTTAAGGCGGGTATAAACCTGAATTATGAACCTGATTTTCTTCGAGAGTCGTCCCCATCAGTTACGCTAGCGGATGGTTCATATTTTATTGACAATCGGGCCAGTGAATACTCAAATATCGACACTAATCTTTGGGCGTCGGGCGCATTGATTGAAGATCAGCTATTTTTCTATGTTTTATTCAACCCTAGAAAAGTGGAGTATAGTAATTTTGTGAGCGATCCGATTAATCCGGGGCCGAATAATAAAGCCCGATATCAAGTCACGGAAGAAGATCCGTATTGGGGAATGAAGCTCGACGGCTATATTACCGATAACAATCTACTCGAATTCACGCTGTTTTCCGATAGTAGTAATAACGCCACCCAAATCGTCAGCCCCCATGGCGACACGATAGAGTCGCGCAATGGGGTTGACTACACGGGAGGCACAAATTGGACGCTAAAATATACCTCGATTATCACCGATGATTTAGCGTTAAGCGTGCAGTACGGTGTCCATGAAGCTGAACGTACCAGTAAAAATGAACTGGATGACAACCCTGTGGTGTATTACCTTTATGAAAGTGCTGGAGAGTTTGTTAAACAGGGCCAATTTCTTAATTTTCTAATTGATGAAGGAGACGATGAACGCCAGACTATTCGTGTTGATATTAATTGGACGCTCGGTAGTCACGAGTTAAGTTTTGGACTCGACGCCGAGAAATTAACGGCAAACCAGCGTACCATCAACTCGGGTGGCGCTTATTACTTACTTTACGTCGACGATTATACCGATCCCGACAACCCCCAATTCAGGCAGGTCCGTCACCGCCAATATGAATCGGGCGGTAGCTATGAGTCGGAAAATATCGCCTACTACCTTGAAGACAAATGGCAAGCCACCGACCTGTTAACAGTAAACTTTGGCTTGCGCAGCGACTCCTTCAAAAATGCTGATGGAGTCGGAGAAAACTTCTCAACCATGGATAACCATTGGGCACCACGTTTGGGCCTAACTTATGACTTATCAGCAGATGGCCGAACGCGACTTTGGCTAAATGCCGGTCGCTTTTACTCACCTATTCCAATGAATGCAAACTTGCGACTCGCAGGGAATGAAACCTACAGGCAAGATTATTATGCCTTTGATGGCTTCGCCGATCCGATTTTACAAATCCCCAATATTAGCGGCACTCCAATCTATTACTTTGACCATTATAATAATGGGTCTCCTCCTGAAAACTACGACATTACCGATAAAGATTTAAAACCAATGACGTCTGACAACGTCAATATTGGTTTTCAAATACCCGTCACGGACAACTGGCTGCTGACTATTGAAGGTACTTACCGTAATTTAGCTATGGCGGTTGAAGATATAAACGTAGACGCGAGCTTTAATCGTTATCTTGAGCGAGAATTTAATGCCAGTTGTACACGGTGCTCAGGTTCTCGTTACTATGTATTGGCCAACCCAGGACAAGATGTGACCATCAAAGCGAACCCAGACTATGAAGGGCCACTCCAATATCAAGAATATACGATTCCAGCCGCCGACTTAGGCCACGCAAAGCCCGAGCGCACATATACGGCGATGAGTTTTTCAGTTGAACATGCATGGGACGGTCTGTGGATGTTAAATGCCACGTATACTTGGTCGAAGTCAAAAGGTAATTATGAAGGCTTAGTTCGCTCAGACAACCGCCAAGACAACACTGGCATCAATACTGGGATAACGACACAATATGACCTGCCGGGTCTAATGGATGGCTCCTACGGTGATTTACCCAACGACCGCCGTCATCAAGTCAAAATATACGGGGCGTATCAAATCACTGAACAAATAAGCTTAGCGGCTAATTTCAGTTATCAAACGGGCCGTCCAGTCAACGCATTTGGTTATCACCCAACGGATGAAAGTGCACAAGCCTATGACGCTGAATCGTTTTACGCCCAAGGACAATTAGTACCCCGCGGCTCAAAAGGTCGGACCGACAGTGTGATGACCCTTGATGTGTCTGCTAGCTATCAGTTTGACTTAGACGACTCTACTGTTAATTTACGTGTCGAAGTATTCAACCTGTTAAATTCAGCCAGTGTTACCCAAGTGGATGAAATGTGGGACGATGAAGATAATACCATAGCGGTAACTTCGCCATTAAAGAGCGCGAGTTACGGTTTACCAACTAGTTGGCAAACACCAAGAACAGTACGTTTATCGGTGAATTACGAGTTTTAGCAGAGTCAAAGGACAAGTATGCCAACTGCAGGATTAAAGGTAGGCTTGGGGCAACAGTCTTTTGAGCAATTACCCAAAGTGCCTTTTAAGCGAAAATAAAAAAGAAACACGCGCTTTAAAAAGGCAGGGTAATATTTTACTGGTGATTGAACACGTTCAAATTAATAGTGATACTATCGCTTATGCAAAAATATCACTATGTGGTTGACTCGATTCAGTACTTGAAAAAGGATGTCACGAGGTGCCATCCAAAAAGTATAAAGAAGAGATTAGTTAAGGATACCTGTTAATATTAATACCGCTATAACAGCTAGACACAACAACAGAGTCCGCTTTGCCAACCTCACTAATAAACAAGGTTCCGCAGTACAGTCATCAGGGTCAACCATAAAGTCTTCAGACTTTTGCGCAACGCTAATCAATATTTGG
This sequence comes from Colwellia sp. BRX8-9, assembly GCF_014077245.1. NCBI lineage: Bacteria > Pseudomonadati > Pseudomonadota > Gammaproteobacteria > Alteromonadales > Colwelliaceae > Colwellia > Colwellia sp. BRX8-9. Next base: position 219,008 of record NZ_JACGVN010000004.1, read on the forward strand.
TTGGGCTGCTTGTTGATATCAAATAAATTTTCTAACCATACCGGCATGGCTTTTGAGAAGTGTCCTACCAGCATATAACCAAAAGCAACCATGCGTACTGGCAACCAGTCGACCCAAAAGAGCATATCTTTCAATAACTGAGATTCATTTTTTTCCATAGAATCTGTTGTTTTAGCCTCATTATTTACTTTAACATCGGCTTCATCAACCTCAGCGTTAGCTTTTTCTTGCTTGTCTGAACATTCTTCTGCAAGCACTTCAGGACATTCATTCATGGTCACTAGTAGACGATAAAATAATGCACCAGCGGGTCCAAAGACAACGAATAAAATCATAATGGCGATAAAATATCGGTAATTTAACCATACCAATAATTGACCAAAACTCATTGGTGCGCTGCAAGTATCTTGTTGCAGTTGGCTATGATGCAATTCGCATGTTGTCGGTTCGCCTCGAAAAGCCGACAATAAATAAGCTTTGTAGCTCTGCCGCGTTTTCGTACAACCAAAACAAACAATCAAAATCAAGGTTGAAAAGATTAAATAGAGTAAGCCATCATCAACAAGCTCGAGCAATAAGTCACAAACAACAACGGGGATGGCAATAAAGATAAGCTGTGAGACAATTGACGGTTTGGCTAAATGCATTAATTTAGTGCGTTTAAATAGATCAACATAAGCATGAAAATAGGTTTGAAATTGCCACGCTGTCGTCGACAAGTAACGCTCTGCCGCCAAGGCAATAAGTAAGCTAATAAGACTCATATAGTTTTCCTAATTTATTATCCACTTGTAAAATGAGTATATCGCCGTGGCCATTCAAACACTCTGATATCTGCATTTTCATTGGTAACGAGTATATACCCTTTGCTATTGAATTAACTAGACTTTAAACAATCATGAAAATGTTGCCAATTAAAAGCATCACCCGGATCTGTCTTTCTCCCTGGCGCAATATCACTATGCCCGGCTATATTACTTTTTATGTCGGGATAACATTGCTGCAATGCTTGGGTTAATTGCGCCAAAGTATGATATTGCGCCGCTTCATAAGGAATATCATCAGCGCCTTCAAGCTCAATACCAATAGAAAAATCATTACATTTATCAAGCCCCTGATAGGAGGATACACCAGCATGCCAAGCTTTATCATCAAATGAAACGTATTGAATAATATGCCCTACTCTGGTTATCAGACAATGAGCAGAAACTTTTAGCTGGGCAATCTCTTCAAAATAGCTATGTGCTTTGCTATCTAACTTTCCTAAGAAAAAATCAGTAATATAGCTACCACCAAACTGATTTGGCGGTAATGAGATATTATGTACAACCAATAAATGAACCGTATCATTTTTATCTCGCACACTAAAATGTGGTGATTTTTGTTGTTCTTCATTAACAAGCCAGCCACTGATAATAGGCATATTATTATTTTGCTTGGTGGACAATTTATTTTTTAAGTCTTTCGTCATACAATAGCGTTAATATTTAATTTCAAGATTTGTGAACAGAGTATGACTGAATTTGATTCGACAAACAAAATGGGAAAAATATTTATTTGGTTAGCGTGGTTAATTGCGTTGGCGTTAATGGTGTTTTTTTTTCAAGATGTACTTGATAAGCAATGGGATCCTAACAAAGATCCACAGATGAGTTTAAATACACAGGGTAAAGCGGAAGTAACATTACAACAAAACCGCCAAGGTCATTATGTAGTACATGGTGAAATAAATGAGATGCCTGTGGTTTTTTTACTCGACACTGGAGCAACACAAGTGTCGATTCCCGCTCATATAGCAGAGCAATTGCAGCTCAAGGGAAACAGACCGTCACTCGTTAATACGGCCAATGGCACTACCACTGTTTATCAAACTGAATTACAACAGCTCAGTATTGGTAATATTTATTTGTATGATGTTAGCGCCCACATCAATCCCAGCATGCAGTCTAATGAAATTCTATTGGGCATGAGTGCATTAAAAAGGGTAGAATTCAGCCAGATAGGTAAGAAACTTATTTTACGCGAGCAATGATCTATCTGCTGTGATTTACTGGCGATAAACGCCCCACTAAAAACTCACTTAATTATTTACCAACAAGAGAATAAAATTCAATGCTTTCTGTGCAACTACAACACGATATTAAAAAAACAGTAACTTGGGCATTATGTGAAGATTTAGGTGTTGATAACGCCGACGCATTAAAAAATAGCCAAGATATTACAGCTGAGTTAATTCCACTGGAAAATATAGCGGTTGCTAATATCATTACCCGTGAAGATTGTATTATTTGTGGTGTGGCTTGGGTTAACGAAGTTTTTGCCCAGCTCGATGTGATACATAAGACAAAAACGGATATTACTTGGTTTGTTAACGACGGCGAAAGTGTCAAAGCCAATAGCACTTTATTTGAATTATCTGGAAACGCACGTGTTCTTCTTACTGGCGAACGATGTGCTTTAAATTTTTTACAATCCCTTTCAGGAACCGCTACATTAACCAGTCGCTATGTTAAAGAATTATCGGCGAGTAACACTAAGTTACTTGATACCCGAAAAACAGTGCCTGGCTTACGTAGCGCGCAAAAATATGCGGTAACATGTGGCGGCGGTGTTAATCATCGTATTGGTTTATTTGATGCTTTTTTAATTAAAGAAAATCATATTGCCGCCTGTGGTGGCATCGAGAAGTCGATTCAAACAGCTCGAAAAAACCATCCAAATAAAACGGTTGAAGTTGAAGTTGAAAATATCGAAGAACTCACTCAAGCATTAAAGGCTGGCAGCGATATTATTATGCTTGATAACTTTAGTCATGAAATGATTGAGCAAGCGGTTATAGCAACCGCTGAAATTTCACAAGGTAAAACCAAATTAGAAGTTTCTGGCAATATGACCATAGAATCACTAAAAAGCTATGCAAAAGCAGGTGTCGATTTTATTTCAGTGGGCGCATTAACTAAAAACATCAATGCTATTGACCTTTCTATGCGCTTTGTTTAACATTTTAGCGTGTCACAATTAGTTAAAAAAATGTTACTTATTGATATTTTTTTAACTAATATCAAAAAAATGATAAAAAAAGTGTCACAAAATTTTACATTTCCTGATTTTTGTCGCAATATAAATTCAGCCCCCGTAATCATGTATGGATATACCTATTATGAACAATGTTAAATCTTTAAGAAATAAATCTTTAAATAAAGCAAAGGGTTTTACCCTTATTGAATTAATGATCGTTGTTGCGATCATCGGTATTTTAGCCGCAGTTGCACTACCTGCTTATCAAGATTATACAAAAAAAGCGAAGTTTGCTGAAGTAGTTTCAATGGTTGGTGCAGCGAGAACTGCAGTTGAGCTTTGCTTCCAAACTGAAGGTGCATTAACTACATGTAATCAAGGCGTCGGAGGTATTCCAGCTGAAGTAACTAGTGGTACTTATGCAAACCTTGACACTATGACTATTGCAGCCGGTGTTATAACAGCAGCTTCAACAGCAGCGACTGATTCTTCCAATATGATTGCTACTCCTACAGGAAGCCCTTTAACTTGGACGATAACTTCAACAGTAGCTAGTTGTTTAACTAGCGGCTGGTGTAAAGCAAAATAATATAAGTTAGTAAATATTTATAAAAAAGCTCCTTTGGGAGCTTTTTTATTGTCTAAACTTTATTAACTCGTTGTTATTACTTAAATCAATCACGGGTTAAGCTATACTTATTGTAAACATTATGAGTAAATACATAATGACTTGCATATATCTAAAAGTTCACAATAAAAGGTTGCTATGAAAGGACATCACAGACAATTAAGTGTATTATCTACACTTTTAAAACATAATATTGTCGCCGAAAATAAGGTTGACATTATAAGTGCTGACTTCCTTAAACAATCAAAACCTTTCATTCGTTTTCTTATTGAAGATAAGAGTTTAGACGCTGAAAATATTGCCAAAATACTCTCTCGCAGTTTTGGCTATCCTCTCATAGATTTAAACGCTTTTGACACGGCTATGATCCCCGAAGGGATCCGTAACGAAAAATTGATCCGCAAACATAATGCATTGCCGCTATTTCTTAGAGGTAAAGTATTATTCGTAGCGATGTCTGATCCCACTGATTTAGATGCATTAGAAGATATTCAGTTCAACACCGGTTTTCCTACCGAATTAGTGTTGACTAACGATAAAGATTTACAAATATTTATTGATAAAATTCTGGAAGAAGAAAGTGATGCTTTAGATATTACTGATATTGATGCTGCTGAACTTGCCGGTATTGACGTTCAAGAGGAGCGCCAAGAAGATGATAGCGCTACCGGTGATAAAGAAGATGCACCGATTGTTGTCTATATCAATAAGATACTACTTGATGCTATTCGCAAAGGCGCCTCAGATTTACACTTTGAACCTTACGAAAAATCTTACCGTATACGCTTTCGTGTTGATGGCATTTTAACTGAGATGGCAAAGCCGCCAGTATCACTTGCCTCTCGAATGGCGGCACGTTTAAAAGTCATGTCAAAGCTCGATATCGCTGAACGGCGAGTTCCCCAAGATGGACGGATAAAATTAGCCTTGTCCAAGAAAAAATCAATTGATTTTCGTGTTTCAACGCTACCGACGATGTGGGGCGAAAAAGTGGTAATGCGTATTCTTGACTCTTCAAGTGCGATGTTAGGTATTGAAATGCTCGGCTATGAGCCGGCGCAAAAGCAAATTTACATGGACGCTTTAGCGCAGCCACAAGGTATGATATTAGTCACGGGCCCGACCGGCTCAGGTAAAACAGTGTCTCTTTACACCGGGTTAAATATTCTTAACACCGAAGAACGTAATATATCAACAGCAGAAGATCCGGTAGAAATAAATTTAGACGGCGTTAATCAAGTACAAATTAATGTGCGTGCCGGCTTAACCTTTCCTAATGCGCTGCGCTCTTTTCTTCGTCAAGATCCTGATATTGTTATGGTAGGGGAAATTCGTGATCTTGAAACTGCTGAAATAGCGATTAAAGCCGCGCAAACGGGTCACTTAGTGTTGTCCACATTGCACACAAACTCGGCATCAGAAACCCTGACTCGATTATTAAACATGGGCGTTCCTTCATATAACGTTGCCAGTTCGGTCAGTATTATTATTGCTCAGCGTTTAGCCAGACGCTTATGTAATCGCTGTAAAGTTGAGGATGTTATACCTAGACCTGAACTAGAAAAGCAAGGTTTTACCCCTGAACAACTTAGTGAAATAAAATTATTTAAACCCGTAGGTTGCGATCAATGTACGGGCGGCTATAAAGGTCGTGTTGGTGTTTATGAAGTGATAAAAATCAGTGAAAAAATGTCTTCTATTATTATGGAAGGCGGAAATTCTATGGATATCGCTCAGCAGTGTCAAAAAGAAGGTTACAATAACTTACGCCAATCGGGTTTAGAAAAAGCCCATCAAGGGGTAACAAGTTTGGCAGAAATAAACCGAATAACGTCTGCATAACAATAAACCACTCACTTTTTATTTTTAGTGATCTTGACTAGTATTAACAATGATTAATATTTTAACTTTACAGGTAAACACTATATGGCAACTTCAGGGGCTCAAAAAAGAAAATTACCGCAAGCTAAAGCTCTTGATACGTTTGTTTGGCAAGGGGTAAACCGTAAGGGTAAAAAAGTTAATGGTGAGCTACCCGCGACCAGCATGCTAGAGCTAAAATCTCAGCTACGCAAACAAGGCATTACCCCAGGGAAAGTAAAAAAGAAAGCCAAATCAATTTTTGGGAATGCCAATGACAAAAAAATAATACCTGCAGATATTGCCATTGTTACACGGCAAATTGCCACCATGCTTGGCGCTGGTGTCCCCTTAGTACAAACCGTTGAAATGATTGGTAAAGGTCATAGCAATGGCAATATGCAAAGATTGTTAGGTGATATCAATAATAAACTGCAATCGGGTATTCCTTTATCAGAATGTTTACGCGACCATCCTAAATACTTTGATGACTTATATTGTGATTTAGTCAGTTCTGGCGAACAATCGGGCGCACTTGAGACCATTTATGATCGTATTGCGACTTACAAAGAAAAAGCCGAAGCATTAAAGTCTAAAATTAAAAAAGCGATGACTTATCCTATTTCTGTATTAGTGATAGCATTTATTGTTACCTCAATATTATTAATTTTTGTCGTGCCGGTATTTCAAGATATTTTTGCCAGCTTTGGCGCTGAGTTACCTGCGTTTACTTTATTTGTTATTGCCATATCAGAATTTATGCAAGCTTATTGGTATTTAGGCTTAGCGGGGCTATTTATTGCCAGTTTCTTTTTTAAAAAAGCTCATCTTAACAGCCAAAGTTTTAGAGACCGAGTTGATAGAATAATATTAAAAATTCCGGTTATTGGTGCCTTACTCGAAAAGGCAGCCGTTGCCCGCTACGCGAGAACTTTATCTACCACCTTTGCCGCCGGTGTTCCCTTACCTGACGCATTAGAGTCGGCTGCGGGTGCGTCTGGTAATGCGGTTTTTCGTATAGCGATCCTTGAAATTCGCGCCGAAGTGTCATCGGGTATGCAAATGAATTTAGCAATGCGTAACTGTAATATCTTTCCTGACATGGTTATACAAATGGTCGCAATTGGTGAAGAATCAGGCGCTGTAGATGATATGCTTGCCAAAGTTGCCACAATATATGAGCAACAAGTTGATGACGCAGTAGACTCACTGACCAGTTTATTAGAGCCGATGATAATGGCAGTGCTTGGTGTAGTGATTGGCGGGTTAATTATCGCTATGTACTTACCTATTTTCGAAATAGGTAAAGTTGTTTAGTGCGCACGCTAATATTTTTATATTAGTTTTCAACATAGTTAAATAATAATTAATAAATAATAATTAATAATTAATAAATAATAAAAGGTTTTATCTTGTCTGAATTTATTCATCTGTTAGAAAGTAACTCGCTGTTTTTTTATGGCTTTGTTTTTGTTTTCTCGTTAATGATAGGTAGCTTTTTAAACGTAGTTATTTATCGTTTTCCAAAAATGTTAGAACAAGGTTGGTATCAAGAGTGTCGAGAATTTCTTGCCGATGAGCTCAAGCCATCATCGACAAAGCAAGTAGAACCCCTTACTTTATCAACGCCCGATTCTACCTGTCCACATTGCCAACATAGCATACGTTTTTATGAAAACATTCCTGTGGTTAGCTGGTTAGTGTTGAAAGGAAAATGTAGCCAATGTAAAAATAAAATTTCTGCGCGTTATCCATTAGTTGAATTAAGTACCGCTTTATTGAGTTTAGTTATTGCTCAACATTTTGGTGTCACTGTTATCACTTGTTACGCCTTAATATTGACGTGGGGCCTAATTGCCTTAACGATGATCGACTTTGATCATATGCTGCTCCCCGACCAAATTGTTCTGCCATTAATGTGGTTAGGCTTAATCGTAAATCTATCAAATGGAATTGTGCCTTTAGAAGATGCTGTTATCGGCGCTATTGCCGGCTACACCAGCCTTTTTACCGTTTTTTGGCTGTTCAAATTAGCGACTGGCAAAGAAGGCATGGGCTTTGGTGATTTTAAGCTGTTTGCACTCTTTGGTGCTTGGCTAGGTTGGCAATTATTACCCTTACTTATTTTAATGGCATCAGTAGTCGGTGCCATTATCGGCATTAGTTTAATGCTTTTTAAAAATCATCAAAAAGATCAGGCGATTCCTTTTGGCCCTTATCTTGCGATCGCAGGTTGGATCACATTTTTATGGGGTGAAAATATATGGTCTTGGTATTTAGTCCAAGTGCTTTAGCCGAATGAAAATGACTATAGCAAAAAAGATCGTTATTGGTTTAACCGGCGGTATTGGTTGTGGCAAAACAACCGTTGCTAATTTTTTTGCCGACTTAGGCATCGATATTATTGATGCCGACATCGCGGCAAGAAAAGTTGTCGCACCTCACAGCGGCGCATTACTGCAAATATCTCAGCATTTTGGCAAGACGTTTATTATGCCAGACGGCACCCTTAATCGGGCCTTATTACGCAGTCAAATATTCAGTAATGAATCAGATAAACAATGGCTTAATAACTTACTTCACCCGTTAATAAGACAAACCATGCTCGAAGAGATCCAGCAAAGTCAGTCACCATATTGCTTGCTTGTCGCACCTTTACTTATCGAGAACAACTTACAGAGTTTAGTTGCACGTATTTTAGTAATTGATATCAGTGAATCAGCACAAGTTAAGCGTGCGGTATTGCGTGATCCTAGCTCATCAGATGAAATAAAGCGTATTATTGCCAGTCAAATATCAAGGGAAGATCGCTTAAAACATGCCGATGATATTATTGATAACTCCAGTTCTGACTTGAGCCTAATAAAAGCGAGTGTCATTAAGCTAGACCAAAAATATCGAAATTTAGCAACGAGTTAGTAAAATTGTACAAATTTTACTATTTTTAGCAAAAAAATTCGCCATTTCTGTTGGGTGTCGTTAGTATGGAAAGCTAAACACTCAGCTTTATTGATGACATTAGGTTAATGACTAAAATTTTATATGAACATCCGCTTAACGAACGGATCCGTAACTACCTTAAACTTGAACATTTATTTGCTCAGGCACAAGATTGTCTGCAGCGTAAAATTTCAGTCAGCCATCAAGTTTTCTTTAACGCCTTATTTGCCATTATTGATACCTTAGAACGAAATGATGTTCGCGGTGACTTAATTAAAGATCTTGAAAAACTAGAACAAAATTTAGTGATATGGTCACAAGCGCCTGAAATAGATGACAGTATCTTAGCTGAAAATCTACAACAAACTGTCGAGCTTATTTGTCAATTAAAACCAAATACTCCTGTGTGGGCACAACTCAAACACGACAAGTTTCTGGCGACCTTAAAACAACGCTTTGCCATGCAGGGTGGCAGCTCAAGTTTCGATTTACCACAATTACAGTTTTGGTTACATCAAGACAGTGAGATTCTTGCTAAAGATGTCCAAGGCTGGCTTGCCCTTCTTGAACAAGTTAAAAGCGCTTTAGATATGATATTAAAGTTTATTCGCCAACGGGCTGAATTCAAACAGATAGATACCGAGAGTGGTTTTTACCAAGATAATGGTGAAGGTATTTTATTACTTCGTATTAAAGTCGACCAAAAATCACCTTATTACCCAACGGTAAGTGGTAATCGTCTGCGTTATTCTATTCGCTTTATGTCTCTTTGTGATGAAACCGGACGTAAGTATTCGAATAAGGCCACTTCATTTCAATTAGCTCGCTGTTAGCATTGGCTTAATTAATTTCACAAATACCCTTTATCCATTCAATATGCAGGTTTCATCTTGGAGTAGGAAGGGTATAATCCTACCACTAAGTATTTAATTACAAGCACCAACTATGACCTTAAAAGTATCTTGTCCAACGTGTCAAAAAGAAGTTATTTGGCAACCAGAGAGTCAGTTTCGCCCTTTTTGCTGCAAACGTTGCCAGTTAATTGATATTGGTGAATGGGCTGATGAAGGACATAAAATCAGCCAGCCATTACAAGGTGATATTCAGTTAACCGAAGAGATGCTTGACGCACTTGAAGGTGAGTTTTTACAAAGTAATAAGTTTTTTGTTGAACCAGAATAGTATTATTTGTTCATCAGCAGTTTTTCAACAATCGCAACATTAGCGGCGGGAAAGTCACATTGGCTTAATTGCGCTAATGTGAACCAAGCTGATTGCTGTCCTTCTTGGGCAATAGGTTCATGTTGGAAGTTATCAACCACATAAACATCTAATAGCACCTTTTTATCGCCATAATCATGGCTAACTTCAATGAGCGGGTAGCAAGATAGAACATCTATTGCTACTTCTTCTTGAAGCTCTCTGTGTAAAGCCTGAGCAACTGTTTCATCTTTTTCCACCTTACCACCAGGAAACTCCCATTTCCCGCCTTGATGAGCATTAGCGAGGCGCTTGGTAAGAAAGTACTGCTCTTCTCGCATGATAACACCGACAGCTACATGTACTACTTTTTGCATAACTCTTTCCTAAAGTTTTAAATTAATCAATGATTTCGTTGTTAACGCAGAAGACGAACCTAGCTTAAACAACAAAGCGTCTAATCATACCCTACGCATAATTTTACATAACCATGCATTGCCATGTCTGTGAAAACGACATTGTCCGAATGAATTTAGTTAATGATGATTCGTCTGTAACAAAAATTATAACTAAACACTGCAATAATAATCGTCATTAGCATTGCGCATATAAAAAACGCCAGTCAATAACTGGCGTTTTTTTCATACATATTAATAAATAACGATTAGGTTAATTTACCATGACATTGCTTATATTTCTTACCTGAACCACATGGACAAGCTTCATTACGACCTACTCGTTGTATTTCTGGCTTTGTCTCTGTACTGCTAGCAGATTCGTGGGTATATTCTTTTGGAATATCTTCAGCTTTACGATGTTGCTCTTCAACGGCTTCAACATCAGACTCAGCGCGAATTTTTACTTTGCTAAGAATACTAATAACGTCATATTTCAGGGTCTCAAGTAATTCACCAAATAACTCAAAAGATTCACGTTTAAACTCTTGCTTAGGGTTTTTCTGAGCATAGCCACGTAAATGTATACCTTGACGTAGATGATCCATCGCTGCTAAATGTTCTTTCCAATGAGAATCTAAGCTTTGTAACATAACCGCTTTTTCAAATTGACGAATAACATCGGCACCAGCTTGCTCTTCTTTCTCGGTATAGTTAGCTTCAACTTCTGCTAGTAGTTTTTCGCGTAAAGTTTCTTCATGCAATTTAGTATCTTCTTCAAGCCACTTTGCAATAGGGAACTCTAAAGATAGTTCGCCCTTAAAGCGCTCTTCTAAACCAGAGATATCCCACATTTCTTCCATAGATTGCTGAGGAATATGCTGATTTATAATACCAGTTACTACATCTGTACGAATATTTTTAATAACATCAGCAATATCAGCTTCGTCCATTAACTCGTTACGTTGTTCATAAATAACTTGGCGTTGATCATTAGAAACATCATCGAACTCAAGAAGTTGTTTACGAATATCGAAGTTACGACCTTCAACTTTACGCTGAGCATTTTCGATGCTGCGAGTTACCCATGGATGTTCAATGGCTTCGCCGTGCTCCATGCCTAACTTGCGCATCATGTTTGAAATACGTTCTGAAGCAAAAATTCGCATCAGGGCATCTTCCATCGATAAGTAGAAGCGAGTTGAACCTGCATCACCTTGACGTCCTGAACGGCCGCGTAATTGATTATCAATACGACGAGACTCATGGCGTTCAGTGGCAACTATGTGTAAGCCACCTAATTCTAAGACTTTATTGTGCTGTATTATCCATTCTTCTTTCGCTTTAGCGATGCTTTCTTTACTTTGGTCTTTTAATTTAGCAACAATCGCATCAAAGTTTCCGCCTAAGACGATATCGGTACCACGACCTGCCATGTTAGTTGCGATAGTTACTGCGCCAACTTTACCCGCATCAGCAACAATTTCAGCTTCTTGCTGGTGAAACTTAGCATTCAATACTTTGTGCTTAATTTTTGCTTTCTTTAAGAAGTCAGATAAAAACTCAGAGGTTTCTATACTGATCGTACCAACAAGCACAGGTTGTCCGCGTTCAACACAATCTTTAATATCTTCTAAAATCGCTTCAAACTTTTCATCAGCGGTTAAATATATCAGATCAGCAAGATCTTTACGGATCATAGGTTGATTGGTTGGAATAACTACGGTTTCTAAACCATAAATATGATTAAACTCAAATGCTTCTGTATCAGCAGTACCTGTCATTCCTGATAATTTTTCGTAGATACGGAAAAAATTCTGGAACGTTATCGAAGCTAAGGTTTGATTTTCGTTTTGAATATTCACCCCTTCTTTTGCTTCAACGGCTTGATGTAACCCTTCTGACCAACGACGGCCTTCCATCGTACGACCGGTATGTTCATCAACAATAACGATTTCGTCATCTTTAACAATATAATCGACATCTTTTTGGAAAAGCTTATGGGCACGTAATGCCGCCATAACATGATGCAATAAGGTAATATTGGTGGCTGAAAACAAAGAATCGCCGTCTTGAATGAGACCTTTCTCATTCATGATTTCTTCAATTCTTATTTGGCCATGCTCTGTTAGATAGATTTGCTTAGACTTTTCATCAATGGTGAAATCACCTTCAACAAAATCTTTAGATTGACCAGTATCTTTATCTTTGTCTTCTTCGTTTTGTAGTACCAACGTCGGCACAACAAGGTTAATTTGACGATAAAGTTCAGAGCTATCTTCGGCTTGACCCGAAATAATCAAGGGAGTTCTAGCTTCATCGATTAAAATTGAATCGACTTCATCAATAACAGCAAAATTCAATGGCTTTTGCGTACGTTCTTCTGGCGAAAAGGCCATATTGTCACGTAAATAATCAAAACCAAATTCGTTGTTAGTACCATAGGTAATATCTGAATTATAAGCCGCTTGCTTCTCAGCTGATGCTAATCCGGCAATATTACAACCTACCGTCATATCTAGAAAATCAAATAATGGTCGACACCAGTCAGCATCACGTGTTGCTAGGTAATCATTCACTGTTATAACGTGAACACCTTTACCTGTTAATGCGTTGAGGTAAGAAGGGAGTGTCGCGGTTAACGTTTTACCTTCACCAGTGCGCATTTCCGCAATTTTACCATCGTTTAAGACCATGCCGCCGATCATTTGTACATCAAAGTGGCGCATGCCAAAGACACGTTTACTGGCTTCACGTACAACAGCAAACGCTTCTGGTAGGATACTTGATAGAGATTCTTCTTTGGCTAAACGTTCTTTAAATTCTGCGGTTTTTGCTTTTAGTTCTTCGTCAGAAAGAGCTTCCATTACGGGCTCTAAGGCGTTTATTTTTAAAACTTCTTTATTCATTTGTTTAATTAATCGATCATTACGACTACCAAACATTTTCGTCATTAACTTTACAAACATCTTGTTAAACCATATTGATATTAGAAGAAATACTTCCGCTGAAAATAACGTGACCAACAAGGGTCACATAAATTGTTTTTATTTTGCTTTTCTATATACGAACTTAATTGGATCTATTTGTGCATTATTGCGTAAAATTTCGTAATGAACATGAGGTCCAGTCGAGCGCCCCGTGCTACCCATACGTGCAATAATTTGTCCTTTGCTAACCACATCTCCTACTTTAACGAGTAAATTTTTATTATGACCATAACGAGTTTTTAATCCCCTACCGTGATTAATCTCGATAAGTTGCCCGTAGCCGTACCGGTCACTTGCCCAAGAAACAACACCTGAAGCCGTTGCAATTATCGCAGCACCTTCTTTACCTGCGAAGTCTACACCTTTATGTATCGCTGCTTTACCACTAAATGGGTCTTTTCGTACACCGTAATATGAAGAGAGCCAACCACCAATCATTGGTCGACCAGACAAATAGCTGCTACTTTCTATATGGTGACCCAAAGTCAAAGATTCAAGCGTAGTCAGTTGATTTTCTTCGTGGTGCAAACTTTCTTCTAGTGTTGATATTTCAGTTAACAACTCTGCCAGTGGCTTTTTATAATGGTTTTCACTCTGCAGCATAGGACCACCTGATGGCGGTAATTGTTGAAAATTAAATTCATTTTCTGGAATTGATGCTTCACTTGCTAAACGGTCACCTAAAGCATTCAGTCGTAACACTTGGCTTTGCAACTCAGCGAGTTTCATCGTTAGTGCGGTTAATTGTGGTTCAGTTAATTGCTGAGGATCTATCTTAGCGGGTGAATTCAAAGCATAGGGTACAGCTTGTGGCACGTCATCAGCAGAAAAAATCAAATGAACAACAAAGCCTGATATTAGCGCAAATACAGTGATCGCAGACAACCAATGCAACTTATTCAGCGTCATTGAAAATCTAACGTTCTTTCCACGATATAGTAGTGTTAAACTCATAATTACTTAAATACTATTCCAAAGTAGAGTGGTTAATGGCACGCAAAACAAGAAAACCTTCAGATATGTCAGAGCTCTTTCAATCATCGAAAGGCACTTTGGCACAAATAGCAGCAAAAACCAACTCTTTAACTATCTTGTCTGACATTGTACGCCAAACTTGCCCTGACCTGCCAGCAGATGTCTGGCATATTGCCAATTTTAAGCAAAATTCTTTAGTAATTGAAGTCACATCTGCTGTTTGGAGCCAAAGACTACAGTTTGAACGGATGAATATTTGCCGTGAACTGTCCATTGCTACCGACAAGGCTTTTGATCAAATTGAAATTAAGGTATCGCCTTATCGCAATAAAGTCGTTTATCAATCTGAAGAAAAACCCGCGGAGCCATTACATATCTCACAAAACACCGCTAACCAATTATTGGCTATTGCTAAAAACGCACCAGAGAGTTTACGTAAAAAATTAGAAAAATTGGCAAAACACGCTGACAAAAACGCCATATGATAATTTTGCCTAGATATGATTTATACCCTTTATCTTAAAATAAAAAACCAGTCATTTGACTGGTTTTTTTATTGAGTAACATTAGCAGTATCTTAATTAAAATGCTGCAGCAGTTACTTCTTGATATTGGATAGGAGACGGTGTTTCATCTTCGTAAGTCACCCATTCCCAACTTTCTTTTTGCTTAAAGACTTCTCTTAACAAGATATTATTTAAGCCATGTCCGGATTTAAAGGCATTTAACTCACCTAAAATGCTGTGACCACACATGTACAAGTCGCCAATCGCATCGAGTATTTTGTGTTTAACAAATTCATCGTCATAACGTAATTCATCTTTATTAAGCATGCGGTATTCGTCAAGTACAATGGCATTTTCTAAACTGCCACCTAAAGCTAAATCGTGAGAGCGAAGAAATTCGATATCACTCATAAAGCCAAAAGTACGTGCTCGACTAATTTCTTTAATAAAAGAACAGCTAGATAAGTCCATGCTCATCGTCTGACATGTTTTAGAAATAACAGGATGTTCAAATTCAATAGCAAAATTAATTTTAAAACCATGGTAAGGCTTTAATTCTGCCCATTTGTCACCTTCTTCAACACGAACAGTTTTCTTTATGCGAATAAAACGTTTTGCTGCTGCTAATGTTTTGATGCCAACCGACTGTATTAAATAAACGAACGGCAATGCGCTACCGTCCATAATCGGGATTTCAGGAGAATCTATTTCAACAATTAAGTTGTCAATACCTAAACCTGCGGCAGCTGATAACAAGTGCTCGACGGTGGAAATCTTCACACCTTGTTCATTGACTAAGCACGTACACAAAGTTGTCTCGCCCACAGCTTCAGGCGTTGCTGAAATTTCAACAATCGGATCTAAATCTATGCGGCGAAAAACAATACCAGTATTGGCTGGCGCAGGACGGAGAGTCAACTGCACCTTTTCACCTTTGTGTAAACCAACACCAACGGCGGTTACACTGTCTTTTAATGTACGTTGTTTAATCATAAATGCCTTATTAAGCTTTTACTAACCTTGAAATGCACCGTCCTCTTTCGACGGGCGCACAATATAGCAGAAAAACATAACAAAATCAAAATATCAGCTTTTAGCTTCACATTATTTTACACACAACTGTTCAACCAGCTGTACCCTAGTCACATATTAATTCGAATAATATTAGCGATTATATACACTATTTTTATTCTCTGATGACAAAATTAACCGTTCAAATTAGTCAGCTTGTTTACGTAAAAATGCCGGGATATCTAAATAGTTCTCGATATCTGCTGCAGTTTGTACTTGAGCATTGCTGTCTTGCATTGTTATCGGCGCTGTATTTACTTCTGCCTGTGGGCTAGCAATAAATTCTTGGCCAACGGCAATAGGTGCAACAGTAGGAGCTGGATTTACTAGTGTTATATCTGGCTTGCGATCAGCACCAATACCGGTTGCAACTACAGTTACACGTAATTCATTAGTCATTTCAGGGTCGATAACCGCACCAACAACAACCGTTGCATTTTCAGAAGCAAAGGCCTTTACTGCATTACCCACTGTTTCAAATTCATCGATACTAATATCCATGCCAGCAGTAATGTTTACCAAAATACCGCGAGCACCGGCTAGGTCAACATCTTCAAGTAATGGACTCGAAATTGCAGCTTCTGCAGCTTCTTCTGCACGATCAGGACCCGATGCAATACCAGAACCCATCATTGCTGTGCCCATTTCTGACATAACGGTACGCACATCGGCGAAATCGACGTTAATCAAACCTGGACGAGTAATTAGCTCTGCAATACCCTGCACAGCACCTAACAATACATTATTTGCGGCTTTAAAAGCGTCAAGTAACGACGTACCTGGGCCTAAAACTTTTAATAATTTTTCATTAGGTATAGTAATTAATGAGTCGACACTTTTTGATAATAACTCAATACCTTGATCTGCATAGTTCATGCGTTTCTTGCCTTCAAATGGGAAGGGTTTGGTAACAACAGCAACCGTTAATATGCCCATTTCTTTTGCAATTTCAGCAACAACTGGAGCAGCACCCGTACCTGTACCACCACCCATACCTGCGGCGATAAAGATCATATCAGCCCCTTGTAGAGTTTCTCTAATCGTTTCTCTGTCTTCTTCAGCGCTGCGACGACCTATTTCAGGGTTAGCGCCGGCACCTAAGCCTTTAGTAACATCTGCACCAAGTTGTAAAGTAACATTGGCTGCTGAATTACGTAATGCTTGTGAATCGGTATTTGCCGTAATAAATTCAACACCTTCAATGGTTTGACAAACCATGTGCTCAACTGCATTACCGCCACCACCACCAACACCAATGACTTTGATTACTGCTTCTTCGTTATGATCTTCCATTAATTCAAACATTTTTACTCTCTCCGATTTTTATGTTTTGTTCCACCAAAACGCGATTTAACTCTTACTTTTTACTTATCCACCATGATTGAGGTAGATGATAAAAATTTATTTACTCTTCTTATAACAAAGGTTTTAGTGAGGGTTAAAACTCACCTTTAAACCAAGCTAAGATACGCGAAGTAATACTAGCAATACCTTCACTTTTCTTACTCTCTATACTTTGTTGTTCATTGGCTTGCATACCGTAATGTAATAAACCAACAACCGTTGAGTAAGTTGAATCATCAACATACTCTTTTAAACCACTCATACCTTTTGGCTTAGCGACACGTACTGGCATTTGAAAAACTTCTTCAGCAAACTCAACAACACCTTCCATTTTCGCTGTACCACCGGTTAACACATAACCTGCGGCAATTTGATCTTCTAAGCCCGCTTCGCGAACTGCTTCTTGAATAAGTTCAAAAAGCTCTTGGTAACGTGGCTCAACAACTTCCGCTAAAGTGTGACGAGACATTGAGCGTGCAGGACGACCGCCAACACTCGGTACTTCAATGTTCTCTTCCATACTCACCATTTGTCGAAGCGCACAAGCATATTGCACTTTAATGTCTTCTGCGTGGCTTAACGGCGTTCTAAAAATTTTCGCAATATCACTGGTGACCTGATTACCGGCCACAGGTATAACCGCAGTGTGTCTTAAAGCACCGCCAGCAAATACCGCAATATCCATCGTACCTGCGCCCATGTCTACCACACAAATACCGAGTTCTTTCTCATCATCTGTCAGCACAGCATAACTAGATGCTAATGCTGAAAAAATAAGTTGATCGGCTTTTACTTCACAGCGCTCAACACATTTAACAATATTTTTAGCCATGTCGTTAGCACAAGTAACAATATGAACTTTGGCCTCCATTCGGACACCTGACATACCAATCGGGCTTTTTATCCCATCTTGGCAGTCAATACTAAATTCTTGTGGTAATACATGTAACATGCGTCGTTCCGCGGAAATCGGTACTGAACGCGCGGTATGTATTACGTTATCAACATCTTCTTGAATGACTTCTTTGTCATTGATTGGCACCATGCCATTTTCATTTTGACAACTAATATGCTTACCTGAAATACCTAAGTAAACCGAGCTAATTTGGCAATCGGCCATTAATTCAGCTTCGTTGATAGCACGCTGAATTGATTGAATAACCAAATTCAAATCATTAACGCCACCTTTATCCATACCTCGTGCAGGTTGATTTCCAACACCAACAATACTTAATTGATTGTCCGGTGTTATTTCACCAACAGCAACAGATATTTTCGACGTTCCTATGTCTAAACCTACTACCAAGTTTCTTTCGTTTACTTTTGACATTAAAGTTAAGCTCTTTGTTTATTCTCTGCGGTTTTCCAACCAACAGCGAGTCCAGTGTCATAACGTAAATCAACATAATCCACTTGCTGATTTTCTTCTTTTGTTTTCATTATTTGCGGGTAGACATTCATAAATCTTTGTACACGCTCAATTTTGTTTTCTCTACCTAAATTAAGCGTTATGCCGTTCTTCAGCGTTAACTGCCAAGAATGACGTTCGGTAAGTAACAATTCATCAATTGACAACTCACTAAACTTCAGCAACTTACTTAAATTAACAAAGTTACTTAAGGCAAGATCTTCACTGCCTTCAGGACCAAAAAATGCCGGTAATGCAGACTGTAAACGTGTGGTGTCTGCTTGAAATGCTTTACCGTATTGATTAATTAAAAAGTCACCATTCCATAAAGCAATCGGCGTTTGATCAACAACATAAATTTTCAGTTCATTCGGCCACTTTTTTCGTACCGATACCGAGTATACCCAAGGCAATTCAGCCACTTTCTGTTGTACGTGATTGACATCAACATTAAAAAAGTTTCCTAAGTTAACATCTTCAATCGCATTTTCTATATCTTGTCTATTGGTAAACGGCATTTCACCGCCAATAACAATCGACGTAACAGGCATTGACTCTTCAGATGACATTTTATTATTTAAAAACCAACTGAATGAAATAATAGTAACAATCACCAGCACAAAAAAAGTCACACCGAGCCAAAAAGACCAGTGTAATTTTTCTTGTTGCTCCGTCATTAATGGTGACAATGACGGTTGATTGCTACTAGTTATTGTCATTATTTATCTGCTAATTGTCCTGTGCTAATGGCAACTATTTTTGTTACCAGCTCACTAAAACTTAAGCCGTGTACCTTTGCTGCTTTAGGTACCAATGACGTTTCAGTCATACCTGGAACAGTATTGACTTCCAGTAGCTGCCATTTATTTTCATTGTTACGCATAACATCTACGCGCCCCCATCCTTTTGCACCAGTTGCTTTAAAAGCTTTAAGCGCTAATGCTTTAAGCGCTTGTTCATCTTCATCACTCAAACCAGCAGGACAATGATATTGTGTTGTCGTTGATTGATATTTAGCTTCGTAGTCATAGAACTCACGAGGCGTTTCCATATGAATGGCGGGTAACGCTTCTTCGCCTAAAATAGCCACCGTATATTCAGGGCCATTAATCCATGCTTCTACTAAAATTTGGTCATCATATTCAAAGGCAGTCGTTAATGCTTGGTGTAATTCATTGGCTGTTTTGGCTTTGGCCATACCAATACTTGAGCCTTCATTGGCTGGCTTAACCATGACCATACCACCGAGTGTCGCCAGTATTTTTTCTGCTTGAGTTTCTTGGTAAGCCTCTTTTTCGACAATAGCAAAAGGCGCAGTCGGTAATCCTTGCGCTTGAAACACTTGCTTGCTACGAATTTTGTCCATGGACAACGCAGATCCTAAGACATCAGAACCGGTATAGGGGATGCCCATATATTGTAAAGCCCCCTGCACACAACCATCTTCACCGCCTCGACCATGCAAAGCGATAAAAACACGATCGATATTTCGTTTAGTTAAGTCAGCTAAACAAAATCCTCGAGTGTCGATGAGTTCAACGTCAAAACCAGCTTGTTGTAGACCCTTGGTAATCGCTTTTCCAGAATTAAGTGATACTTCGCGTTCTGCTGAGTCGCCGCCATATAAAACAGCTAACCTTTGGTCTTTCAGTGCTTTCACTTTTTAGCCCCTTTAAGGTCAACATTTAGTAATGGGTTTATCATAATTTCACGAGCTATAACGCCAATAGTACCTGCGCCTTGTGTAATAACCATATCGCCGTCTTGTAATTGCGCTTGCAACAATTCTGCTAATATTTCAGCGCTACTAACATAGATAGGTTCAATTTGACCACGCTGGCGAATACTTCGCGCTAGGCTTTTACTGTCAGCACTGTTGATAGGCGCTTCGCCCGCCGCATAAACATCGAGTAAAAATAAGCAATCGACTTCAGATAACACTTCAACAAAGTCTTCGTATAAATCGCGTGTACGAGAGTAACGGTGTGGCTCAAAAATCATCACTAAGCGTTTTTCAGGCCAGCCATTTCTCATCGCTTTAATTGTTGCTTTAACTTCACGAGGGTGATGTCCATAATCATCGACTAAGATCATCTCACCTTTTTCTGTCGCTAAATTAGCCAATTGTTCAAAACGTCTACCGATACCCGCAAATTTTTCTAGAGCACTGACAATGGCCGCGTCGTCAACGCCTTCATCAGTTGCAACAGCGATACTCGCCAAGGCGTTCAGCACATTATGTTCACCGGGTAAGTTTACTGACATATTGATATCAGCAAAACCTTCACGCTGTACGGTAAAATGACTAACGCCACCATTTTGTTGAAAGTTTGTCGCTCGTACATCAGCATCTTCACTAAAACCATAGGTGATCACTTGACGACCCATTCTTGGAATGAGTTCACGCACAACATCGTTATCAATACAAACAACCGCTAAACCATAAAACGGTAAGTTATGTAAAAATTCGATGTAGGTATCTTTAAGTTTTTCAAAATCACCTTGGTAAGTCTCCATGTGATCTTCGTCGATATTAGTGATCACTGAAACCATAGGCTGCAGATGCAAGAATGACGCGTCACTCTCATCGGCTTCTGCAATAAGGTAACGACTTTTACCCAAACGCGCATTGGTGCCAGCGCTATTTAATAAACCACCAATCACAAATGTTGGGTCTAGGTCACCTTCAGCAAAAATACTTGCAATCAAACTGGTCGTTGTTGTTTTGCCATGAGTCCCCGCAATCGCAACACCATGGCGAAAACGCATTAATTCAGCTAACATTTCAGCACGACGTACCACAGGAATACGTAACGTTTGCGCATTCACCAATTCAGGGTTATCTGCTTTAATTGCCGTTGAAACAACAATAACACTCGCACCAACAATGTTATCTGCCGCATGACCTATAGTAATATTTGCACCTAACGCCATTAAGCGAGTAACAACTTGATTTTCGCCAATATCAGAGCCAGTAATTTGGTAGCCTTCATTTAACAATACTTCGGCAATACCCCCCATACCTGCACCGCCAATACCGACAAAGTGAATGCTTTTTACCCGGCGCATTTCTGGTAATTTAATAGGTGCAGTGTTATTGGCTATCTTGTTTCTCATTTTCTTACTCATTAGTTAACTAACTCCGCGCAAGTATTAGCAACACGGAGAGTTGCATCAACGTGAGCAGCATCGTGCGCCGCTTTCACCATCGACCTTACTACGCTGTCGGAAATAAAAAGGCTGTTAAGCATTTGCGCTAAAGTCGTACCGTTAAATTCTTTTTGTGGTAATAATTTTGCAGCACCACGTGAAACTAAATACATCGCATTTTTGGTTTGATGGTCATCAACGGCATGAGGTAAAGGCACAAAAATAGCAGGTTTGGCTGCCATAGCGAGTTCTGAAACGGTTAAGGCACCTGCTCGGCAAACAACAATGTCTGCCCATTGATAAGCGGCCGCCATATCTTCAATAAATTCAGTCACTTTAACTTTATCTTCTGACAAGCCAAACTTTTTATAGCTGGCCAGTACTGCTGTTTGATTATCACGACCCGTTTGATGCCAAACGTCAATATTTTGCAGTTGTATTTGTTTTAGCGCTTGTGGCACGGTTTCATTCAAAATTTTAGCGCCAAGACTTCCACCAACCACTAGTACTTTTTTACTACTACTTGGATTCTCGGGGATCACTGGCGTTAACGCGGTTATTTCTTTACGCAACGGGTTTCCAACCACCTGAAAGTCAATATTAGCGGTAAAAGCGTTTGGGAATGCACTCAACACTTTAGTGGCAATTTTCGCTAAATAACGGTTTGTCATGCCAGCAACCGCATTTTGTTCATGTAAAACTAAAGGGATCCGCATTAACCAAGCAGCAAAGCCACCAGGAGCACTTGCATAACCGCCCATGCCTAAGACAACATCGGGTTTTACTTTGCGTAATATCGCAATTGATTGTAAAACCGACTGTAATAATTGAAACGGTATTTTAACACGCTCTAACAAGCTTTTATTACGTACACCGGCAATATTGATAAATGAAATATCAAACCCATGCTCAGGAACAATTTTTGCTTCCATACGTTTTTCAGTGCCAAGCCAATGTATCTTCCAGCCTTGAGCTTTGAGCATTTCTGCCACAGCTATACCTGGGAAAATATGACCACCTGTGCCACCAGCCATCACTAATAAAGTGGGTGCTTTTTTGCTAGTTGTATTTTCAAATCCAGTCATATTGTTCACCCTCCTTATCATCTTTAGTTTTGGGTTTTACTACTATTTTATTCATTGCATTACTTTTTTTTATTTTGTTTTTCTTTGATTTTTTCTTAGTGGTCGCCTGAATACTTTGCAAACGTATCTCATGATCTATTCTCATCAAGATAAACACCGCCATGGTCATAATGATCATCGAGCTACCGCCATAACTTAATAACGGCATCGTTAACCCTTTAGTGGGCACTACACCTGCACTAGCACCAACATTGACCGCAGCTTGAAAGCTTATCCAAATACCAATAGCGTAAGCAAAAAAGCCTTCGAAATATTTTTCTTTTTGTAAAGCGGCTCTGCCAAGTAACAGTGCCTTGAGCACTAAAAACATACTCAGCATTAAGATCACGCTTATGCCAATAAAGCCAAGTTCTTCTGCAACAACCGCCATAACAAAATCGGTATGCGCTTCGGGTAAATATTCTAGCTTTTGAATACTATTTCCTAACCCTTGTCCAAAAATCTCACCACGGCCATATGCCATCAATGATTGTGTTAATTGATAACCACTGCCAAATGGATCTTCCCAAGGGTCTAAAAAGCCGGTAACTCGCGCCCAACGATAAGGAGAAAAATAAGCGAGCGCGGATAATAAACTAATGCCAACGCCAGATACACAAGCAAATTGCCAAAGTTTAGCGCCAGCTAAAAATAACAGACCAAAAGTGGTCACAAACATCACAACAATGGTACCTAAATCTGGTTGCATTAATAACAAACCACCAAGTACAGTAAAGACAACGAGTGGTTTAGCAAACCCTTTAACGTTTTCCATCACTTCATCACGACGTCGAACAAGATAAGACGATAAATAACAAAAGAAAAACAATTTCGCAGGCTCTGCCGCTTGTAACGTTATTGGACCCACAACAATCCAACGTGTCGAACCATTAACCGTTCGGCCAATCACTAACACCACAACTAACAGTAAAATCCCCAATAGCAGTAAATGCCCACTGTGTTTTTGCCAAAGACTCATCGGTACGCTCATCGTGACAACGGCCACCAACAAACTTATACAAATATAAATAAAGTGACGCTCGACAAAATGAAACGGGTCATTGAACAATCTTTCTGCTACAGGCATAGACGAACTGGCGACCATAATGAGACCAATCATATACATACTAATAGCGAGTAATAAGTACGTACGATCAAATGTAGCGCTGCTAGAACCTTGCTCTGCCGATAACCACATGGGTAGTTTTATATTATCGAGTTTAGAGAGAACTGATGTTGTCATGAGTTCTCCTCTGGCAAGCTTGGTGTTTTATTTTCTCCGCTCAACTTGTTAACCGCATTGACAAAGACTTCGCCACGTTCAGCAAAGTTCTTGAACATATCAATGCTGGCACAAGCCGGTGAAAGTAACACTACATCACCTGATTTAACGATATTGCCAAGGATATTAATCGCTTGTTCAATACGGGTAACTTTACTATTTTTTATCTTTGCTTTATTAGCGACAGCAGCCACTTCATCGCCGTCTTTACCTAAGGTAAAAACATGGCTAACATCTTTAGAAAAAACGTTAGTTAATGGGGAAAAGTCTGCTCCTTTGCCATCGCCACCCGCAATAACATATAAGTTGTTATCTACTGACATCATAGCGGCTAAGCCTTCAATCGCTGCTAGGGTTGCGCCAACATTGGTTGCTTTAGAGTCGTTAATCCATTGCACATTTTTATACGTTGATATCAGCTGACAACGATGTTCCAAGCCTTTAAATTCAACTAAATGTACTAACATCTCGTCAAGTGGCCAACCAGCACTATGACCTAGTGCCAATACCGCTAAACAGTTCAAGGCATTGTGTAAACCGGCAATAGGTAGTTGATTAACACCAATAAGCGGCTTTGAGCCAAACATTAATTGTCTTTGTCCATCAATCACCGACATGCCAAAATGACCGTCGAGTGCAACATCGCTACCAAACGAAAGTGACTTTTGCGCCTTACCAACAAGTTGAGTATTAACATCATCACGATTAGTAATAGCCGTTTGACACTGTTGATAAATACCTCGTTTAATCGCGGCATAGTTTTCTAAGGTTTTATGACGATCTAAATGATCATCGCTCACATTTAAAACAGTTGCAGCAATCGCCTTCATACTGCGTAATGTTTCTAATTGAAAACTAGAAAGTTCTAAGACTAAGCAGTCGAGTGATTTTTGCGATTGTTCTAGTACCGGTACTCCAATATTACCGCCTAGTTCAACTTTTTTACCCAGCCTTTGTCCGAGAAAAGCCAATAAAGACACCACCGTTGATTTACCATTTGAACCGGTAACAGCAAGAATAGCGGTGTTATTATTTTGACAATAAAGCTCAACGTCTCCAGCAACAATACAATTTTTGCTTATCTGCTTAGCAATGTCAGCAATACTGGTATCTACACCTGGGCTGACCAGTAAAACATCGGCTGAAGCGATCAGTGTTTTATCCCAGCCACCTAACGTTAACGCTGTATGTGGAAACTCTTGCTTAAAAACGTCAATATTAATGGCATTATCACGACTGTCATTTACCGAGCAAGTTAAGCCATTTTTTGCTAAATAACGCACACAAGACAACCCTGTTAACCCTGCACCGAGGACAACAATTTTTTGGGTTGTTAGCTGCGCTATCGCTAGCGGAGCTTGTGAAATTTTTTGCGTCATTTTATGCTTTATACCTACTTTAAATACTATTTTTTATTAAACGATTTATTAATCAATCATTGTTAGCGTAGTTTTAATGTCGCTAAACCAATCAATACCAGTACTAATGAGATAATCCAAAAACGGACAATAACTCTTGGCTCAGGCCAGCCTTTTAATTCGTAATGATGGTGAATAGGCGCCATACGGAAAATACGTTGGCCACGTAATTTATAAGAGCCAACTTGTAAAATAACTGACACCGTTTCCATAACAAAAACACCGCCCATAATGAACAACACTAATTCTTGTCGAACTAAAACCGCGATAACACCCAAGGCTGCACCAAGTGCTAAAGAACCAACATCGCCCATAAATACTTGTGCAGGGTAAGTGTTAAACCAGAGAAATCCCAAACCTGCGCCAACAATAGCCGTACAAACAACCACTAACTCACTCGCCATCGCAATGTGGGGAATATTTAAATATTCAGAGAAGTTTGCGTGTCCTGTCATGTAGGCAAAAATAGCAAAAGCGCCGGCGACCATTATCGTTGGCACTATTGCTAAGCCATCTAAACCATCAGTTAAATTAACTGCGTTACTGGTCCCAACAATCACAAAGTAGGTCATACCAACGTAAAAAATACCCAGTTGAGGTAATACGTCTTTAACGAACGGAATAAGTAAACTTGTTTCTTCGGGACTTTGAGCAAGAGAATATAAAAACAAGGCGGTCGCTAAACCCGCAACGGTTTGCCAAAAGTATTTCCAACGCGCAATTAAACCATTAGGGTCTTTGCGAATAACTTTTCGATAATCATCAACAAAGCCTATTAGGCCAAAACTGGTGATAACAAAAAGTACGACCCAAACATAGGTGTTACTTAAATCGGCCCAGAGTAAAACACTGACCACAATAGCGGCTAAAATTAACAGCCCACCCATAGTCGGCGTGCCGGTTTTCACCAAATGGCTTTCGGGGCCATCATCGCGAACAACCTGACCCACTTGCATATTTTGCAAGAAACGGATCAGCTTAGGACCAAAGTACAAAGATATAGTTAACGCGGTTAATGTACTTACAATGGCGCGAAATGTTAGATAAGAAAAAACATTAAAAAAACTGTAATACTGTGTTAAATATTCACTTAGCCAAACTAGCATGAACTTATCTCCGATGATTTATGTTCTGAAGTTGACGAAGAGAGTTCTAAATTTTTACGCCAGTTAATAATATCTTGCACTACATTTTCCATACGCGCACTACGTGATCCTTTGACTAAGATAGAGATCGCTTGCTGCTCATTTTCCAATAAAGAAGTTAAACAACGCATTAACGACACTCTGTCACTAAAATGTTGGCCATTAAAAGCATCAGCTGAACTTTGACTCAGCACGCCCAGCGTCAGTAAATCATCAATTTTGCATTGTTTAGCATAATCGCCAACTTCATGATGATAACCTCGAGCTTGTGCGCCCAATTCACCCATATCACCAAGGATAAGGATGCGTCGACCTGAGTAGCTAGCCAATAAATCGCTAGCCGCTTTTATTGATTCAACATTTGCGTTGTAAGTATCATCAATTAATTTAAACGTGGGTGTTAACTGATGTAAATTTAATCGGCCTTTCACCGGTGACATTTCAGCCAAGCCTAAACGAATATCGTCAAGGCTAGCACCAAATTCTAAAGCAATCGCAGCTGCAGCAACCGCATTACAAACATTGTGTTTCCCCGGCACCGTTAATTCAATGAACGTATTGCCAGAGTGAGTATTAAGCTTAAAGCCAGCACAACCTGTATCATCAAGTATTACATCACTTGAGAAACAGTCAGCAGCTTGTTCACATGAGAACGTTCTTACTTTTTTGTCAACCAAACGCCATTGCCATTTATTGGCAAATTTACAATCTTGGTTATATAGAGCAATGCCGCCACTGCTTAGGCCTTCAAAAATTTCACCTTTTGCACGTGCCACACCGCATAAATCGCCAAATCCCTCTAAATGAGCCGCGGCAATATTATTAATAATAGCAACATCAGGCTTCACTAATGCTGAGGTGTAAGCTATTTCACCCATATGATTTGCACCCAACTCAACCACAGCAAATTCGTGCTGTGACTCAAGGCGCAATAAGGTGAGTGGCACACCAATATCGTTATTAAAATTCCCTTTTGTTGCTAATACCTTGCCCAAGCGTGATAAAATTGCCGCTACCATTTCTTTTACTGTGGTTTTACCACTACTTCCGGTAATAGCAACCGTTTTAGGGGCAACTTTTTCTTTCACATAAGCAGCTATCTTGCCTAAGGCTTTATGCGTATCTTCAACAATAATTTGAGGAATACTCAGTTGGCAATCATCTTGAACAATCACGGCTGCACAACCTAATTCAATCACCTGATTCAAAAAACGGTGTGCATCAAAATTTGGCCCCTTGAGCGCAAGAAATAATTCACCCTTTGCTAATGCTCGACTATCGGTATTAATGCTATCAATAGTGATGTTTTCTCCAACGAGCTTACCATCAACGGCTAAAGCAATTTCAGCTAAGCATAATGGGATCATGAGATTGCTCCTGCAGTGTTACTTTGTTGTTGATAAACGTCATAAATGGCTTTAACCAATTCACGTTCGTTATAATTAATTTTTTCATTAGCTACTATGATGTAGTCTTCATGGCCTTTACCCGCAAGTAAAACCATGTCATCAGCCTTTGCTTTTGCCAAGGTAGCTTTGATCGCGGCTTCGCGGTCAAGTAAAACGGTAATTTTTTCAGGAAAAAGACACCCCGCGAGCATATCGGCAACGATATCTTCAGCTTTTTCTGTTCTTGGATTATCTGTGGTAAACACCAGATGATCAGCACCATTCTCGGCTGCTAGCGCCATTAGTGGTCGCTTACCTTTGTCTCTGTCTCCTCCACAACCAAACACCACCCATAACTCACCTTTACAATGGTGGCGACAAGCATGCAGTGCACTGACTAATGCATCGGGAGTATGTGCATAGTCAACAATAGTGGTTGCTTTATTATTAGCTTTAAATGTTTCCATGCGGCCAACAATCGGTGTTAATGCTTTAACCGCTAACGCGATATCATGTAATGAAATATTTTTACTCATCAATACAGCAATACCCGCTAATAAATTTTCAATATTGAAATCGCCCATTAGCACGCTGTCAATTTCTTGTTGACCAAGATGGGTATTCAAGATGAATTGAACACCATTAGCATGGGTTTTCATCTCACTGGCTTGGGCATAAGCTGAAAATTGAGTAACTGCGGCCGATTTACCATAAACAATAAGACTTTGCTTATTTGGCCAATGCGCTAACCATTGTTTACCTTGCTGGTCATCACCATTAATAATGGCTATTTGTTTGGCATCATGACTAAAAATTTGATATTTGGCGTCAGCATAGTTTGTCATGGTTTTATGATAATCAAGATGATCGCGTGTCAAATTGGTGAACACGGCAATATCAAGTAAATTTGCTATAACACGCCGCTGCTCAAGTGCATGAGAAGATATTTCCATAGCAACATTTTTACAATGATCTGCAGAGAACTCAGCCATTAACTGATGCAACTGTGTTGCTGCCGGTGTCGTGTTTTCAACGGTTTGTAGCGATTCAATTTGTCCAGCGCCATTAGTGCCTATAACCGCTGTTCTTTGTTGGCAACTCGCTAATAATTTTGAGATTATTTGACTGGTGCTGGTTTTACCATTGGTGCCAGTAATACCTATAATCGTCATATTATCTTGTGGACTTTGATAATACCCCTTAGCAAATGAAAATAACTTTTCATTGAGTTGATAGAAATAGACTTGTGCTATTTGTTTATCTGAATTTTCTGTCGTTAAATAAACAATTTCACCATGTTGGCTGGCATTGCTGCATTCAGCAATGATTAACCCACACTCTAATGATACGGCTTGGTTAATAAAATCATTACCATTTTGCTGATGGCCGATAATCGCACAAAAGACATCGCCCGCTTTTAATTTACGAGTATCATTAATCAAATCTCCACAATTCATTGGGAAATAAGCCCGTTCAGCCAATGCAGGTAACGGTAAATTAAACCGTTTAAAAACGTCAAATAATTGTGCTTGGCTCAATGAAAAAGTAAACTTAGGCATCGGCATGCTCCTGTTTTACTTTCATTGTTGGCTTGTCTTCACTGACCACAGGTCTTATATCAGCAACACGCTTTGCATCTGGGGCAATATTTAATACCCGCAATGCGCCTTTCATTACTCTTGAAAAGACAGGGGCAGCAACTTCGCCACCATGGTATAAATCGCCGCCAGGTTCATTAATAACAACAACAACCACAATCTCAGGATCAGAAATTGGTGCCATGCCAGCAAACAAGCCAACGTATTCATTGCCATAGCCACCAGCGAAAGCTTTAATTGCAGTGCCCGTTTTGCCACCAACACGGTAACCTTCTACCTTAGCATTTGGGGTATGCTCATTAACCACATTTTCTAACATGCCAACAACTTGTTCACTTGATTGCTCTGAAAAAATCCGTACATCTCGAAGTGGAATAGTATCCAAGGTATCTTTTTTGATAATAGTGAGCGGCTTTTTAGTGCCGCCATTAGCTAAGGTTGAATAAAAACGTGCTAGTTGAAGCGGGGTTGCCGCAACACCATGCCCCCAAGATAAGGTCGCTAATTCAAATTTCGACCAACGTTGGCGATCATGCATAATACCTGAACTTTCGCCAACTAAGCCAACACCCGTTTCTTCGCCAAAGCCAGCATCAAAAAATTTATTCAGTAAAAATTCTTTCGGTACTGAAAGTGCTAATTTTGTCGTGCCCATATTTGATGAATGCACCAAAATATCAGTAATACTTAATTTACCACGGTTAATAGGATCGCCAACTCTGCGGCCACCTAAACGCATCCAACCTGGACTGGTATCAATGATGCTGTCGGCTTTTACCGAACCAAACTCTAAGGCGGTTAATGCAGTTAAAGGCTTTAAGGTTGAACCCGGTTCATAAAAATCGGTGATCGCTCGATTTCTAAAACGATGGATCGCTGTGTTTCGACGATTATTAGGATTATAAGATGGGCTATTTACCAGCGCTAAAATTTCGCCTGTATGAACATTAGTAACAACGACTGAGCCTGATGTCGCTTTAAATGCTTTTACCGCACCTTTTAATTCTTTATAAGCGATGGCTTGAATACGCTGATCAATACTCAAAACGATATCTTTGGGCTGAGTAGATTCTTGCTCAGACAGTATTTCTATTTTACGGCCCTTAGCATCTTTACGGTATTGTTTTTCGCCGTCAGTTCCCGTCAGTAATTGATCGTAAACGCGTTCAACACCCTCGATACCTTTGTCATCTACATTGGTAAAGCCAACAACATGAGCGCTTATTTCTCCTGATGGATAAAACCGTTTTGATTCTTTTCGTAAATGAATACCCGGTATTTTTAATTCTTTAATGTATTTAGCCATTGCTGGCGATACTTTACGTTCAACATAAACAAAACGTTTAGTTGGGTTTTTAACAATACGTGAAGTTAGTTTGTTAACATTACGCCCTAAAACATCGGCAAGTGCTTGCCAATGCTCTTTCATTGCTAGCGCATTGTTGTCCATGATAATTTTAGGATCTGCCCACACGGTTTCAACCGGGACACTGATCGCCAGTTCACGGCCGTTACGATCGACAATTGAACCACGTTGTACGGTATGAGCAGCGGTACGTAATGAGCGCATATCTCCCTGTTTTTTCAACATGTCAGGTTCAATGATTTGAATATATGCACTGCGAGCCAACAAACCTGCATAAACAAACACTATTAGGCCGACCACAACGTAAAAACGCCATGCCACCGAAATTTGCTGTTTATCTACTTGTTTCTTCACTAACTTGCTCATTGTTGTTGAATGATAATTTCCGAATTTATATTCGGTCTTTTCATCTGTAATAATTTTCTAGCTTTGCTTTCTATCGTACTGTGCTCAGCTAGGCTATTTTGCTCTAACAATAAATTACGCCACTCAATATCTAACTCATCTCTTTCTGTTAATAATATTTCTAAACCACTGGTGGTTTGACGATTTAAATGGGTGAAGTAAATCACCGAAAATGCCGAAATAACCACCATAACTAACAACAGATATATAAATATATGTCGCTGAATGTCGTACCAAACTTCTAATGGCAATGCCATTTTTGAGTTTGCCATAACTATATCAGCCGCATTAAAGCGGTAATCTCATTGCAACCCGCATGACTGAACTTCGTGAACGTTTATTTTCTTCAACTTCACTTTCACTGGGTTTTAGTCTTCGACCAACAAGTTCTAATTTTTTACCTTTATTCAATTCTGCTTCACTGATCGGTAAACCACGAGGCACTTTTTTGCCTTGCGAGTGTTTTTTCATAAACTGCTTAACAAGACGGTCTTCTAATGAATGAAAGCTAATAACCACTAAACGACCATTTTCAGCAAGTACTGATAATGATGCCGCAAGTACTTTTTCAATTTGCTCTAACTCACTATTAATGTAAATACGGATCGCTTGAAAGCTTCGTGTCGCTGGGTGCTTTTTAATTTCGCGTTGTGGTGCTGTCGTTTGAATGATTTTGGCTAACTGACTAGTACGGGTATAAGGGGTTTCTTCACGTGTATCAACAATGGCGTTAGCAATTCGCCAAGCGTGTTTTTCTTCACCAAAAGTACGTAGTACCCAAGTAATATCTTCAACATCAGCCACAGCAATCCATTCTGCTGCGGTTTGTCCACGCGAAGTATCCATACGCATGTCTAATGGGCCATCATTCATAAAGCTAAAGCCACGTTCGGCTTCATCAAGCTGCGGCGAAGACACGCCAAGGTCAAGGAGAATACCGTCAACTTTACCAAGTAATTGATGCTTTTCAGCAATGTTTTGTAAGTCGGCAAAGCCTTCGTGCTCAATAGTGAATCGAGCATCGTCAGCAAATTTTTCTGCTGCTTTAATTGCCGTAAGATCTCGGTCAATGGCAATAAGTCGACCATTTTCAGAGAGTTGAGAAAGTATAAGGGCTGAGTGCCCGCCTCGACCAAACGTACAGTCGATATAGGTACCATCGGGGTTGATTGCGAGTCCGGTCACTGCTTCGTCAAGCAATACCGAGATATGTGAATTATCTAATTTCATTTTGGGTAACACCATGTTACTGAATACCAAGTGATCAATTCGGTATCGGGTTATTAACTATTTTTAGTCTTATTTTTGCTATTTACAGTGATAAGTCTAACAAGCGGTCAGTCAGTTCAATTTCACCCGACTGAATTTGGCTAATGCCTTTTTGCATTTGCGCTTGCCAGGCATTTTCACTCCAAATTTCAAATTTCTTTAATTGTCCTACCAGCATCACACCTTTTTCTAAATTGGCATGTAAACGCAACGGACCATTAATCAATAAGCGACCACTCTTATCAATTTCACAATCAGAAGCATTGCCTAAAAGTACTTGCTGTAACAATCGTTCTTGTGGGTTCATACTCGATAAACTACACAATTTTAATTCTATTTCTTCCCATTCAGGAAGCGGGTAAAGTAGTAGGCAGGGATGTTGAATATCAACGGTACAAACCATTTTTCCTTGGCAATCGGCAAATAGCTCTTCGCGGTACTTGGTCGGTACCGTGATTCTATTTTTACTGTCGAGCGTAATTGCGCTTGTGCCTCTAAACATAATCCTGCTTTATTATTTTAGTAATCCTTTAAGATCCACTAATTCCCACTTATTCCCACATTGATACAGTTTAGTGAGAAAAGTGAAGTCATGTCAAGCAAAGATTGGTATAAATGATCTGGCCGAACGCCAATAAAATTAAGGCTTTGAGCAAAGTTGATGAATTTGTGGGGTTTTGTGGATCCTTGCCCCAGAATATGTAATACAATTAATTTTTTAGCTAATTTCGAAGAAAAGATGAGCGGTTAGCGACTACTTACTTGATACCAATGAGTCCTATTATTAACAACCAAAAAGCAAAAAATAATTTCAACTTAGTTGCTGAGAGGTGCGTCACTAAGGTCTTAGCAAAAATTCCGCCAAGCAAGGCACCTGGACCTGCGAATAGCACCACTTGCCAATAAATTTCAAATTGAATCAAGGTATGCTGCCAGATGGCAGACCAAACAGTAAAAGCTGAAACAATCACGGCTGCGGCCACGGCCATATTAATGTCAAAACGTCGAAGAATTAAATAAATAGCCAATAACTCACCAACACCTACCGATAGCCAAGCGGTAAGCGCACCACCAAATAGTCCTATGGTGGTTAAAGCGAGCCAATCAAAAAGGTAGAGTTGGCTACGCTCGCGATGAGGCTTAATAAAGAAGATAGTGCCAATTATAAATAGGCCAAGCACTAAAGAGAACCAGCTAAAGCTGTGATGCAAAGAAGTGGGTGAGCTAAGTTGATTACCATAAACAAACCAAATACCCATAATTGAGCTTATTGTGGTCACACTGATAATACGTTTAAACCCTTGCCATAAACGTAATTGTGTTTTTTCACTATGGTAATGAAACCACCAAGTAAAAGCGCCGGCAGTCATACCAAAACATTGAATAGCAAAGCTGGTCGCTATAGATTGTTGTTCAGTAAAGTTGAGTTGATTAAACAATGGGATAAAGACAACCCCGCCACCTGCTCCCGTTGAATTGGCAAAAATACCGCCAAGTAAGCCAATAAAACTAAAGACCCCATACTCACGAATGTCTTCGATAGCTATAGGAGACATTACTAGCATGCCAAACCAAATCGAAATGAATAATAAAATAAATTTAGGATTATTTAAGCGAAAAAAATTCACTGAATATTAACGCTTACTTTGCTGAGCCTGTTTATCGGTAAGGAATGTTATCGCTGCTGCCGATAAATTTTTATTAGAAATGTAACTACGCCCCTGAGCGTGTCTTATTAACCAACCTAGCTGGGTGTTTTGTATTAATTGCACGTCTGACCACAATAATGTCAAGCTAGCGTAAAATGATTTACTCACAATACCCTGTTCATCAATCGTTAAATCAACATTACCTTTGGCGGCTTTACTGAGCATTTGTCGCATCACCCACCACGGTTTTTGATAATAGGTACTGACGGCTTCAAGAATACCTAAAGCAAAAACAAACCAAGCTGCATAGGGATTCATTTCGGTAAACAGTACTAACAACATTCCAGCAACGGTTAAGGCAATTGATTTTTTATAGGCGCTTATTGAAGTAACGATGACAACAGATTCGCTAAAACATTCTTGAAAATGGGCTTTGTCTAGTTCGTAGGTTGTTGAGTAGGTAAAAGGCTGTGACATAAAGATAAAAAACTCAGGTAAAATAATAATGTTATTTTACCTGAGTTTTTAATAAATGATGAAGTAAATAGTGATTAAAAGTTACGGTTACTTATATCTCATCATTGGCTGTTGGAATTACCACGTCTTCAATGTTAATTTCTTCGGCGATCATACCCACTTCGACACGGTCAACGCGTTGTAGACCTCTTGGTAACTTATTGCCACGGCGACCACGCTCACCACGATAGTGTTCAACATCGCTGGCTTTTAAGGTTAACTTACGTTTACCCGCGTGCAATGTTACCGAACTTTCTGCTGAAATAACGTTTAGTATCGAAACAAATTCTTCACGGCTTTTCGCTCTTGCTGCAGAAATATTAATAATTTTGTTACCTTTACCTTTACTAAGTATCGGTAAGTCTTTGACTGGAAATACCAGCATTCGACCTTCAGACGTAATGGCAAGCACTAACATATTATCAATATTAGCAATTGGCAATGGTGTATTCACTTTGGCATTTGCTGGCACGCTTAATAATGCTTTACCATTCTTATTGCGGCTGATCATGTCAGAAAATTTACCAACAAAACCATAGCCAGCATCACTGCTGAGTAAATATTTGCTTTCATCACTTGCCATTAAACTCGTGACAAACGTTTCTCCTGTCGATAGGCTAAAACGGCCACTTAACGGCTCACCTTGGCTTCTTGCCGTTGGCAATGTATGAGCGTCGGTGGTGTAAGCACGCCCCGTTGAGTCAATAAAGACCACAGGATTATTGCTGCGCCCTTTTGAAGAACATAAGTAGCTGTCGCCTGATTTATAACTCAGCGCTTCGGGTTCAATATCATGACCTTTGGCACAACGCGCCCAACCCTTGTGAGAAACGACAACGGTAACGGCTTCACTGGGGACTAAATCTTTTTCAGATAGTGCTTTTGCTTCGCTGCGCTCAATAAGAACAGAACGACGGTCATCACCATATTTTTCAGCCGCTTCTTGAATTTCTTTTTTCATTAGCGTATTCATTCGCGCTGTTGAGTTTAATATTTTTTCAAGATATTCACGTTCTATATTAAGCTCTGCTTGCTCTGCTCTTATTTTAATTTCTTCAAGTTTAGCAAGTTGGCGAAGCTTAATTTCTAAAATTGATTCTGCTTGACGTTCTGATAAATCAAAACGAGAAATCAGTTCTTCTTTGGGTTTATCAAAATTTCGAATAATTTCGATAACTTCATCAATATTTAAATAGGCGATCAATAAACCGTCTAATAAATGTAAACGAGCTAACACTTTATCGAGACGATACTGCAAGCGACGACGCACAGTTTCGCGACGATATACCAGCCATTCTGATAAAATAACCCGCAAGTCTTTTACTGCAGGTTTATTATTCAAGCCAATCATATTTAGATTAACACGATAACTTTTTTCTAAATCGGTACTGGCAAACAAGTGATTCATTAATTGTTCTATATCAACTCGATTAGAACGAGGGATCACCACTAAACGGGTTGGATTCTCATGATCAGACTCGTCACGCAAATCAACCACCATAGGTAGTTTTTTCGCATTCATTTGCCCAGCAATTTGTTCAAGTATTTTGCCGCCAGAAGCTTGATGAGGTAAAGCTGTAATAACAATATCACCTTGCACAACCTCAAAGATGGCGCGCATCTTAATACTACCTTTACCGGTTCTATATATTTTTTCAATATCGGCTTTAGGTGTAATTATTTCAGCATCGGTGGGGTAATCAGGACCTTTGACATACTCAAGTAAATCACTAATTTCCGCTTTAGGTTGTTCAATTAAATGCACACATGCATTAGCCACTTCACGAACGTTATGGGGCGGAATATCGGTAGCCATACCAACAGCGATGCCGGTAATACCATTTAAGAGTATATGAGGTAAACGAGCAGGCAAGGTTTTAGGTTCATTCATGGTACCGTCAAAGTTTGGTGTCCAATCAACGGTGCCTTGACCTAACTCGGCGAGTAATATTTCGCTAAAACGTGATAAACGTGATTCGGTATAACGCATAGCAGCGAAAGATTTCGGATCGTCTGGCGCGCCCCAGTTTCCTTGCCCGTCAACCAGCGGATATCGATATGAAAATGGCTGAGCCATTAATACCATAGCTTCATAGCAAGCAGAGTCGCCATGTGGGTGAAATTTACCCAACACATCACCAACAGTACGCGCTGATTTTTTATATTTTGCGTTGGCAGACAAACCTAATTCAGACATCGCATAGACAATACGTCTTTGAACTGGCTTCAAGCCATCACCAATATGTGGTAAAGCTCGATCCATGATCACGTACATCGAATAGTTTAAATAAGACTCTTCGGTAAATTGTCGAAGTGGTCGCTGTTCAATACCTTCGAGGCTAAAATTAAGCGCGTCTGACATGAATTAATTCCTGAATTGTCAACCTGTTAGGGAGTAGCCCTACCCGTGACTTTGGTTATTATTTTTAGATTACATTTAGCTAGACTCTAGCTTATATGATTATATAGCTGTTGCCAATCAAGATGCGCCTTTGAGAGTACATTTTGAATGACAATAGGGAGACAAGGCAGGAAAACACTTCTTTATCAAAATCTGTAAATTAGTCGTTATTATTTTGGCCTTCATCATTAAACTGACAGACGCGGTTGCGTCCGTTAGCTTTAGCATAATACATCGCTATATCAGCTGCATTAAGTAAGTCATCAAAATTTAACTCGACTTGCTCTAAACAAGCAACGCCAATACATACCGATACTTGTTCGTTAATATTAAATTCAGACCAGTCTTTACTTGCCACTTTCTCACGTAAACGCTCGGCTATTGCCTTAGCTTCAGCACAGCCTACCTCTGGTAATATACCGGCAAACTCTTCACCACCTAATCGGGCAAAAAGATCGCGAGAGCGCATAGTTTCACTGCCTAGTTCGGCAATTATTTTAATAACTTCATCACCAATATCGTGACCGTAAGTATCATTTATATTTTTGAAGTGATCTATATCTAATAGAATGACACTTAAACTCTGTTTTTCATTGACCGCTGTGGCAACTGCTTCAGCGCCTTTTTCAAACAAAGTACGTCGATTATATAAGTTAGTTAGACTATCTACTTTTGCTAAATATTTTAATTTTTTTCTGACTTTTATTTGTCTCAATAGAAGTACAAAGAAAACAATAACAGTGACAACTAGTATTAAAATATTACGTTGTTGAGCAAACTTTTTATTCTCTGCAGCAATAATTTTTAAACGTTTAATTTTATTTTGATTGGCTAGTAATTCATTTTGCTTAATTTTTTCATCAGTTGCATAGGTTTTATTAAGATCTTTAATTTTATCAGCTCGGGTTCCATCAAAGTATTGGTAACCATTTCTTATATATTTTTTCTTATAATCGAACGCTTGCTTAAAGTCACCCAAAGCAGAAAATGAGCGAGCAAAAATCAGATTCACTTCAGAGAATTCAGGTAAATAAAGCTGCTTTTCAGGGATTTTATCTCGTAAGTTTAATGTCTTCTCAAGCCAAGCAATAGCCTGTTTATCCTGTTGTGCATGGTGCTCGATTAAAGCGTGTATCAAAAATATTAAATACTGTTCTGCGGCGTTAAAAGTTGAGTTGATTTCTTCTAGTTGTAATAAAACACCGGTAACTTGCACAGCATCTTTTTGATCGTTTTGTTGAACCAGTGATAACAAAGACAAAATACGAGCATTAATGGGTAACGGCTCTTTATTGTTCAAAATATTTTCAGGCTCAGCAGGCGCATTGTCACTCTTATTTTCTTCTGCGGCTAACGCTTCGCCAACTGAATAAGCTTGCGCTACTGAAGAAAATGCTACATTTGCCAAGTAGAAGCTCAATAAGACACACAGTGATATATTAGAAAAAGAGTAATGCTTCATTAAAAACACACCTTATTTCTACCTAAATTTTTTGCTTGATACATATTAATATCCGCGTCTTTTATCAGTTGAGCAAAACTTGTAGTACTTCCTTTTTGGTAAGAAGATATACCAATACTGACCGTAACCCCAGTGAGTTTTTTATATGACCAAACTTTATTTTGAATACTCAAGCGTAATCTCTCAGCCAAATCATAAGCATTTTCGGGTGAAGTGTTCGCTAATAAAGCAATAAATTCCTCGCCACCGAAACGGCCAAAACAATCACTTTGACGCATAATATGGTTAGCCAAGTCAGCAATATCTTTGAGTATTTTGTCACCGGTATTATGACCAAAGCTATCATTTATCGCCTTAAAATTATCAACATCAAGCATTAATATACTAAAAGGTGTCTGTTCTTCTTCTGCTCGGGTAAACATTTGCTCACCCAATTCGATTAAACGTCGGCGATTAGCAACACCTGTTAAATCATCAACTTGGCTAATTCGAACAAAATGTTTTTGACTTTGTAACATTTTAAGCAAAAACCAAGCGAGTATGACGAGCACCGTACCGACAAAAATAATCAACAAATGTAAATTTTCTTCGTGGTAGGTCACATCGTTAAGTTCTATTATTTGTACAGACTTCTCCTGTTCGAGTATTTTGTTTTTTAAGTCTGCTTGTTTGCTTTCAAAACTTAATCGTAACTCTTCAATTTGTTCCATATTTATGTTTTCTTGATCTTTAAATAAACGCGTTAAAAATTGAGATTGTTTTTCATAAGCTTGCTGATATCTTTGTGTTTTATAATAAATTTCAGACTGCAAATACATCAAGTGATAATTTGAAAAAGTATTTTTTGTTTGACTATTTTTTGCTAATATTTTTTCAGCGACCGCTAAGTTTTCAAGCGCCTCATCATATCGTTCCATGGCTTCAAGTACGTATGCCTTATTAACGTTAAAAAATAATAAGGCATTATGTTGCTGTACACCTTTTAGGTATTGTTCAGCAAGGGTAATATATTGATAAGCAACATCTAAATCAGGATCTTTCTTCTTAGCGTGCGACATAGACAAACGAGTATAAGCTCCACTTATAACTTCATTGTTACTAAATTTATTAGCACTGGCTATGACTTCTTCAAATAGCTCAATAGCTTGTTCATATCGGCTTTGATCCATGTAGTTCACTGCAATATTTTGTAAACTATTTAACGCATAGAGTGCCATACCCGCTTTTTTATAATGTTCGTAAGACGCTTGGTAAAATTTTATCGATTTTTTAGGGTTATACATATAAGAGTATAAAATACCCAACTCGCTGTTAACGGAACCTTTAAGTTCTTCATTATCTAGAGTATTGGCAATAACCAGCGCGTTATTGAGCATAGTCAACGACTTTTCATATTGTTCAGTTAGGTAATAAATAGCACCTAAGTTGATAAAGCCATCGGCAATAAATTTTTTAGCATCTAAGGATTCGGCAACTTCTAAGCCATTCAAATAATTCTCAACCGCGCCACTAGCATCACCTAAACTTTCTAAAGAAAAGCCACGTAAGTATGAAAGTTGTGAAATCAATATTGTAGGACTAGTTAAATGTTGTGCTATTTTTAACCCTTGCGATGCGGCGCTAAACGCCGATTTATATTGAGAGGCTTCAATATAAACTTCTGACAGTACTTGGTAATACTTTACCTGGTTCCCAACCGTTAACGCATTGATGTTGGTTTGATAAGAATCTAACAGTGCAAGTGCATCGGTAACATTGGTATTTTGTAATTTTTCAACGCGTTCAACAAAAAAGATAAAGTCACGATTGGTTGTGCCATTATCTGCAAATGTTTGCGTAGTTATCAACAAAGCGCTTAACAGAGACCAAAAAACCAAGGCAACTTGTTTGTAACGTTTTTTTAACAAATTCAACCTCTTATTTATAGTTTTAGCCATAGTTTAATCAACTTCAGTTGCAGTATAAAACG
Organism: Colwellia sp. BRX8-9; assembly: GCF_014077245.1. Classification (NCBI taxonomy): domain Bacteria; kingdom Pseudomonadati; phylum Pseudomonadota; class Gammaproteobacteria; order Alteromonadales; family Colwelliaceae; genus Colwellia; species Colwellia sp. BRX8-9. The sequence continues at coordinate 259,485 of NZ_JACGVN010000004.1, forward strand.
ATTTAAAGCGAATGATAAACCGTTATTTCTAATTAATTATTTTTCATCCACATACAGAGAAAATAAAACTAGAACAACAACAACTTTTAAGATAAATTAACAACGCTTTTTGCGTTATAATGTCCTTGTAGCTCAGTTGGATAGAGCAAGCGCCTCCTAAGCGCTAGGTCGGACGTTCGAATCGTCTCAGGGACACCAAAATCATTATTTATAACGTTCAACAAACCTCACAAAACCTATTAAAAACAATCAACTCAGAGCACTTAACGGTTATTAACGCTTAAAGAGAACTTGTAATAATCACGTTTTATTGTAACACTCATTGTAACACCAGCCCTTACTTTGAGTTTCCAGTGTTACAATTATGGCAAAAACAACTAAGTCTTTAACCAATACAGAAGTAAACAAAGCCAAGCCTAAAAGCAAAGAATACAACCTTGCTGACGGTGACGGTTTAGCACTTAGAGTTAAACCTCAAGGCTCTAAATTATGGATCTTTAATTATTCCCGCCCTTTTACCAAAAAACGGGCAAATATTAGTTTTGGCAATTATCCTGACGTGTCACTAGCTGATGCTAGAGAAAAGCGCACTAATGCGAGAAAGTTATTAGCTAAAGATATTGACCCTAAAACCCATAAAGAAGAAGTTACCGAAGGCAAAAAAGCAGAGTTAAACAATACTCTCTTAAAGGTTGCTGAAGATTGGTTTGAATTAAAGAAGAAAACCATTGCCCAAAATACCGCTAACGACACATGGAACTCGCTTAACAATCATATATTCCCAAAACTAGGTAAGCACCCTGTTACCGCTTTAACGCCTGTTATTGTGATTGATGCGATGAAGCCAATCGCTAATAAAGGCAGCCTGTTTGTTATTAAAAGACTTTGCCAGCGCCTAAATGAAATAATGACCTACTCCGCTAATGTTGGCTTAATAGAAAGCAATCCATTAACGGGTATTTTAAAAGCGTTTGAAGCACCAAAGAGACAACATTACCCCACAATAAAGCCTGAAGAATTACCAAAGCTAATGGCTGACCTGAGCTATTCAACATTAAGGCTAGTAACGCGCTTATTAATTGAATGGCAGCTTCATACCATGGTGCGTTCAAACGAAGCCGCTACAGCAAAGTGGGCTGATATTGATGTTGAAAACGCATGCTGGCGAATTCCTGGCGATGTAATGAAAATGAACAAGCCACACGTTGTACCTTTAACGCCACAAACCCTAGCAATATTAGAACGTATTAAGCCTGTTAGTGCCGACAATGACTACATATTCCCTGCTGATAGAAACCTAAAAGGCCACGCTAACCGTGAGTCAGCAAACATGGCATTAAAGCGTATAGGTTATAAGAACAAATTAGTGGCGCATGGTTTACGCTCACTCGCCAGCACCACTTTAAACGAACAAGGTTTTGATGCTGATGTTATTGAATCAGCATTAGCCCACGTTGATAAAAACGAAGTAAGACGCGCTTATAATCACGCTGAATATTTGGAGCGTAGACGAGTAATGATGGCTTGGTGGTCTGCGCATATAACAAATGCGCAATCAGGCAAATTTAATAAATCGAATAAGGGTTTAACAGCCGTTATCTAGTTTTGCTAAGCCTAGGGTAGCTCCCGAAAGAAGTTGATTACCTACCAACTTTTGGCCTAGTGAATTTAAAGTAGGAACACGAGGGTGTTATGGAAAACAAACAGTTTTTAAATAGTTCTGATTTAGATGTTTTAATTGACATATTCATCGGTGACATAATCGAAGATTTAGTACCATATGTTTATTTTAAAGGACTTCTTTTAAATTTACAGAATAAGCCATTTTATGCCAATGGGTACTTTATCTTAGAAGAGTCTGAATGGGGGTACTCTTCATTTATGAGCGATGATGGTACACCAAAGGAAGCATGTTTTATTCGAGCCTTAAAAGGTACTAAGTATAGTAATAACGATAGATTACTTTTTCATACATACAAACTTAAAACGACGTGTGAATTAGAAGAAAAACTATATTGCTATGATGAGTTTAAAGATTTAATTGATTCATATAATATTCCGTTGCCTAGAGATATTAATTATTTAAAAAAGCAATTATCTTCTAATGGTCTCGAATTAATAAAACAAAAAAATCATCTCACTTTAGATGAAATTGCTGAATTAGCGACAAACATACACTCCATAGGTCAAAACCAAGTTGTTTCCTCTATGATAAAAATGGCACACCCCTCTAAGAATGAGTATAAGCAGAGGTTGTATGACGATATTAGAGGCGCAAATCAAGATGGTTACAAATTACACACTATTGAACTTTGGTGCTTTAATAATGACGAATTTGGTGAAAAATCGTCACAAATATATAAAAACAGTATTTACATAGAAAGAAATGTTGAAATCGACTTTCAGCATACAATTATTTCAAAGCAAGAGTTTGTAAGGTGGTGTGAATATCAAGATGTTAATATTGGATTAATATATGAACCCAAAAATTTTGATGAGCCTATTGAAGCACTAAAGGACGAAAAAGAAACACTAAAACAACAACAAAGGCCACCTCAACAGCTCCCCCCTTCAGTGTCGAATAAAAATAATAATGAGAAAATTAAACAATTAAATACAAAAATAAAAGCACTTACTGATGAAGTAGAGTTACTCCAAGGGAATTCATTTTCAATTATGACTTCAAAGCTAAAAGCCATTTTAGCTACTCAAAATGAATATTGGATAAATTACGATAATAAGAACCTACCCACCCAACAAGAAATTTCAAATTTCATTGCTGAGAAATTAAACTTAACTGTGACAGCAAAAGGAACAAATAGAACAGCGGATGAATTGGCAAAGGCTATTCAACCAGACGAAATAAAAAGAAAATAGCGTCATAGCTACAAAGCTTTAAAAATAATACTTCACAGTAAAAATCATACCTAAAAAAGTAGTGTCACATGACCCTGTGTCACTATGTCACAATCGACTGACACACATTTAGTCCTATAAATTTGTTCATGTTTTTAACACGCTTTTTAAGGAGCAAACATGAACATCAATAAACAACCAAGAATATTACGCAAACCTGAAGTACTTGAACTTACAGGATGGTCAAAAAGTACTTTATACAATCGCATAAAATCACAGCACTTCATTAAATCCATACCACTTGGAGAAAGAAGCATAGGATTCATTTCTTACGAAGTTAATGCTGTTATCAGAGCTATGTGTGAAGAACAAACTCCTATTCAAATCAAAGCACTTGTTCAAGAATTAATAGCAAATAGAACAACTAACAAAGGGGGTATTTAATATGGAGAACTTATTATTTACTGCCCCTGATGGCGCATTACCTGAAATAAACAGCCCAGCATACGAGTTACTTTTAATTCTATCTGACGTTAGTAAACATGCTAGAGATCATTTGTGTAACGAGCTTGGTGGTGGTTTTCGAGCTTACTTACAACAGCTAACAGGAGAATATTACCAGCACTGGCTTATTCATACTGAACAAGGTGAATACAACGGTAAAAAACAAACATTTTACTGGCTTGATGAAAGGCACTTTTCTTGTGATTGGGAGCTAGACAAAGACGCTCGAACCATTGCCAGAAAGCAATATAAAGACCGCTCATACTATGGCACTAAAAACGCAGTTAAACGCCTGAAGCAAGCCAAGCAGGAAAAAGCCGATGCTGATAAGGAGTATGAACAGCGAATAGAAAGCAAAAAGCCCACTCAAGACTAACCAAAGTAGGCTTTCTTTTAAACTGGCTAGACGGTGAGGTTTGACGGCAAAACCGCTAGCCAACAACAAGAGTATAACCAAGTTAACCACTTTTCAATAGTTAGTAGTTACAAACCTGTTAAACACTACCCTGTTTATGTTGATTGTTATTAACCATTATTTATAGGTTTTTTACCCCTATATTTATGATGATTGTAATAAACCAACTATAACCATTGGGTTTAGACAGGTAAGTAACAACTTACTTTGATCTAGGTAATTAATAATATCCTTTAGCGTTATCTTAGTTAGTAAACTATCTAATGGCATATATAACCAAAGACAAAGTAATAACAGTAAACGGCAATACTTGGTGGGTAAACTCAAAAGGAAGTGGGTTAATTGCGCACTCCATTAAAGCGGTGATTAACCAGATTGATGCGATGTTAAGTCACCATAGCAAAATACACATCATACGGTTTGATCTAAGAGTTTATGAATACACAGAAAATAACGGGATAATAACGGCCTTTAATCGCAGATTACATAAATGGCTTAAACGTAAGTACAGCTTAAAGCGTGTCGGCTTTGTTTGGTGTCGAGAGCTAGAAACAGCTAAGAAACAACACTATCACTATGCGTTATTGATAGACGGTCACAAGGTTAACTTTCCTTATGAAGTAACCAACAAAGTTAAAGAGCTATGGCGGCAACTAGACGGCTCTGAATACTTTCCTAAGAACTGCTATTACAATATTAAAAGAGATGATTACGAGTCGATACAGGACGCTATCTGGCGTATATCTTACTTGGCTAAAGCTAGAGGGAAAGGTTATAAACCAGAACAAACGAAGAATTATGGAACTAGCCGCATAAAACTAAAAAAGACAGTTGATTATCCGTAAATACGGGATAATTACGGGCTATATAAGGGCTATTTAAGGGCTATTTAAGGCCTATTTAAGGTCTATTTATGG
>NZ_JACGVN010000039.1:0-25346 GCF_014077245.1 Colwellia sp. BRX8-9
TAATAACTATTAACTGCCAATTGCAAATTGCAAATTGCAAATTGCCAACTATTAATTCGACTATCACTGCAAGGCAATACCTAACGAGAAAAATAGAACCAGCTCACCAACCTCTGCAGAGAACAAACAAGAGATCACTTGGAAAATTTGTCAATGATATCGCTTAACATAGCATTAGCTTATCAAAACTATACTGAAAAAAGCAGAAACTATGATTAACAGTGTGAGTGGCAAGGGTAGCTAACAGGTAAAAAAAAGGAGGCCAAATGGCCTCCTGATTAATATGCGGTACTAGTTACCGAAAGTAATTACTCAAAGTATTGACCAAAGAGCTTACTGAAAGTATTGACCAAAAAGACGACCGGCAGTTAAAGCATATTCTGCACGAGTGACTTTATAATTTCCACCAAAGCTAGCGTTCAACTGTGGCGTTAAGTCGTAAGTACCTTGAGTAACATCAAAGTGAACATTCAATAATGAAAGCTGTATGGCAAGTTGCACATAACCTTTCATATCGTCGGCAATGCTGTCTTGATCTGCTAGCACAATAGTCTGGCCATTATAGTCAACCGTAATTTCATCTTTCTCAGGATCAAACGCTTTAGCCGTTGATTCTAGTCCTAGAATTTGAACTAAACTGTAAGCTAGGTCTACTTTAGATACACGACCGTTATGGGCAAACTCACCATTTTCACTAAGCATAACTGGCTGCTGTTTACGTAAGCTATCTTTTAATGCACCACCGACAACCGATACCGATTCAATAAACGCTTGGTAACCACTAGGTACTTCATTAAGGGTTGGCTCTGGCTCGCTGTCTAATGTACGGTATTGACGAACAGCGCCACCCATGACTAGGTACTTAGCTAAGTCTTTACGTTTTAACTTTGCGTCAGGGTTGAAATTATCATTCTTCAAGCCATCCATTAGTCTTTTGCTCACTGCATATTTTATCGCATTTTCATAACGATGAGCGGCTATATCGGTTACCCCTTCAAAGCCAATTAAGTCTTCAAAATTTATGCTAACGTCGAAGTTTTCAGGAGCCATTGGACCATTAGTTAGGTCAAGTGGATCTGGATTTACGCCAGACAAAGAGGTTAGTCCGTCAACTCGAACCGTCCACTCACCTGCCATTGCAGGTGCCGTAACACGCATACCAGTTTCAAGCACAGGTAAAGTTAAGTTACCAAAGTATTCAGTTTCATTAGGGGCAATTAAAACTAACTTAGCCGTATTAGCCAATGAGCTCGCAGAGCCCTTAACCCACAATGCATCACTATCAACCATAAATTTAAATGAGTTTTGCAGTCCTAGTGGCTCTGTGACGCCATTGGGTGTTGACCAGATAGAACCTTCATAGCTTGTTTCACTAATTTCAACTAGCGTATTAGCATTGAAAACTTTACCGCGTAGGTTATTCACCGTGACACTGTGGTTCATATCATAGTTTTTCGCTGCGGCTACTGCTGCACGGGCGTTTACAAATCCAGCACCGACTTCAAAGCGCTCGTAACCTGGCATATTAGTCGCAGATTCTTGTAACAATTTTTTGATGGCCATGTTGTCTAAGTCAGGATTAGCTTCTAACATTAGTGCAACAATACCAGCAACATGAGGCGTTGCCATCGACGTACCTGATATCATGGTATAGAAAGGTAAATGAGTAGGGTCCATCGCGTCTACATCAGCTTCACCACCATTTGCGCCGGCATTAGTAACAGCACGAGTAGAAATAACGTCTACACCAGGAGCTACGATAGTAATTTCATTATTGTAGGTCCATTTTGTACCATCTGGCATATCGAACTCGCCAGATTCATACTTATAACCACGTGAAGAGAAACCAGCTAGTGTGCCATCTTTTTCTCCTGCACCAATAGACATGCCCCAAGGAATTTGTGCATAAGGGTTGTGCGTATCTTCACCTGAGCCTGAGTTACCTGCTGCAAACACAGATAATATACCCATTTTATGGGCTTTATATGAAGCTAGAGAAACTGGGCCAGTTGGGTCGAACTTACCACTTGACCCCCAAGAGTTGCTCATTACGCGCAATGGATTTTCGTAACTATCACCTTTAGTAATGGCATAGTCATAAGCGCCTATAGTATCAAGAATAAGAATAACACCACCTGAGCCATAGCCTACTAATTTAGCATCTGGCGCTGCGCCTGGGTACTTGCCATCTGACATAGTACCATATCCAGCAATAGTGCCAGCACAATGAGTACCGTGGCCTGAATTAGTATCTGTGTTAGGTTGGTTCTTAAGTATTAGACCTTCGGTTACACCCGTTATGCTTAATAAACTTGCATGCGTTAGACCTTGCACGTTATCAATCACTTTATCGCCAAAGAATAAATCCTGATGGGTAGCATCAATACCCGAGTCATTAACCATTACAGTTACGCCTTTACCGGTATATTCAATGCCATTTTGTGTTTTAAACTCTTCACCTTGTATCGCATCAACCCCCGTGATCTGACGAGCATCAGCATTAAAGTATTCAAGCTCACGATTTAACCATACCGAGCGCACATCGCTACGTTGAGCAATGGCTTTAATTTGATCTAAGTTAGCGACTACGCCAATAACAGGAACCGAAGCAAACTGAACAGCCTGACTAATACCTAGTCCAGAAAGATGCTCTAGTTGAGTTGTTGATACCGGCTCTAATTGGTTATAAGTTACTACGGCCATAACCGTTTGAGAACCAACCATAGTCGGTAAAAACTCAGCTAACTGCTCGCCAATGGCAGCGTTAGCGAAAACTTGAGACGGCATAGTTAATGCCATGGTTGCTGCTGCTATTGCACTTAAGGTAAATTTTTTCATTATTTCACTCGTTCTAGTTATTATTAAGGGGTGTATATAATTCACTCAAGCACTCTATCGAGTTAAGGGGGGCTGAGTAAATAGGGGGTTCCCCCTATCTAAAGAACTATTAGCTAAATTAAAATAGCTAATACGATCAACTCGCTGATACTTTGTTTCTAAAATGATTCACCTTATAGGTTTGCTAATTACGCAGTTATTTATCCAATATTAGGGGTAACCCCCTATTTTCATCTTAGTGGTTTGTCGGGAGACTAAAGGTGATAAAAATATTTTAATAATTAAAAACAATTAGAAATATTTAAGATATTTAAGATATTTAACCTACAAGTATGAAACATATTGGAGTTTGAAATATAATGAAAAAATTTACCTTAAGTGCCTTGGCTGCAGCCTCTTTGGCAATGACATTACCTACGCACGCTTTAGCTGACGCTGCTATTGGCGAGCAACTGGCACAAGTGCTTCCGACTATGACGGGCGAAGAAACAGTTATGGCCGTGGTAACCTTTGAACAAATGAAGCCAATATCAGTAAGCCAAATACGGGCGTTAAAAGCCTTAGGTATCAGTAAGGGTGTGCAGTTTTCTGCCGTACCTATTATGGGTGTTGTTGCTAATGTCGCACAAATCAAAGCGATTGCCGGACGAGATGATGTCCGTTCAGTATGGTTAAACCGTAAGCTTGAATATTTTAATGCTAACTCTCGTGAAATTACCGGTGTTGACAAAGTTCAAGGTACCGAGTTTGCAAACCGCAATGGCGGCACAGAATATACCGGTAAAGGCGTAACCATTATGGTTAATGACTCGGGTATTGATGCAACACACCAAGATTTATTCTTTGGCGACGTAGTGGTTGATAACGTGCAAGCGGCAACACATTCACTCGATCTCGCTGAAACCGGTATTACAGACGGTTTTGTTATTAAAAACCAACCTAATACCGACTTGAATGTCGGCCACGGTACTCACTGTGCTGGCACTATAGCGGGTTCGGGCGCTATGTCTGATGGAAAATATAAAGGCGTTGCACCCGATGCTGATTTAGTCGGTTACGGCTCAGGGTTAGGTTTATTTATTTTAGATGCGGTTGGCGGCTATGACTATGCTATTAACAACGTTTATGACTATGAACATCCACTACGTATTATGAGTAACTCTTGGGGTTCAAGCGGTAAATTTGATGCTAAAGGCCCTGTTGCCTTAGCGTCATATAAAGCTTATCAATTTGGTATTTTATCGGTATTTGCTGCGGGTAACTCGGGCTCTGGCGAAAATAGCAATAACCCTCATGCTCAGATCCCTTGGGGAATGTCAGTAGGTGCTGGCGATACCAATGGTAATTTAGTCGACTTTTCATCTCGTGGTTTAGAATATGAAACCGGTGATTTCACCATGCCAGATGGTAAGGCATGGACTTACACTAACGAAGTCACAATTGTCGCACCAGGGCGCAACATGGTATCAACGCGTTCATCAACCAATATGGCTGCCAATGGCGGAGATGCTGATTTGGTGCTTGACCCAGCACATATTCCTTTTTATACCCGTATTTCGGGTACATCAATGGCAACACCGCACACTGCTGGTGTTGCAGCGCTGATGATGGAAGCTAACCCTTCGCTAAGTATCGATGAAATCAAGCAATTAATGAAAGAATCTGCGACGAATATGCCAGGTTATGAGTCTTGGGAAGTCGGTGCAGGTTATATTAATGCCCATGCTGCAGTAGCTGCAGCTAAAGGGAAAAATGCAGATCATAAAAAATCTGTTAACAACAGCGCTGACTCTCGTTTCACGGCCAGTATCAATATGCAAGCCATGAAAATTGCTGAAGGTGCTTTAGCGTTTGAAACACTAGAGTCGCAAGTAATTGAATTTAAAGTCAATGCCAATGCAAAAACCGTACATGTTGGCTTAACGGCCTTAACAAGTGTTAAAGCTGTACTTGTAGCACCTGATGGGCAACGTTTTGAAGGCGACTCTACCGACCCAGTTTGGGACAGTAACTCGTTTGTAACGGCTCCAGCACAAGCGGGTCCATGGAAACTGTTTATGGAAACTGACGCCTTTGGTTTATCAGTGCCACCTGCTGCTGCAGCTTACGACGAACAGGCACAAACTGATGAAGCTAGTGATAATCATATCAGTTATTGGGTGTGGCAAGATATTTTAACAAGCATAGAAGGTATGGATGACGTAGCAGGCCATAGTCAGCAAGCAGCAATAGAAACTGCTGTACTTGAACGCCTTATGGATGGTCGTTCAGCGACATCTTTTGCACCTGATGCGATGTTAAATCGTCAAGAATTGGCTAAGGCCTTAGTCATGGGGACATCGGTACGTCAGTATCGCCATTTAGATGGGGAAACAGAAATAAGCCTAAGTGGTGTTAACGCTAGATACCGTATTTTTGCTGAATCAGTTGCTATGTCAGGTGCCGCGTTGAAAGATGCTAAACAACAATTTGGTCCCGTGATGATGGTTGATAATAATGGCGACTTCCACGGAAAATCTGCTGTGACTCGTGCTGACTTAGCTTATAGCCTAATACAAGTTATTGGTAAAACTCAAGAGGCAATAGACTTGGGCGAAACGCATGAAATCACGGTTAATTACAATGGTGAATCAATAGTGATTGCTGACCAAAGTGATATTGCTGACGATATGCGCGGTTATGTGCAAATTGCTTTGAACGAAGGTCTGTTAGGTGTTCGCTATAGCCTTGAGCAAGGTCAATTTGATTTACAACCGACAATGGTTGCTACATTTAATCCAGAAGACGGTGTAACTCGTGCTAGCTATGCGATTATCGCTAATCAAATAGATAAAAATTACTTTGTCTCAGGGACAAGTTCGAACGCAGAGTAATAACAGCTAAATGTAGAGCAGAGTACGTATAACATCTACATTCATTAAACGCCCTCCTTGTAGGGCGTTTTTTTGTCTCTAGCAAAGTTCAAATGAGATGAGATAAAATAAACACTATTCAAGAAGACCTGCTTTATTAGCCATTCTTAGTAGTTCTGCCACACTGCCAACCTGCAGCTTTTTATATATTTTGGTGCGATGATTTTCCACCGTTTTTACACTCATATTGAGTAATTCTGCTATTTTCTTACTGGTATTTCCGGCAATTACTGAGAAAAACACTTCTCTTTCTCGCCGAGTTAATACTTCTAATGGGTTGGACGCCGGCTGACAATTATTGGCAGATAAGTTTGGAAAGAAGGTTTTACCGTTATAAACATTTTTAATCGCATGAATAAGAAGATCTGAGGACGACTCTTTGAGGATATAACCTTTAGCACCCGCTTTTTGCATCGCTAAAATATACTCAAGTTCGTCGTGCATGGATAAAACTAATATTTTTGTCGTTGGCCGTTGCGACAATAGTTTGTCAATTGCCACCAGTCCGCTCATATTTGGCATAGAAATATCCATCACCACAACATCAGGATCGGTTTTTAAGGTTTGACTGATTAATTCTATTCCATCTTTACATTCAGCCAAGATAGTAAACTCGTTACCTGCCTTTAAATAGTTTACTAATGCTTGGCGCATAAGCACATGGTCATCAGCAACAACAAGTGAAATACTCATAACGAAAGAGCCCTGGTATGAACGCTATCATCTTGAGCATCTTTGACAAAAATGCACCTGTACAAGCGTTTTACTAATTGACTTAATTGACTTTTTTCAAGTTTATTCAAATTAGCCTCTGTGTCCGGGTAAAGAAAAAAATAATGCGATACACCACTAATAATAGAAGGATGCATAGTGTTGTTCTGCAACTTTTCATGTTTTCTTAACAAGTAATAAAAGTTATTTACCCTGTTCGCCGTAAATTTGATTATGGCATAATTATAAACTTTAGCATTGTATAAAACATTTAAAAAGCATCAACTTATTCCTCAGCCAAGTAAACCTTGCTGTGGCTAATAATGGCCATAAAGTTTGATCAGTTTGTCAAAGCGGTCGACTAACTGCCGCTAAAAAAGCTAGATACAGAAACTTTATCAGCCGAAAGTCAGCTTAACCATTAACCCAAGCATTTAAATTATCAAGGCTATATATTAAGTGAGCTTTAAAAAGACCTGTTTTAATTGACGAAGTGCGATAATATAATTTACGACTAAATAATCTATACCTTATCCTTGTCACACTTCTTTATGTTATAATTGTTGCCATTAAATTTAATATCACTAGGCTAACGTTACATGTCTGCACACCCTATTATTAATATTTCGGTTGAACCAATCGAGCTTTGTAAATTACTAAAAATTGCCAATATGGTCGGTGGTGGTGGCGAAGCCAAAATAGTGATCAGCGAAGGTTATGTTCTAGTTAACAATGAAGTTGAGTTTCAAAAACGAAAGAAAATTCGTCATGGCGATACCGTTGAATTTGATGGCGAAATTTTTGAAGTTGCCCATACTCCAAAACAAAAGTCATCAACGACTGCACAGCCCAGTGGAGCTGGAACTAAAAGCTCGCTTAAAAAGAGTAAATCAAACACTAAAGAAACCTTTGTTTCTGCAGAGCAAGCAATTGAACCATCATCTTTGCCGGCGAAGAGAAGACCTATTTCCTTCTAATTTCAAACAAATTTGATGATATACCCCCAGAAAAACACTCCTTAAATGGGTGGAAAATCAAGCCACCCTACTATACTTTAGTAATAAAAAAGCTATGCTTATCGAACAGTTATGGCGCTTATAACAATAAGAGCTGTCATTATTGCTGACAACGGCAACATCTTTTTGGCGTAGTATTTCTTAATAACAATGATATGCTATTGTTTTAGCACTTGTGCCGTAAAATATAATTTTGTCTGCTACAACAACATAATGAAATGGATAATATGAAAGAAAAAATACTTGTCGGTGCTAGAGAAACTATTGATTTACCCGAATTAGAGCTATTTGAGGTTGCAACCCGCATTGATACTGGCGCGCAAACTTCATCGCTCCATGTTGACCATATTTCTGAAAATAAAGTCACTGGCATGTTGGACTTTGAATTTCATCCTGATTCTCACGATGTCACTAAAACGATTAAATGTTCGGCAAAGATAGTCGATAGAAAACGTATAAAATCGTCTAACGGAGAAAAAGAACGTCGCTATATCATCAATACGTTGGCGGTAATGGGCGAATTAACATGGACAGTAAGACTGTCATTAACCGACCGGTCAAGCATGAACCACTTGATGCTATTGGGACGTGAAGCGATGAAAGGTGAAATGTTGGTCGATCCAGAATTTAGTTATCTCGCCTCAGTAGAAAAAATATCACCGAGTGTTGAGTAACGTTGAATAACATTAATAATAGTCAATAATCAATGATCAATAAAGCAAAGGCCTTAATATGACCTTAAGGTTAACATTTTATCATAGATAGTTTTGTAGTAAGCGGAGTAATAAATGCGCATATTAATCGTCGAAGATGACAAGATCATCGGTGATGGTTTAGTTCAATGTCTATTGATGGATAATTACGCCGTTGATTGGGTTGAAACTAAAGAATCCGCTGAAACAGCATTTAGCCTGCCACTAAATTACAGACTAAAAAAATGATGACTCTCTATTCAAAAAATGTCATTACTTGCGCTGAAGATGAAGAACTAACCGACCTTTGTGCCAATACTCTACGAAGTTAGCTTGGGTCTGAAGTCTATCAGACCAGATATCGTTACCACGAAAACCTTTTCATTGAAGATCAACACTGCCATTAAACCATGGACGATATAAATCTTTATCTTTACTTGAAATTCGTATAATTATTTCATCAGCAAGATTAGCGGCTGCCAGTTTAATCCAAATATTTTCTTCCTCAGCGCGAATATCTTTCACTAAGTTTGTATCTTGCACTAGCACGTTGAATATATTTTGCGTTGCGTGAACAGGAGCAACCATGACAATAGCAATCAGTAAAATTAGAGCTTTCATATCTTTCCTTTAAATGTTTTGTATTCTTAATATTGTGATCATAATTTTCCACCTCTATCTAGACTCGTGAAAGTAAAATAAAGTCACATTAACCGTAAACACAAAAAAATCATTGATAATGCAGACAGAGTAAAACCTAAAACCAGTCAGCACATCGCTTATTTTCAGTCTAAATAAAACACCCGAATAAATTTTTAACACTTCGCCTATTATCAATAAATATACTTTGATTACTTGCCCACTATTTGATTAAATTACTTTGTGACTATTTGACTAACAGCCTTGTCTATAAAGGCATTATTATTGCAAAATGAAGAGATAAAAAATGAGAATCTTACTATTTTTGGCCACTAACATTGCCATTATGATGATTTTGAGTATTACCTTTAGCTTATTTGGTATTGAAGGCTTGTTGGCAGAAAATGGCGTCGACCTTAATTTTCAATCATTACTCATTTATGCCACGGTTATTGGCTTTAGTGGTTCGTTTATCTCCTTGTTTATTTCTAAGTTTATGGCGAAAAGAAGTATGGGCGTCGAGGTTATCGTGACGCCGAATAATCAAACCGAGCGCTGGCTACTCAAAACAGTACAAGAACAAGCCCTTAAAGCCAATATTGGCATGCCTGAAGTCGGTATTTTTAATCATCCTTCACCGAACGCTTTTGCAACGGGTTGGAGTAGAAATAATGCCTTAGTCGCGGTAAGCACCGGCTTATTAAGTCACATGAGTCAAAATGAGGTAGAAGCGGTTCTTGCTCATGAAATAAGCCACGTCGCCAATGGCGATATGGTAACAATGACACTTCTGCAAGGGGTTTTAAATACCTTCGTGGTGTTCTTATCACGCATTATCGGTCATGTGGTTGACCGCAATGTATTTAACGTAAAAAGTGGTCACGGACCTGCCTTTTGGATTGTCTCATTAGTTTCTCAACTCGTATTGGGCTTATTAGCGACTATGATAATGATGTGGTTTTCTCGCTATCGAGAATTTAGAGCAGATGAAGGTGGTGCAAGCCTTGCGGGCCGACAAAATATGATTGCCGCACTCAGTAAACTAGAACAACTACAAAACTTGCCCCAGCTACCGACCGAAATGTCAGCTTTTGCCATTAGCTCAAGTAAAATGAGCGCACTCTTTTCGAGTCATCCGCCATTAGCAAAACGCATAGCATCGCTGAGCACTAAATAAGGGAGCTATTGTGTTGTCACGTTTGTATGATTTTATGCCAGGTTTAAACACCTTATTTAACTATGAAAGAAGTTGGTTTGCTGATGATGTTAAAGCGGCATTATCGGTTGCAGCCGTTGCATTACCGGTTGCTATAGCTTATGCACAACTCACCGGAGTTAATGCCGTAGTAGGCTTGTACTCCTGTGTATTACCTATGATGGTATATGCATTATTTGGGACCTCTAAGCAATTAATCGTTGGGCCTGATGCGGCAACTTGTGCAGTTATTGCGGCACTGATCACCCCTTTAGCCGCCGGCGACAGTACTAAGCATTGGCAGTTAGTTATTACCATGACAGCGATGACCGGTTTTTGGTGCATTCTGGCCAGTCGTTTTAAGCTTGGTGTATTGGCTGACTTCTTGTCTAAACCTATTTTAATGGGGCTGTTAAATGGTGTTGCCATAACAGTTATTGTTGGTCAATTTTCTAAAATATTTGGTTTTACCTTTGATGAAAGGTATCTGCTCGAACGTTTGGGCGGTGTCCCTGATTACTTAGCACAAACACATTTCCCAACATTAACTATCGCCTTATTTACCCTGGCTATTTATTTTGGTATGAAACGCCTAAAGCCCACTTGGCCTGCTTCAATGTTTGCCATTGCGTTGGGTGCAGCCTTAGTATGGCTTTTTAAATTAGAGCAGTTTGGTATAAAAACCATTGGCGTTGTCGAGGGGGGCTTACCCTTATTTCAAACACCTGAATTTAATGTCGGTGTTATTCGTGAGCTTGTTATGCCAGCACTTAACTTAGCGATAATAAGTTTTGTTAGCATGATGCTCACCGCTCGCAGCTTTGCCGCAAAGAATGGCTATGACGTTGATGCAGATAAAGAATTTATGGCTTTAGGTATTGCTAATTTAGCGTCGGCTGTATCACAGGGTTTTGCCGTCAGTGGCGCCTCTTCTCGCACCGCAGTCAATGATGCCAATGGCGGTAAAACCCAATTAGTCTCTATTATAGCCGCAGCCATTATTGCTATTATTGCTATTTTCTTTACCGCACCCCTTGAATTTATTCCCAGTGCCGCCTTGGGGGTTGTCTTGATTATTGCTTCTGTGCACCTACTAGATCTTAAAATGGTCTGGAAACTCAGACTAAAAGACCGACAAGCATTTTACTTAACCTTAACCACTTTATTAGCGGTGTTATTTATTGGTGTTATTCCCGGTATTACCCTTGCTGTATTACTAGGTTTATTCCAATTTATTAGGACGGTAATGCGCCCCACCGACCATATACTCGGTGTTGATATCAACGGTGTAGTAAGAAGTTTAGATGCCAGTGATAAAGCAAAAGCGGTGGACGGTATTTTTATTTATCGTTTTAATTCGCCTTTAACTTACTTTAATTCTAGTTTCTTTAAACGCCGATTGTTAGAACAATATGCCAGACAAAAAGATGACATTGAGTGTGTAATTATTGATGCGGTGCCATGTTTTACTCATTTAGACTTAAGTGTGATGGCGATGCTATCAGATTTAGAGGTTATTTTTAGAAAGCGCGGGGTTCGCCTTGAGCTTGCTGGCAGAAAAAGACAGTTGTTGGCGTGGTTTGTAAAAGCAGAGATTAAATCAGGTCACGATGGAATTTATGTGCATTCTGATTTGTATTTAGCCTTGAGAATGAACCAACGTAAACAAATCACCGAAACCGTCAGCAGCGCAGAAGAAGTGACGCTTTAGCGTAAAATAATGCCATGCTTTTTATGGTAGTCCTGCAATAAGCAGCATCACTCAATATGATAAGTACAAAGCCTGTTTAACAAAGATTAAACAGGCTTTTTATTAAGGGTTACGCCATTACTTAGACTTGACCACGTCATCTGACTTCATTACAAAATCAACAGCTAATAATTCATTAATATCAACGAAAGGGCTAGCGTGCATGGTAATAATGTCAGCAACTTTTCCGACTTCGAGTGTTCATAAACGCTTTGACATCACCATTAAATCAGCCGCATTAACCGTCGCTGATTTTAAAATTTCTTGTGATGTCATATCGGCTTTATATCTATTATTAAAGGCTCGCGACCAATTCAACACAAACCATTGAATTTGTTGTTTTATAAGGCTAATCCAAAAGAAGACGGTGCTTTATCATCGGTCTAGAATATATGCTGTACTCATCAGATAAAATTTCAAATGGTCATATTGACATGCACAATAAAGTTGAGCTTGTTTACCGCCTTTGTCAAAAAAACTTTTATTTTTTGTGACTATTTAGTAAACAGTCTAGTCTATAGACTATTGTTCTTTATAAAAACAGGAAATCAAACATGAAAATAGCAATCTTATCTAGAAACAAGAAGTTGTACTCGACTCGTCGCTTAAAAGAAGCGGGTGAAGCGCTGGGTCACCAAGTTGACGTTATCGATACACTGCATTGTTATATGGATATCACTAGTGATAGATCTGTTGTGCGCTACAAAGGTAAAGAGCTGCCACAGTACGACGCTATTATACCGCGTATTGGCGCATCAATTTCTTTCTATGGCACCGCGGTAGTCCGTCAATTTGAAATGACCGGTGCTTTTAGTGTCAATGAATCTGTAGCGATTAGTCGCTCTAGAGACAAGTTACGCTCTATGCAACTCCTGTCAAGAAAAGGCATCGGCTTACCAAGAACAGGCTTTGCTAATCGTCCTGATAATGTAAAAGATTTAATTAAGAACGTCGGTGGCGCACCTTGCGTGATTAAGTTACTTGAGGGTACACAAGGTATTGGAGTCGTACTTGCTGAAACAACTAAATCAGCAGAAGCGATTGTTGAAGCATTTATGGGTTTAAATGCTGATATTTTAATTCAAGAGTTTATCAAAGAAGCCGGTGGTGCTGATATTCGATGTTTTGTTGTTGGAGACCGTGTTGTTGCCGCAATGAAGCGTCAAGGCGCCGAGGGTGAATTTAGATCAAATTTACACCGCGGCGGTTCAGCGGTACTCGTTAAACTGACCCCAGAAGAAAGAGCAACGGCCGTATCGGCAGCAAACATTATGGGGCTGAACGTTTGTGGCGTTGATTTACTGCGCGCCGAACGTGGCCCAGTGGTCATGGAAGTAAATTCTTCACCGGGTTTAGCCGGTATTGAAGCCGCGACTGAAAAGGATGTTGCCACCATGATCTTCAAGTTTATTGAGAAAAAGTTTATTGAAAAGAATGCTAGCGCTAAATCCAATCGAAATCGCACCCAAGGTAAAGGGTGATCTCCACGTTTAATCTCGATAACTTAGGGTCGTGACAGCCGATATTTCAGTCTTCACGACCACAACATTCTCTGAGTTCACTTAATAACGGTCAATGCATTGACATACCACATGACCTTAACTTGAAGAGAATATTTACGGTTTTCTGCTTTCAAGCCAACGATAAAATGAGCTGTCGTTGGTTTGTATACATCATTGCAAGAATGCTTACTAGCCTATGGATTAGACGTTTTCTATCATTCAAAAACAAGATAAAAAACTATCAATGATATTCATAATAAAATCACTAAAATATATTTTTAAAATAATCACTTTTGCTGTAATAACAACACAGAGCAGTCTAATAAACATTAATATTATGACCAAGCCGCCCTATTAAGACGGCTGTTTTTTACGCGATTTTTACTATTTTATTACGCTCAATATTGGTTTGACTTTTTATGCCTAGCAGCTATTTTAATTGAAATATTTTGATTGCCTCTTTCACTTGTTCTTTGTTGATCGGCTTAACCAAATAATCATCCATCCCTGCAGACAAGCATTTTTCTTCATCTCCAACCATCGCATTGGCCGTCATAGCAACGATAGGAATACTTAAATAGCGAGCTCCTGCATTACCTTGCCTAATTGAGGCTGTCGCTTGGTAACCATCCATTTCAGGCATTTGACAGTCCATAAAAATAAAAGTAAATGGCTGGCTCTCATCACTTGCTTTAAGCTTTTCAATGGCATCTTTACCGTTAATGGCAATAACACATTGGGTTATTCCTATTTTTTTCAATACCGCCATAGCAACCATTTGATTAACTCGATTATCTTCTACCAGTAGTAATTTAACCTTTTTTGTCCAGCTACTATCCTCATTAGATAAACGTGTTAATTTAGCCGTGGTCACTTCACTGATGAGCTCTTTTTCAGGTTCAGCTAATAAAGTGTTTAATGCTCGTTGTAAATCGGTGGTAATTACCGGTTTAGGAAAAAAACCATCAATACCACTTGCCGTGCTATCGGCTAAATTATGCTGAATGCTCATTAGCGTCATAAACATTATTTTTAGATTTTTATGCACCGGATTCAAGCGCACTATTTTAACAAATGCTAAAGCATCTAAATCAGCAAGTTGTTGATTAATGATCAACAAATCATAGTGGTCATTTTCTGTTTGCTTATTAAGAGCTGTGAGCGCAGGTTGTAAGGTCGTTATGATATCAGCTTCTACATGCCAGCAGTTTAATTGGCGCTTAATGACGTTAGCGCAGGATTGATTTTGCTCTATAACCAGCACACGTTTGCCTTGCAAAGCTTTTACAGGTTGAGACAATAAAGAATCCGCTGATTTTTCTAACAATAAATCACAGCTAAAAGTGCTACCTTCACCTGGGTTACTATCAACATCGACACTGCCTTGCATACATAAGCAAAGCTTTTTAACGATAGCAAGACCAAGCCCTGTGCCGCCATATTCTCGTGTTGTTGAAGCATCAACTTGACTAAACACTTCAAACAATCCTTGCTGCTTATCTTTTGGTATACCGATACCAGTATCAGATATTTCAGCAATAATTCGCCATTGCGTTGTCGAGTGATTTTGCTGGCAAAGACGAATAACCACCTCGCCTTGTTTGGTAAACTTAATAGCATTAGCTAATAAATTGGTCAATATTTGACGAAGTCGATTAGGATCGCCAACCACTAGCGACTCTTCAATATCAACAAGGTCAACGATTAACTCTAAGCCTTTGTGCTGAGCTTGTTGCGCAAAAGATTCGGCTAAGTCACCAACCATATCACGTAAGTTAAAACTAACATTTTCAAGTTCTAACTTATTAGCGTCTATTTTGGAGAAATCTAAAACGTCGTTAATTAACGCTAAAAGCGAGTGAGCACTTTGCTGGGCGATACCGATTCGGTGATTTTGTTCTTGGCTTAACACAGAGTCTTTAACTAAATCCAGCATACCAATAACACCATTCATTGGTGTTCGTATTTCGTGGCTCATACTGGCAAAAAATTCATTTTTAGCAGTTACCGCTACTTCTGCTTGCTCTTTCGCTTTAATAAGCGCGATTTCATTCTCAACGATTGCGCTAACGTCATAGTTCACACCTATCATTGATACCGGTTTTTTATTATTGTCGTAACTGATAATCGCCGCTGCTTTGATATATTTTATTTCGCCATTTGGCCATATAATTCGAAATTGTGTATCGTACTGACCGTGTACTTTAATTGCATTAATGAATTCACGACCGGCCTTCTCGATATCTTCAGGATGTACACCTTTGTCCCAAACATCTTGCGCACTTAAAGCTGGTTGACGGTCGACACCATAAAGCTTAAACATCCAGTCGTCCCACTTTAATTCATTACTGAGCAAGTTAAGTTCCCACACACCGATACCGGCAGAGTCTGTTGCTAATCTCATTCGTTGGTTGTGCAGACTAATACGCTGTTGGCTTATCTTTTTATCAGTAATATCTTGAAATGAGCCATACAAACGCACACATTTTCCATCGGTAAACTCGGAACGACCACGAGCAGACACCCAAATTTCTTTACCTTTGGCAGTGACCAACTGCATATCTTCCTCGTAAGCACTACCGTCATTCATACACTTGGCAATTAACGCTTGTACTTTCTCTCTACTTTCTCCTTCTTTATAAAAATTAATTGCCTGAGATAGTTCTGGTTGATACTCATTGGGCACTTCATGAATGACTTTAGTCATTTTTGACCAGTAAACATTGTTGTTGACTAGGTCAACTTCCCAGACACCAATGCGAGCTTGCTGTGCCATTTCTTCCATTAAAGATTGTTGCCCTAGCAATCTATTTTTATGTTTAACACGTGTTAGCTCTGCACTTATCCAATGAGAAAACAATTGAATTAAATCTAATTCCCTGGTGGTGAAGGGCCTTGCCGAAGGTTCAGGGCCAGAAAAGTTTAATGTGCCAAACAGTTTGCCATCAACAGTCAATGGCACACCAATATAGCTTTCTAAACCAAAAGCTTGATAACACGGGTGATCTTTTATTTCACTTTCACCTGCATGGTAAAAAGAAATAGGCTGGTTTGCATGTAAAGTATGAAAACAATAGGTATTGCCTAAATCAAAAATATCTCCAGGATTAATTTCATTGTTCGGAGTATGACAATAGACAACTCGATATTCTTGATGATGAATTTCACTGATCAACGCAAGCGGCAAATTAAATATTTTTTTTCCAAGCTCTAAAATGTTTTGAATTTTATCAATTAAGCTTTTGTCTATATCCGAGGTTATTTTATGAAGTTTATTAAGAGTCAGTTCAGTTTGCTTAATACCACTAATATCGTTCTGAATAACAATAAAAGATTCTGCCTTATTCTCATTGTTAATCAGTGGCACTATGGTGGTACTTAACCATAGCTCTCGGCCACCTTTAATTTTATTAATGGATTCACCATGCCAATATTCTTTAGCGACCGCTTTTTGTAATATATCTTTATAATCATCTTGGGTATAACTTGAAGCGCAGATTTCAACAACACTGTGACCAAGGATCTCTTCTTCACGGTAACGATAGAAATCAAGAAAACGTTGATTAACTTCCGTTAACGTACCCTTTTCATCGACATTGACTCGATAAACAATCGCGTGCTTATTTATCGCCAGCATTAACTCGACACTTTTTTGTTTAGAAAGTGAAAGTTCATGGTGATAATTGCTAATGAGTCGTTGCAGGGGTCTAAAAATGAAGAAGCTTATCGCAAATAATAGAGCCATTGAGACCAGCCATAAAAATGCTTCGAGTCTTTCTATGTTAACTATACGCTGATTAGTATGTTGCTCTATTTTGGAAACGACTAAATCTAAAGAAATCAGTAAATTATTATTAGAATCTAGATTGAATTTTTCTTTAACTATCGCCTCAGCATTCTTTTTGTTTTGAGTCAGACTAAGCGCAATAGCACTTTCAGCGAAGTGATTGACCCGTTTGTTAAGCTCAGTCGGCGTGTTAAAATACCATGAGTATAATTCACTAGGCATGCTATTAGATTCGTTAACCACCATCATTGTTAAAAGTTGCTGGTTAGTCGTAAACAATTTGACCGTATCAAAGAGATTTTTTGTCACCTTCTCATCAATTTCAGCCGTAGTTATATTGTGATAATGCTGAATGGCTAGGTAAGCTATTTTTTGTGACAACATTCTTTGGCCGCCAGCAAGATTAATCGTTTCAGCATCTTTCGCTTGTTGATTAAATAATAACATCAAACTTAAAAATGACAGGCTAATTAACACAGCAATTAAAGCTATCGCTAATGAGTTACGACGTTTAATTTTCTGTTGTAGGGTTTTAATATTAGTCATATTATTTTGTTTACAATCCTTTAGCAGGCCCAGCGGCGATTTCAGCAATGACCTGACTATCTCTAAGACAACGAGGCTAGCTTAACCCATTAATTAATTGTCGGATATTATCTCTGCCCAAGTATAGACCCTATATTCACATTAACTAAATATTAGATCAAATAATCAATAACTTATTCAAGGTCTATTGGCTAAATTTTATTGATGAATTTCTATATGAAAGTGAAATTATTATAGATATAAAGCGGACTAAAATAATATTATTATGTCTTCTACCGGTTTTTAATAGGTTTTAGTGACGAAAAACTTTTGCCTATAGGATTATTACTGCCCTAATCAAGCTAAAAAATTATTATTACTCAGGTTATAAACTTCAATTCAAACCATACTTTTTTTAACTAATAGCACCGCTGTTTCATGTTGTGCATGAACAAAAAAGTTAATATTAATGCCCGCCAGTGCCTTTTTCTCCTCAAGTGAATTCACTTTAACGACTAAGTTTGCCTTAGGATAGTAATCGAGTACGGCTTGGCAAATTATTTGTTTATTCTTTAATGTGTTTACCGTAATAATGATACTAGATGTTTGCTCTACTTTTAATGATTCAAGTACGGGCGTTTTATCTAGGTGACCAAAATAAGCGTTATAGCCACGCTTTCTTGCCAATAATACATGTTGTAAATTATCAGAAATAATTAAAAAGTTGATGCCATTATTTGTCAGTTCTTTCGCTACAATGCGACCTAAAATAGCAAAACCACAAACAATGGTGTGATTAGTCACCTTTACGGTGGTTATTTTATCAGCTTCAAAAAATTCAACGACAAAAAGTGCGGCTAATTTATAAATATTACTGACCATAAAAGGGGTTAATATCATAGATAAAACGGTAACCAATATCAGAAAACTCGCTAAATCTTTTGCTATTAGGTTTTGACTTATTGCCATAGCAAAAATCACAAAAGAAAACTCCCCTACTTGGCATAAGGCAACAGCAGATTTAATTGATTCGCTTTTATTCGATTTTTTTCTCATCAAAAAATAAATAATCGTCGCTTTTATTATCATAACAAGGACGAGTACACTCATCACCCAATGAAGATGAGTTATAAAATAATCAACGTCTATTTTTGTGCCAATAGAAAAGAAAAAAACACCTAAAAAAAGATCTTTATATGAAGATATATCCGATTCAACTTTCATGTGAAATTTAGTTTCAGCAATAATCATCCCCGCAATGAAAGCGCCTAAAGAATAAGTAAAACCGAGGTTATGAGCAATAATTGATGCCCCCAATACGATAGTAAATACCGATATTAAAAACAGTTCTTCCATTAGCGCATTCGATGAAAAATGCAGTAACCAAGCAATTATTTTTTTTCCTATAGTGAACATAAAAATAATAATACCACTGGCATACAAAAAAGTTTTTAGCAGCACATCGGTTAGAGACAATTCATTATTTGAGAGAAAACCCATTAAGAGTAAAATAGGGATAACGGCTAAGTCTTGAAAAACCAGTATAGCAACTGATTTTTTACCATAGGGCGTCACTATATCTTTTGATTTTTTCAAGTAAGGTAATACGATAGCCGTTGAAGATAAACTAAATGAAAGCGCAATAATTAATGAGGGTATCGGTTCAATATTAAAAAGATAAAATGCAAGTATAAAAATAACAATAGCGCTAAAGGTAACTTGGATAAAACCATTAAAAAATATCAATTCCTTCATTTTACCTAGCTTCGCAAAAGACATTTCCAAGCCAATCGTAAACATAAGAAAAACAATACCAAATTCACCAATAAGCTCAAGGGAATGAATATTGTCACTGCCATTGAAATCAAAAATATTGCTTACTATGGTGCCGGTAATAATGTAGCCAATAATGTGCGAAATTGAGAACTTGGTTAACACTATATTGATAACGCTAGCGAGTGCTAACGAGACTGCAATAATAACAAGTATAGCGTCCATATTATCCTTTTAATTCATCTTTTGATGTATAGTAAAATTTAACTCATTAACGTCTATGCACATTACAGACCATATAATATGAAAATTTAACATTTAAATACAACAACTTAAACAATCACTAACACACTGTTTATTTTTAATACTCAATTAATCGCTCCATTTTAAAGCGCAAGCACCATAGTGGTGCAATACCCTCCATGATTCTATTGATGAAATAGCCGCCATGATAAGCGTTTAATTTAATTCACAGCTAAACCTTTGTCTTCTAAACGCAATTACACCCTTAAGTCAAACTGACATTGTCTTTGACACCAGCGTAATAAAAAAAGTAAAAACAATAACTTAACAAATGAACAGCCATACTTAGATGACATTATTTTTTTAGCCAATCAAACTCGTTATAACACTGAAATAATTAACTTTTATTATTTGGCGTAGTTTGTGCAAAACAGCTTTAGCCATGCACCCTCTTCTACTTTCAGCGAAAGTTAGAATAAAAAGTAGCCCATATAACCATGACAGCTAAGCCAGCCATCAATAATTTCCCCATTAACCCTGCGCCTAAAAATGTATGGTTTGCCAGCTTATCTTTAGAGTTTAGTTTTACATCGACTGGCACTCAACTTACCCGTACTCAACGCAATGGACCATTAAGCGTGCAAAAAGCTTTCTACCCAGAAGGAGGCGATTGTGCACATATTTATCTGTTACACCCACCAGCGGGCATAGTGTCGGGTGATGAATTAAACATTAACATTAAACTCAACAGACAAGCCCACAGTTTAATAACTACGCCTGGTGCTAACCGCTTTTATCGCGCTCGAACAAACCTAACAATTGGTGATCCCAAACAAGTTCAACACCTTGACATTATTATTAACCATCAGGCGAAGTGTGAAAATTTCCCCTTAGAAACGATCGTTTATGAGGGGGCTGATGGATTTAATACTGTTGATGTTAACTTTAAAAGTGATAGCGCTTATTTAGGTTGGGATATTACCTGTTTGGGCTTACCCCTTTCAAATCAACCCTTTAAATATGGCAGTTATAGCCAATTAAACCGTGTTTATTGTGAAAACACTTTAATTTATCACGATAGAATTTCGATAAAACCTAGCAGTGGAGTACATCAACACATCGCAGGTTTAAATAGCCACAGTGTTTTTGCC
This sequence comes from Colwellia sp. BRX8-9, assembly GCF_014077245.1. NCBI lineage: Bacteria > Pseudomonadati > Pseudomonadota > Gammaproteobacteria > Alteromonadales > Colwelliaceae > Colwellia > Colwellia sp. BRX8-9. The sequence goes on from NZ_JACGVN010000039.1 coordinate 20,735, forward strand.
ACTTTTTTAGCTTATGCCCCAGCAGGTCTCCTTAGCGATGCTGACAATAAAGCACTCGTAGCGCAATTACGCGACTGTATGGTTGAAGAAAACGCCGAAGAAAAAGTGAGTATTAGCCAAATACGCCAGTTATTAGTGATACGTTATTTAGGTGAGCATAGTGAAGAATGCAAAGCACTTTTTATTAAATTATGGCAAAAAATCAGACCGATATACCTAGAGAAACCAGCGAACATTCCGCGTATTTGGCATACCTGATCAGACACTTAATGACCCCCTTACTATTAAATAAATAAACAAAGGTGCAACAGCATGGACTTATTACCAAGAGAGAAAGATAAATTATTGCTCTTTACTGCCGCATTGTTAGCAGAACGACGCTTAAAGCGTGGTGTGAAATTAAATTATCCTGAAGCTATGGCTTATATTTCAATGGAGATTATTGAAGGGGCCAGAGATGGTAACACTGTCGCTCAAATGATGGATTATGGCCGCACGTTGTTAACCCGTGATCAAGTCATGGAAGGAGTTGCAGAATTAATTCCTGATGTACAAGTAGAAGCTACATTTCCTGATGGCACCAAACTTGTCACCGTTCATAATCCTATTATTTAACTAAACCTCTACAAAAGGTTACATAAGACCTAGTTAGACATTAAACACAAGAGAAGCAAAGATGATCCCAGGTGAAATAAAAACAGACCAAGGCGAACGCGAACTCAACGTCGGCCGTGAACGATTGAAAATTACGGTGGCTAATTCTGGCGATAGACCCATTCAAGTTGGCTCTCATTATCATTTTTTTGAAGTAAACCCTGCCTTGCATTTTAATCGAGAACACGCCAAAGGTTATCGTTTAGATATCACCTCAGGTACCGCCGTTCGTTTTGAACCTGGGCAAGAACGCCAAGTAACCCTGGTTGCCTTTCAAGGCAAACGCAGGATCTTTGGTTTTCGCGGTGAAATACAAGGAAACTTATAATCATGGCCAGTATTGATAAAAACGCCTACGCACATATGTTTGGACCAACAGTCGGTGACCGAGTTCGTTTAGCCGACACAGATTTATGGTTAGAGGTTGAAAAAGACTTCACACAATATGGTGAAGAAGTAAAATTTGGCGGGGGAAAGGTTATTAGAGATGGCATGGGACAAAGCCAAGCGTCATGCTTTGACACCGTTGACTTAGTGATTACCAACGCCGTTATTCTTGATCACTGGGGGATTATTAAAGCTGATGTTGGTATTAAAGAGGGTCGTATCGCTATTATAGGCAAAGCAGGCAACCCTGATATTCAAGACAATATCGATATTGAAGTGGGTCCCGGTACGGAGGTTATAGCCGGTGAAGGACAAATACTGACCGCAGGCGGTATCGACGCCCATATACATTTTATTTGTCCACAACAAATAGATGAAGCACTCATGTCGGGTGTTACGACTATGATTGGTGGAGGTACAGGCCCAGCAACAGGTACTAAGGCGACAACTTGCACACCAGGTCCTTGGTATATACATAAAATGTTGCAAGCAACAAATGATTTCCCAATGAATTTTGGTTTCTTAGGCAAAGGTAATGCAAGTTTACCACTTGCCCTAGAAGAGCAAATTGAAGCGGGTGTTTGTGGTTTAAAGCTTCATGAAGATTGGGGAACAACCCCCGCGGCAATTGATAATTGTTTATCGGTTGCCGAGCGTTACGATGTTCAAATAGCAATTCATACCGATACTTTAAATGAGTCTGGTTTTGTTGAGGACACCTTAGGAGCATTTAAAGGTCGTACTATTCATACCTATCACACTGAAGGGGCTGGTGGTGGGCATTCACCTGATATTATTAAAGCATGTGGTGAGGCTAATGTTTTACCGTCTTCCACTAACCCTACACGCCCTTATACCATTAATACTATTGATGAACATTTGGATATGTTAATGGTTTGCCATCACTTAGACCCGTCTATCCCTGAAGATATTGCTTTTGCTGATTCACGTATTCGCAAGGAAAGTATTGCCGCCGAAGATATTATGCATGATTTAGGCGCTATTAGTATGATCGCTTCTGATTCACAAGCCATGGGACGAGTCGGTGAAATGATCACTCGTACTTGGCAAACCGCACATAAAATGAAACAACAACGAGGACCATTAGCTCCCGATACTGAACGAAATGATAACTTTCGTATAAAACGCTATATCGCTAAATATACTATAAACCCTGCAATTAGCCACGGCATTAGCCATGAGGTTGGCTCTATTGAGGTCGGGAAACTAGCTGATTTAGTGCTATGGAAACCGGCATTTTTTGGTATAAAACCTGCGCTAATTTTAAAGTCAGGCATGATAGCAGCAGCGCCAATGGGCGATGCAAACGCGTCTATTCCAACACCGCAACCTGTCTATTTCCGCCCAATGTTTGCAGCCTATGGCAGTGCCTCAGCCAAAACTTCAATGACTTTTATGTCACAAGCATCTATTGACGCTAATGTACCTGAAAAAATAGGCATGACACGGATGATTGGTGTCTGTAAAAACACTCGAAACATTGGTAAAAACGACATGATTCATAATAGTTGGCAGCCAAAAATAGACGTTGATGCTCAAACATATGAAGTACGTGCCAATGGCGAATTATTAACCTGTGAGCCTGCAGTAACCCTGCCACTTGCACAACTTTACTGCCTATTTTAAAAAAGAAATAAGTGATTCAATAAAACTAAAAGATTAGGAAATTACATGTTACAAGCACATCAGCGTTTTGACCATACTCACCATAATATAGCTGACTCAATAACTTTAGATCAAGACACCCGTAAAAAAGCACGTATTAAAGGTAAAACGGATGGTGGTTTAGACATAGGTATTTTTATGGCGCGTGGACAGCCATTATTAGTCGGTGAAGTACTAAAAACAGACTGTGGATTATTCATTGAAATAAAAGGTCAAGCGGAGCCTGTATCAACCGCCATTGCAACTGACTGGTTAACCTTTTGTAAAGTTTGTTATCACTTAGGTAATCGCCACACCTCACTGCAAATAGGCGAGTTATGGGTACGTTTTAAACCCGATCACGTATTAGAAGAACTTGCACAGAAATATGGTTTAACGATTGATAATACCCCAACAATATTTGAACCTGAAAATGGTGCTTATGGCGTTAGTAGCCACGGCCACGCCCATGCCCACTAAACCTGCAGTGAACCCTGTGTCACTAGTACCAGCAGAAATAACACTCGCCGAGCCGATTAAGCTTAATCGATTATTACAGTTATGCAGCGCAAACCTACCCGTGGGCGGTTTTGCGTTTTCACAAGCTTTAGAGTATGGCGTTGAAATGGGTTGGTTAACATCATCAGAAACGACCGCCAGTTGGATAAAGATTAATTTAGAGGAGTCTATAGCACAAACCGATTTAGCCATTTTAAAACGATTATTTAACGCCTTATCAATAAATGATTTTGACGATTTTAACGACTGGAATAACCATTTAATTGCTTGTCGTGAAAGTCATGAATTATTATTGGCTGATTTAGCAATGGGCAAAGCCTTAATAAGATTAATAAAACAGCTAAACAACCTTAACTTAGGCGCTTATCAAGCAATAATAACGCTTAAAGAAATCAGCTTTGTTAGTGCTTTTGCGCTTTGCGCTTATGTCTTTAAGTTAGATTTAATTTCAGCACAAAGTGGTTACTGCTGGACATACATCGACAACCAAGTAGCAGCAGCGACAAAACTAGTGCCTCTTGGGCAAACTCAGGCACAAAACCTCCTATTTGAATTATCTGAACAAACGCCATTAATTATTGAAAAATCAAACGGTATTTCAGATAACGATATTGGTGCCAGTCTGCCGCACTTAGCCATGGCAAGTGCTTGGCATGAAACACAATATTCACGACTTTTTCGTTCTTAATATATTAAGTTGATTAATAACATGCTTTATAAAAATAAAAAGAGAAATAAAAAATGATAAAACAAGTTTTACGCATTGGTGTTGGCGGCCCGGTAGGCTCAGGAAAAACCGCATTATTACGACAGCTATGTTTAGCGCTACGTAATAAATATGATATGGCAGTGGTCACCAACGACATTTATACTCGTGAAGATGCTGAATTTTTAACTAAAAATGACGCTCTCGCAGCAGACAGAATTATCGGCGTTGAAACCGGTGGCTGTCCTCATACGGCGATTCGTGAAGATGCCTCAATGAACCTAGCAGCCATTGACGAACTACAAGAACTTCACCCTACTCTAGACTTTGTATTAATTGAAAGTGGCGGTGACAACTTAAGCGCAACGTTTAGCCCTGAACTTTCCGATTTAACCCTTTATGTTATTGATGTTTCAGCCGGAGATAAAATCCCACGTAAAGGAGGTCCGGGTATCACTAAGTCTGATTTATTAATTATTAATAAAATAGATGTTGCTGATTTAGTCGGCGCATCACTTGAGGTGATGGATAGAGATACTAAAAAAATGCGCGGTGATAAACCCTTTATTTTCTCAAATATGAAAACACAACAAGGTTTGGCCGAGATCATAGCCTTTATCGAAAAAGAAGGCATGTTGCAGATGTAATTTTTGTGATAACGACTTCATTATCTATAGCTAG
>NZ_JACGVN010000021.1:0-81534 GCF_014077245.1 Colwellia sp. BRX8-9
AATAGCACTGTGGCACCACCTGATCCCATTCCGAACTCAGAAGTGAAACGCAGTAGCGCCGATGGTAGTGTGGGAGTTCCCATGTGAGAGTAGGACATTGCTAGGCTCCTAATTAGAAAAACCCGTTACTAACGTAACGGGTTTTTTGCTTTCTGACGTTTAAAAAAGACCAAATCCATAACTAGCATGCACTGATAACAACGGTAGTGTGACTTATGTCCGACATGCCCATGTGAGAGTAGGACATTCTAAGCTCCTAATTAGGTCGCTCTTTGCCATCCTTGGCAACGCGACATTAGTATATCCCTACACGTCAAAAACCCGTTACTAACGTAACGGGTTTTTTGCTTTCTGGCGTTTAAAAAGACCAAATCCATAGCTAGCATGGATTAATAACAAGGGTAGTGTGACTTATGTTCGATATGCCCATGTGAGCCTAGGACATTCTCCGCTTCCAATTAGGTCGCTCTTGGCCATCCTTGGCAACGCGACATTAGTATATCCCTACACGTCAGAAACCCGATCCGAAAGAGTCGGGTTTTTTGCTTTCTGACGTTTAAAAAAGACCAAATCCATAGCTAGCATGCATTAATAACAAGGGTAGTGTGTCTTATATTAGACATGCTCATGTCAGAGTAGGATATTTTGCTGTTTGTTCTATGATAAACCTATATCTTTTATTAGCTTAATAGTTACAATATTGAAAAAGTTTTAATAGGTCTGATTAATGCGCTACTTAATATATTTATTTTCCTCTGTATTCCTGTTTATATTTCAAGTGAATGCTTATGAATTTGTCCTTGAAAAATCACCAAGTATTAATAAACTTGTAGATTTTAAAGCAAGTGACTTATGTCAAGTTACTGAAAATACAATGGATTATATAAAAAAGGTTCCTAGCGATAAGTTTGCAGTACACCCAGGGACAATATTTAACAATAAAATTAGTATGCAAGATATTGAACAAACATTGGCGTTTATCTGTACAACTTATCGTGAGGACGTTCGAGCAAAACGACAGAGTCGCCTACACGATATAGCATTTGTAAAAGAGAATTTTAATTTTTTTCGTTGGCTCCCTGATACACAGACAGCACAACTCATTGCAGATAAAAGTACCAATGAAGTTAAAAGTCGATTACTAAATAGTATTCCCAAAGATAAAATTTTTCTTACTAAATATTATACGAAACTATTAGATGCCAGTACCGTTAAAACCACTAAATATAATCAAGCTTTGTATGCTTTACCGACTGATGAGGAAGGTCTTTCATTAGAGCAAGCTGAAAACCAGAAACCGCAATTGATAAGGTATAGGTATACCCGACAAGATATTATGGCAGGAGCCTTATCAACAAATACAGCGGTTAAACCTCTAATTTGGTTATCTGAAGAAGCATTACATGATGTTTTGTTACAAGGCACTGGCGTGGTAAACGTCGATGGAAAAGTACGTTACTTTAATGTTCACCGTAATAACGGCATAGCTTATGATTATGCATTAGGAAAACGAGAGCAAGCAAGATATTGGTATTTTATTGAGGTCCCTAGCATTATGGGCTATGGCCAAAAACAAGAGGATAAGATAGCGTTAAAATCTCAAGTAACGTTTGCTGGCAATGTAAAGCAGCTAGGGTTAGGTAAACTCTTTATGGTTAGCTATGACCGTAATAATGAAAATATATCACGGATCGGTGTCCTAGCTGATCAAGGTGGAGCCTTCGATGATAATTTATTCCAATTGGATATGTTAGTAGATAGCTATAAAGGTTGGAGTGATTATCACCAAGCTAATAAGCATTTACCCGACTACGCTCAGGCTTGGTTAATGTTACTAAAGTAAATAAAGGCTTATACGACAGAAAAAATTGCATCAGCGAGTCTTTTATCTAAAATTCTTGCTGTTATATCTTCAGGTTTAGCTTTTACATTAGGGGTAGGCTGGCTGTCTAAAGGGAGATGAATATTTACTTTCTTTCTTTTAAGCTTATATTGATTTTTAAGTAAACTGCACGGCGAATACATAAAGTGTATTACAAACATAGCACATTTCGATGTTACCAATTATAGGATCTCTGAAGTATCTAGTTTAAATCTTGATCTATATCAAACACAAACGAAAGACTTAATGATAATCGTTTGCATTACGTTTTATTCATGTGTATTATCACTTCAATTATAAAAAACTCTCTCTACAAACTTTAACGGACATGAACCCATGATGAAGAAAACCTTAATTGCTTCTGCACTTGTTGGCTTATTTGCTAGCACGGCTGTTATTGCAAATGACGATACAGAGGAATTACGTAAAGTTATTGCCCAGCAACAAGAAGTATTAAAGAGCTTAGAACAACGTTTAGATCAAACAGAGCAGCGCTTAGAAGCAACTGCTGACCAAGTTGAGTCAAGTACAACTGCTAGCCCATTTGCCAAAACAACCATTGGTGGCTACGGCGAATTACATTATAACAACTATAAAGATACTGACGCGAAAGTTGATTTTCATCGTTTCGTACTATTCTTTGGTCATGAGTTCACCAATAAAATTCGCTTTTTCTCTGAATTCGAATTAGAACATAGTATTGCTGGTGAAGGGCAAGATGGCGAAGTTGAGCTAGAACAAGCTTACGTAGAGTACGATTATAGCGACACTATCACTACCAAAACAGGTTTGTTTTTGGTTCCTGTTGGCATCATAAACGAAACTCACGAGCCACCAACATTTTATGGTGTTGAACGTAACGGTGTTGAAAAAAATATTATTCCAGCTACGTGGTGGGAAGCCGGTGTTGCAGCTAACTTTAAGTTGGCGCCAGGTATAGCTGTTGATACCGCTATAACTAGTGGCTTAAACGTTGGAGATGATTACAAAATTAGAGGCGGACGTCAAAAAGTTTCTAACGCTTCCGCTGAAAACTTAGCCTACACTGGGCGTATAAAATATACAGCTATTCCAGGCTTAGAGTTAGCCGCAACGGTTCAGTTTCAAACAGATTTGGCTCAAAGTGCTGCTGGTGTTGATAAAGCTGCTGCAACATTAATTCAAGCCCATGCTATTTACCAAGTTAATAACTTCACCGTTCGTGCACTATATGCCGCTTGGAATATTTACGGTAAAGAAGCAAAAGCATTAGGTCGAGATGAGCAAACTGGTTGGTACGTTGAACCTTCATATATGTTTAATGAAAAAATGGGTGCTTTTGCCCGCTATGCTGAATATAACAATGAAGCAGGAGCTAGTTCTTCTGATGCTGTTGAATCAACCAGTGTAGGTATCAATTATTACTTACATGAAAACGTTGTACTAAAAGCTGATTTTGAAGAATTAAGCGGTTCAAAAGACTCGCAAGGCTTTAACTTAGGTTTTGGCTACCAGTTTTAATTTGATTTACTTATCGCAAACTTGCGTTAGGTTATAATTCACATGGAAGTGAATGAGCATTATTTGCTCATTCACTTTTGTGTTTTAACAAATCTATTTATCATCAAGGGTGACATGTGGTTAAAATTATATTCACTTTCTTAGTTATACTTAGTTTGCAAACACCTGCGTTTGCGAATGGTATTTATCAAACATCTAAGCAGTTTATTAGCAGTTCTTTTAATGGTGAATCACCAAAATCTAAAGCGCTATGGTTGTCAAATGACGACAAAGTGGCAATTAGTGATATTATGAGCCATGAATATAACCGTTTACGCGTAAGGTACTGGCAGCAAGAAAATGCAACGGTTTGGGTGCTTGAAGAAATAGGTAAAGAACAACCTATTACAATTGGTGTTCATATTAAAGACGAGCAGGTAGTTGACCTTAAAGTCCTTGTCTATCGAGAGTCCCGTGGTGATGAAGTTCGACATGACTTTTTCACAAATCAGTTTAAGTCAGCCTCACTGACTAAAGAAAACATGCTTAATCAACATATTGATGGTATAACAGGCGCAACCATGTCGGTACGCGCACTAACTAAAGTTGCACGTTTGGCATTGTGGTTAAATAAAAAGGTAAAAGTTTAATTTTTACCGGTAATAAATTTATTTAGATAGGTCTAACGTATCCCAATGATAAATAAAAAATCAGCATACTTAATCCGTAATCGTTTTGTTCGTCATCTGCGAAAATGGCATCGGCAACTAGGTATATTTGCTGCATTATTCCTGATTTTTCTTTCTATTTCGGGTGTCGCTTTAAACCACACCTCATTTTTTTCTTTGTCAGATAAATCAATCACTAGCTCAATACTACTTAATCATTATGGAATTAAGCCCCCTAGTGATATTCGTTTTTATCAACAAAAAGAATGGTTAGTCACTGACCAGCTTATCTGGTTAAACGATCAAGTGGTTTTTCAAAGTGATACGCCTGTTATCGGTATTAGCCGTTTTCAATCTTATCTATTGTTGGTTACCACAAAGCAACTTGTTATTTTTACTGACGAAGGGCTTATTATTGATAAGATCGACAATTCCAGTGATTTACCTACGCCTATTTCAGCATTTAGAATTATTGGTGATCAGCTTGTTTTAAATACACCAGAGGGTTATTTTCAAGGAGATAGTGATTTCTTTGAGTGGCAAAAGATCACTACGCTGGTTGAGCCGTCTTGGGTGGAAAGTGCTTCTGTGACCGAAAATGAGTTGGTTGTGGCGAACAAAAAATTCCAATCGCAGTTTTTAAACTGGGAAAGAGTGATTCTTGATGCTCACTCTGGCCGATTATTTGGTAACTTAGGTGTTTGGTTTATGGACATTGTTGCTTTGATGCTTATCTTACTATCAGTGAGTGGTATTTATATTTGGCTAAAGTTTACTTATAAAAAACGTTAATATTACCCTTAGCAAGTGTTCAACCCCAGACCTTTAACGCTAATTAAGGTCTGGTCTATTTATAAATAGCTGAGCCTACTTAGCTATTGTTGAGTAAGTATTCTTTACTCTGTCGACTGAAGTAAAGCTTCTAACTCTTGTTGATACTTTTCTTTTTTACTTTCTGAAAAGCCAACATGAGTACTAACCACCTCTCCTGAACGGTCAATGATGTAGCTGCTTGGCATGCCTTTTAATTTAAACTTACGGGCAACATTGCCTTTAGGGTCATAAAAAACGGTGAAATCAGCCGGAACTTCTGCCAAAAATTCATCTGCTAATGCTTTATTGTTATCAACGTTAACACTGATAATAGTTAAGCCTTGCTGTTTATATTGCGCTTGTATTTCGTTCATCCACGGGAAGGACTTTCGACAAGGACCACACCAAGATGCCCAAAAATCTAAATAGATCACTTGTCCTTTGTGATCAGCAATTAATTTATCAAAATTTTGTAATACGTTTTCCTGTGCTATTGGCTGGGCAAAACTTACCGTTGTAAAACAAAAACTGGTCAGGACAGAGAATAACAATGGAATTAATTTTCTAGTGTTCATAGTATTTTACTTTGCAGAGTTTTTCTTATTAGAACACGGATATTTAACGAGGTGAAGTGTGATAGTTATAAAACGATAATTGTATTTTTAATGATGAGTAAGGTAAATTGCACGCAATACTTTATCTTTTAGACAGACTTATGAAAATACTTTTACAGATCAGCTCCTTGTTCATTGCTTTAATTTTACCATTGAGCATAGCGAATGCTTCAGCAGATAAAACACCCGAGCAACTTGAGCATGACAAATGGCTAAAGTTACGTTTTAGCGCTCAACATGAACGCTTAATACCGGTAGTTGCCGTTGCAGATATGTTTTTTGCTTGTGACCAAGCTAAAAATAGCGGTAATGCTAATTATCAAGTAAAGGAGCTTGTTGAAGATATGGACCGTAATTTACTGGCTGAAAAATTAACGGCTTGTTTAGCGGGAGCAACAACACAGTCTGATACTGCCTTGAATTATGGTTTGCATGGCTGTTTTTCTGAGCAATTATCAAGTTTACCACCGCAGCAGAAGTTAGAAAGAATGGCGGTGGTAACGGCAAGTATTTCAACGTTAAGCCGAGAAGAAAGGCAAAAAAGCTTTACTCGTTGTGTTACCGATCAAAGTATTAGCTATTTAAAGTAATTGCAGAGCAATCAGTTAAAGCTAAAAGCACAAAGTTAAGTGCCTCCTACTTAATTCAATAAGTTAGCCGGTGAAAACTGGTCAGTTAATAACTTAGTCTTTTCTGGCCAGTCTTGCTCGACACTAATTGGTGTCATTTGTTGGCTTATCTTTAATAAATCAATATTGAAAGGTGTTAAACGTGTTTGTAATTTTTTTGCTCGCTGATTAATTAATTCAACACTGGGCAGTTGTCCTTTGGCGGCTAAGATAATGCGATTACTATTTTTATAGTTTCGTACATTATAAAAATCGCCAAATACTGCTTTATAGGTAGCTGATTCATGTGCATATAAATCACTGACTGAAAAAGTATTAGCGCTTAATACACCTTCGGGGCTAAGTAAATCTTTAGCTTCTTGTAAAAACTCTTGCGTTAATAAGTGCTCAGGAATGTAATCACCGTTAAACGCATCAAGAATTATCCAATCGTATTGTTGTTTTCTGATCAACGCGCGTTTAATAAAAATTCTGCCATCTTGTATTACCGATGAAACAGCTTGGTTTTCGAGAAAACCAAAATATTGCCGAGCAACTTTTACAACCGCAGGGTCTATTTCAACATTGGTGATTTTACTGGTTGGGTAGAGTTCTTGAAGGACGTTTGACATAGTTCCGCCACCTAAACCAACAATAAGAATACTTTTAGGCTGCTCAATTAATAGCAAACCGGAAAAGAGTAGTTTTGTATAATTAAAGACTAAACGTTGAGGGGCAGTTTTATAAAAGCAGCTTTGATTCGTTTTAGTTGTTTTCACATTGAATTTCAAACAACGTAAATCACCTTGATCATCAACCAATATATTTCGATATAATGAACGTTCTTGGTGAACGACTTCAGCGCTTGTACTATTAACAAATAGGCAACTCAGGATAAAAATAGTTAACATCGAATAATTAAGCTTACTCATTTATAACACCTACTGTATTAAAGCTAACAGATTTCACCGATTTATTTAAGACAATAGCAATAAGTCCCAATAACGCTAATATCGAGCTAAACACCATAATAATACTGTTCACTTCAAAAAATAACACCAGATAAAATGAAGTAAGAATAGTACCTAATGCACTACCTAGTGTGGAAACAAAATATAGTTTTCCAGCGATTTGACCGCTCTTATCTCGGTCAGTTACTAATAAGCGGACCGAGTAAGGGGAGATCATCCCTAAAATAATAGTAGGTATAAAGAAGAGCGCTGTACAGGCGAGTAAAGAGCCATAGCGAGAATCTTCAACATTTAAAAAGATGACTTCCATTATTGTTGTTGACCATAAGGCAACGGGCAAAATGGTAATGCCTGCTAATACAAAGATAAAACCATATTTTTTCAAAGAAGCATTTTTTGTCGACAGCTTACCACCAGCCAAATAGCCAAACGATAAACTCAGCATAAACACGGTAATTATACTGCCCCAAATATGCACACTACTGCCAAAAAAAGGAGCAAGTATTCTGCCACCTAATAGTTCAATGCCCATTATGCAAAAACCGCTACAAAAAGCGAGTAGGTAAATGAATGGGTTTTGCCATGATGGCTGGGGTTTGGTATCCGTCATTTAGGGTATCAGTAATATTGTCTATTAAGTAAAGCTATCTTAACGACAAAAGGCGCGATATACCAAGCCAATTTGATAGGTAGCCGTTCGACCTGAATTTCAGTTGCATCCTGAAAATTCAAGTTAAACGGAGATACACGCCTTTTGGGTTTGTTAAGGCTTATTTACGCTTTTTAGCTGCTTGCTTCTCGAGTAAAGGTTTTAAGAACCTCGCGGTATGTGATGTCTTGTGTTTAGCAACCTGTTCAGGTGTACCAGAAACCAATATTTCACCACCACCAGAGCCACCTTCAGGGCCTAAATCAATAATCCAATCGGCTGTTTTTATCACGTCTAAGTTATGCTCTATAACAACAACAGTATTGCCATGGTCACGCAAACGATGGATAACATGCATCAGTTGTTTGATGTCGTGAAAATGCAAACCTGTGGTTGGTTCATCAAGAATATAGAGGGTCTTACCAGTATCACGTTTGGATAGCTCTTTTGATAATTTAACCCGTTGTGCCTCACCACCTGAAAGGGTCGTGGCAGACTGACCTAATTTAATATAACTTAAACCAACATCCATTAACGTTTGTAATTTACGATTAATAGCTGGGATGGGTGCAAAAAAAGTTAAAGCGTCTTCGATTGTCATATCAAGCACTTCATGAATGCTCTTGCCTTTATATTTTACTTCTAATGTTTCACGATTATAACGTTTTGAATTACACGCATCACAAGGAACATAAACGTCAGGTAAGAAATGCATTTCAACTTTGATTAATCCATCGCCTTGGCAAGCTTCACAACGCCCGCCTTTTACATTAAAGCTAAAGCGTCCGGGTTTATACCCTCTTGAACGTGACTCTTGAGTCGCAGCAAAAATTTCACGAATAGCGGTAAATATACCCGTATAGGTTGCAGGGTTTGAGCGTGGTGTTCTCCCTATGGGACTTTGGTCAATATCGATAACTTTATCAAGTAAATCTAAACCAATAATTTCTTTATACGGTGCCGGTTCTTGTGTCGTCGCACCATTTAAAGCAATGTGAGCAAGTTTAAATAGGGTATCGTTAATCAAGGTCGACTTGCCTGAACCTGAAACACCGGTTACACAGGTCATAAGACCATTGGGTATAACTAAATCAACATTCTTTAAATTATTACCGGTTGCGCCTTTTAGTTCAACGACATTGTTTTTATCAAAAGGTACACGAACCTTAGGTATCTCAATACCTTCTCGTCCTGAAAGGTACTTACCCGTTAGTGAATTTTCACAGGCTAAAATATCATTTACATCACCTTGAGCAATAATTTCACCACCATGAACACCGGCTCCAGGGCCAATATCAATAACATAATCGGCGGCTCTGATGGCGTCTTCGTCATGCTCAACCACGATCACGGTATTGCCTAAATCACGTAAATGGATCAAGGTTTTTAATAAACGTTCGTTATCGCGTTGATGTAACCCAATTGATGGTTCGTCTAATACATACATTACGCCAACTAAACCAGCACCTATTTGGCTTGCTAAACGAATACGTTGTGCTTCACCGCCTGATAAGGTGCCAGCAGCGCGTGATAAATTGAGGTAATTTAAGCCAACATTAACTAAGAAGCCTAAACGTTCACACACTTCTTTAAGAATTTTTTCTGCAATTTGTGCTTTCTGACCTGATAAATTTAAGTTTTCGAAAAAGGCTAAGGCGTCAGAAATAGCAAGCTCGGCAATATCAGTTAATGGTGTATCAGCAATAAAAACATTACGCGCTTCAAGGCGTAAACGACTGCCATTACAATCTGGGCAATGTTGGCTATTTAAGTATTTTGATAATTCGTCACGAACGGCATTAGATTCTGTTTCACGGAATCGTCGTTCCATATTATTAATTATGCCTTCAAACGGGTGCTTACGAATAACAACATCACCACGGTCGTTCATATATTTGAATTCAATCTCTTGTTTACCACTACCACGAAGGATTAAATCTTGGTCACTCTTGGATAATTTTTCAAAAGGTTTATCAAGGGCAAATTTATAATGATCAGACAGTGCTTGTAGCATTTGAAAATAGTAAAAATTACGTTTGTCCCAGCCACGTATTGCACCACCCGCTAAGCTCAATTCAGGATTAGTAATAACACGAGCACAGTCAAAAAACTGTTGATTACCCAAACCATCACAGGTTTTACAGGCACCTGCTGGATTATTGAATGAGAATAAGCGCGGCTCAAGCTCTTGCATACTATAACCACACTTTGAACAAGCAAAATTAGCTGAAAAGACTAATTCTTCTCGATCAGGTTCATCCATAAAGGCAACTTTAGCGGTACCCGCGGTTAAACTTAATGCGGTTTCAAAAGATTCGGATAAGCGAAGTTGAATATCGTCACGTACTTTTAAACGGTCAACCACCACTTCAATCGTATGTTTTTTGTGAAGTTCTAATGTTGGAGGATCAGATAAATCACAGACCTCGCCGTCTATTCTAGCTCGAATATAACCCTGAGATGCGAGGTTCTCGAGTAATTTAACATGCTCACCTTTTCGACCTTGAAGCACAGGTGCGAGCACCATGACTTTTGTACCTTCTTCAAGTGCTAAAACCTTATCGACCATTTGTGAATTTGTTTGTGCCGCTAAAGGCTGGTGATGTGTAGGGCAACGTGGCTCGCCAACACGGGCATAAAGTAGTCGTAAGTAATCGTAAATTTCGGTAATAGTACCCACAGTAGAGCGTGGATTATGCGACGTTGATTTCTGTTCAATAGAAATTGCCGGCGATAAGCCTTCTATGTGATCGACATCAGGCTTTTCCATCATCGATAAAAATTGACGAGCATAAGCCGAAAGTGATTCAACATAGCGTCGCTGACCTTCTGCATATAAAGTATCAAAAGCGAGTGAAGATTTACCTGAACCCGAAAGCCCAGTAATAACGACTAATTTTTCTCTAGGAATATCTAAGCTGATGTTTTTAAGGTTATGCGTTCTAGCGCCACGTACTTCAATGTTTTTCATAAATATCCACTCTAATAAGTTTATCCGAATGTGCACAAACTCAATAGATTCGCTATCGCTATTTTACGTAAAGTTTGAACCAAGTATTATTGCATAATTACTCGGCAATAATCAGTAATAATCTCTGTTTTTGTTCAGGACTTTGTCGTGCTACTATAGCGCGAATTTTCGCTTTTTTATGACACGTTAAATAGAGAGCCCCATGAGTACGACAGGTTTAAACAGTATTGAGAAAAAAGCCGCATTTTCTTTAGCCGCCGTTTTTGGCTTGCGTATGCTTGGGCTTTTTATGATTTTGCCAGTGTTTGCTATTTATGGCGAGCAGCTGATCGGCTTTAGTCCTATTTGGATAGGCTTAGCTATTGGAGCATATGGTCTAACCCAAGCTATGCTGCAAATACCTATGGGGATACTGTCTGATAAATACGGCAGAAAACCGATTATTTTAATTGGTTTAGTTATTTTCTTCTTAGGGAGTGTTGTCGCTGCAATGTCTGACACTATTTATGGCGTTGTTTTTGGCCGAGCATTACAAGGTACCGGCGCTATTGCAAGTGCCGTATTAGCACTGGCCGCCGATTTGAGTCGAGAAGAGCAACGACCCAAAGTTATGGCAACTATTGGTATGTTTATTGGCTTGTCATTTACTCTCGCTATGGTTTTTGGACCTATAGTTGCGCAAGCGTTTGGGCTGAGTGGTTTGTTTTGGTTTACGGCAATATTAACCATTTTAGCTATGGTAATGATTCAGTTCATGGTACCAAACTCAGTAAATAAAGCGCCAAAGGGCGATAGTGTCGCTTTACCGGAGCAACTCAGTAAGCTTATTCGTAATCCCGAATTATCGCGTTTAAATTGGGGAGTATTTATTCTTCATATGGCGTTAACGGCTTGTTTTATTACTTTACCTAAACAGTTTGTTGCCAGTGGTTTAGCGCTAGAGCAACATTGGCAATTATATTTACCCGCTTTGTTAGGTTCTTTCTTTTTGATGGTACCTTTTATGATTATTGCGATTAAAAAGCAAAAAGAAAAACAGATGTTTTCAGCGGCTATCTTATTACTGGCAGCCTCGTTATTACTGTTGTGGTATTTACCGCTTGGCTTTTGGACGTTAGTGTTATTGGTGGTGATGTTTTTTACTGCCTTTAATTATCTAGAAGCAACTATGCCATCTATTTTGTCACGCATTGCTCCGGCTGGCGTAAAAGGCAGTGTGATGGGTATTTATTCGAGTAGTCAATTTTTAGGTGCTTTTACCGGTGGTATTATTGGCGGCATTATTGCCAGCCAATTTGGGGAACAAGCGATATTTTTAGTAATGTCATTGATCACTTTATTATGGTTTTTTGGTGCTATAAGCATGAAACCACTGCAAAAATCAAAAAGTTATACTTTCACCACCAGCATTGATTGCCAAGAAAAAGCCAATGAAGTCGCCGAAAAATTAATTGAATTACCTGGGGTTATCGAAGCGATATTGGTGCAAGAAGAATCGGTTGTTTACCTTAAGGTTGATGATAAAGTGGTGAACTTGGCTGATATCAAAGCTGCCTTGAACCCATAGTGACAAATCATCTGCTGAATTTGCTTATCTCCTTATAGGCAAGTTCAGCAGAGACAAAGCTGTTAAATACCACTATTAATAAACGCCACTAACCAGGTAATATTGCTTACTAGTGCCTATTGTTAACGCAACATCATCATCAATAGACTTACCTATTAATGCTTTTGCCATCGGTGAGTTTGGTGTAATAACGGTATAGGGCTTTCTATTTAATACGCCTTGAAAGCCTCCTGCGGCCGGCGCAATAAAAAACCATTTATCTCCACCTTTTTCTGGTGTTATCTGTACTAAGGCGCCTATTGAAACAGGCATTCTTTCCTCAAAGTTGTAAATAACAAACCGTTCAATGGCTTGTTTAGCTTGTTGGATATCATGGACACGTCTAGATTGACCTTCCGCTAAATAGCTAGCTTCAATAGCAAGCGTATCGTATTGAGTTTCTGCGACCGACTGATCATCAGTGGCGGCTAAGTGAGCATTATTTGCTGCTGTTTTTATCGCAGACAATTCTGCTGATAAATGGGCAAGGATATCGTTAATTATTATCTGTTTTTTCATCATACTCAGCATACTTGCTTGAAATTTTTAGTAAATATATTTTTGATCTGACAGCTGTCAAAATAGTACTTGAATTTATCGTTATAAACGTCTACTTTATAATGATAATAACTGGTTTGACCATAAAAATAATCCCGAAAAAGTGAACTACTATGACAATTAGCACAGCCAATAGCGCCTTTCCTAACTTATTAGCCCCATTAGATTTGGGTTTTACCACCTTAGCAAATCGTACACTCATGGGCTCAATGCACACTGGACTTGAAGAAGAAAAGGGCGGCTTTGATAAATTGGCTGCTTTTTATCAAGCTCGAGCTAAAGGTGGTGTCGGCTTAATTGTTACCGGTGGTATTAGCCCCAACGCACGCGGGCGCCTAACACCTATGGGCTGTGAACTCAGTAAGTTTTGGCACGTCGCTAAACATAAAAAAATTACTGAAGCAGTTCATCAGTATCCAACAAAAATTTGTTTGCAGTTGTTGCACGCCGGTCGTTATTCTTATCATCCATTTAGCTTTGCGCCAAGTAAAGTTAAGTCACCGATAAATCCATTTACACCCGCTGCGATGTCAGTTCGTCAAATTAAAGGCACCATTAAAGACTTTGCCCATTCAGCATTATTAGCACAACGTGCAGGCTACGATGGTGTTGAAATTATGGGTTCTGAAGGTTATTTAATTAACCAGTTCTCATGTGTACGCGTTAATAAACGAACCGATGAATGGGGAGGCTGCGTTGAAAACCGTATGCGCTTAGCCATTGACATCATTAAAGCTGTTAGAGAAAAAGTGGGTGAAAAATTCATCCTTATCTTTAGATTGTCGATGCTAGATCTTGTTGATGGAGGTAATAGCTGGGCCGATGTAGTTACCATGGCAAAGGCGGTTGAAGCGGCTGGGGCGACATTAATCAATACCGGTATTGGCTGGCACGAAGCGCGCATTCCTACCATTTCTACTTCGGTACCACGTGCTGCATTTACTTGGATCACAGAGAAAATGAAGCAAGAAGTTTCTATTCCATTGGTGACAACTAACCGCATAAATACCCCAGAGGTCGCTGAAGAAGTTTTATCATCAGGACAGGCCGATATGGTTTCAATGGCGCGACCATTTTTAGCTGATGCGGAATTTGTCCAAAAAGCGATGGAAAATAAAAGTGATGAAATCAACACTTGTATTGGTTGTAATCAAGCCTGTTTAGACCATGTTTTTCAGCAAAAACGTGCTTCTTGTTTAGTTAATCCAACGGCATGTTATGAAACAGAACTCACCTTCGCTAAAGCGTCAAAAAATAAACGTATCGCTGTTGTAGGCGCTGGCCCTGCTGGTTTAGCTTTTAGTGTCTATGCTGCACAACGAGGTCATAAAATTGAAATTTTTGACCGTGCTAGTGAAATTGGCGGTCAATTTAACTTTGCTAAGCAAGTACCAGGTAAAGAAGAATTTTATGAAACGATTAGATATTTTAATAAGCAAATTAACTTACTCGATATTAAGCTACATTTATCAACCGAAGCGACTGCCGAAACGCTAGCAAATGCTGGCTTTGATGAAATAGTGGTTGCAACGGGTATTTTACCTAGAAAACTCGATATAGAAGGTATTGAGCATGAAAAAGTAAAAAATTATTTAGATGTACTACGTGATAAACAACCCATAGGAAAAAATGTTGCCATTATTGGCGCTGGAGGTATTGGGTTTGATGTTGCGGTTTACTTAGCGGAAGAACACGAAAAAAGTCCTCTCGTGAACAACAAAGAAAAATGGTTAAAGAGCTGGGGCGTAGATCAAAGTTATCAGGGTAATGGTGCTTTGCTGGACAAATCGGCAGTAGAGCCTATTGAAAAGACATCACGTAATATTCACTTATTACAAAGGAAGTCGACTAAGGTCGGTGCAGGGTTAGGGAAAACAACAGGTTGGATCCACAGAGCTACCTTAAAAAATAATGGTGTAAAAATGTTAGCTGGGGTCAGTTACAAGAAAATAGATGATGCCGGTTTAACCATTGAAATTGATGGTATAGAGCAAGTACTAGATGTTGACCATGTTATTATTTGTGCAGGGCAAGAATCACAACGTGGTTTATATAATAAATTAGAAAGCATCAAGGGTGCGGAGCAAGGACTACACTTAATTGGTGGTGCTAAAGTTGCTGCTGAATTAGATGCGAAAAGAGCGATACGCCAAGCTGCAGAGCTGGCCGCTATCATCTAACAGTAAGTGCTCGCCGACTTGTTGAAGATATAAATAATAATTGAAAGAAAGCAACTCTGTTTATGGTCAACTGTTATGTAGTTATATTCGCATAACAGTTAACCCATAAAAATAAGAGTAATTATGTCTGCATTTCTAAAACCTGCAATCTCACTTTCTAATGCTTTACGTTTTAAAGCGAAATTTATTCTTTTAGCGGGTATGTTTTTTCTACCTGTTTTTCTTGGTTCATGGTGGATAGTTCAAGAGCAAAGTGCTTTGATAACACAACATGAAGAGCAATTAATTGGGCTAACACAAATACAGCAAGCAGTAACACTAGAGCAAGCTATAGCCGATAGTCGCTTTCAACAAGTTAAATCGAGTACAGTTACCAATAAAATTTCACAATTAAACTTACCTAGAGATATTTCAACTTCTGCATTGTTACAGGCTTGGCAAGGTTTACGAGAAAAAGAAATCTCCCTTCAAACTGAGGCTTACCAAGCAATTTACGAGCAAAGCTTATCGATTCGAGAACGCCTTGCCGCCTTAAGTGGCTTATCCAGAGAAAATGACGCGATAGCCTTTTACTTAGCTGAGGCAAGTAGCCAACGAATTCCCGCCTTATTAGAATATTTAAAACGGACTGAATCAATCAGTGCTCAAATTATTACCAATGGCTTTAATGCAGAAAATTACACTCCTGTAATCGCGCTTGATAAACGTCTTGATGAACTACAAGTACAACTTGACAAAACAACCGTACAGCTAGAGCGTGTTGCTAATGATGAACTGTCTTTATACTTGCCTAAACACGCCGACTTTAATCTACAACTTGATGAATACCAGCAAAAATTACATCAACAGATGATCGACCCAGATAGAATATCGTTAACTCAACAGCAAGCGACACAATTAGCCGAAACGGTTTATCAATTGGCTGAAAGTTTGTTAAAAACTAGTGACAATTTGTTATTAACAAGAATTGATACCCTAACGCAGAAGAGTGAGCAAACTCTTTGGATTTTAGCGATAGTATTAATAGTTGTTATTGTGGTGATTGGCTACTTACTCATGGGGATTTATTATTCCTTAATTAATAATGTTAATGCCATCAACCAAGCGGCTGAGTATTTAGGTAGCGGTAACTTTTCTCAGGCGTTAAGGGTTAACGCGTCTGATGAACTTGGTGATATTGCTAAAAATTTCAGTCAAATGCAAAGAAAAATACGCCAATTACTGACCATCTTTAGTGATGACATTAGCAAATTACGCGCTTCGGAAACAACATTCATCAACTCACCGATCATATGAAGCACAGTATTGCCCAGCAACAGCTAAACACACACTCCGTCGTGCGGTCTATCAATGAAGTTAGTGGCTCGGTTCAGGTGATTTGCGACAGTACTGAAGCGACACTGCAATTAACGGAACAAACCAGCGAGCACGTTAATCAAGGTGGTCATATTATTAGTGACACGGCACAAGCCATTAATAATATTTCAGAAGAGGTTAATACGTCTGCAGGCCTTATTGATGAATTGGCAAAATATAGCCATGACATTGGTCAGTTTGTTAATGTCATAAAAGAAATAGCCGATCAAACCAATTTGTTGGCACTTAATGCGGCTATCGAGGCAGCACGTGCTGGAGAGCAGGGACGTGGTTTTGCTGTTGTTGCTGATGAGGTGAGAACGTTAGCCAGTCGAACTCAAGACTCTACAGCCGAAATTCAACGTATAATTGCCTTGTTACAATCAGGCACCAGTCGGTCTGTTGAAGCAATGCACCAAGGTGTTGCAATGGCTAAACAAGGTGTTGATAAAACCACACTCGTCAAAACCACTTTTACAGAGGTTACGCATAATGTTGAAGACATTGTTGGTGCGACCTTACAAATATCAACCGCCGTTAATCAGCAAGGTGTTATGGTAAAAGAAATGGCAGAAAATACCCAAAGTATTGCCCAAGACGCAGACTTAGTTATGCAATCAGCAAAAGATGCAGCCGGCGCAGGGGAAAATTTATTAACACTGGCTGACCACCTTACACAGCAACTGTCGCAATTTAAACTCGATGACTTATCGAAATAAAGTGACTGTTTGAACAAATAAGGTATTATTGCCCGTTAAACCAATGTGTTCATAAATTAAGTGGATTTCCTGAATGAATAAAGTATTAGCGGGTATTCCTCTTTTAGCTGAAAATATTACGGTGCTATCAAGCGCAAAACAATATGCTACCGCCTTAGTTCGATTAATTGAAAGTGCGCAATCACGTATTTATATAACGGCTTTATATTTACAAGATGATGCGGCTGGTCAGCAAGTGCTACATGCCCTATATCAAGCAAAGCAAACTAACCCTCATTTAGATATTAAAGTGTTTGTTGATTTTCATCGCGCGCAAAGGGGTCTAATTGGTGATAAATCAGGGCAAGGTAATCGCGATTTTTATCTTGAAGTAGCCTCACAATACAGTGAAAGTATTGCCGTGTACGGTGTGCCGGTTAAACGTAAAGAGTTAATGGGCGTTTGGCACTTTAAAGGCATGATTTTTGATAATACTTTACTTTATACGGGGGCGAGTATTAATGATATCTATTTGCACCAAGCTGAAAAATATCGTTTAGACCGTTATTACCAAATTCAATCACCGGCGTTGTGTGAAAGTTTTTGTCAATTCCTTCAACAAACCTTTGTTAAGAGTGAATTCTCGCCGCAATTAAATGTGGCAACTTTACCTAATAAATTACAAATAAAAAATACAATATCTAAGCTAAAAGCGCTATTAAAAACGGTACGTTTTAACTTCTATGCCCAAAAACCTGAATCTTTAGCAGGTGAATTATCTGTTGTGCCGCTGATTGGTTTTGGCCGGAGAAAAAATCAACTTAATCAACAGATCCGCGAAACGATTCGTTTATCAAAGAAAAATTTACTGATTTTTACCCCTTATTTTAATTTACCGAAGCCGGTTATGCGAGATTTACGTTCAGCGCTAAAGCGTGGCGTTGAAGTGACTATTATTATTGGCGATAAAAAAGCCAATGATTTTTTTATTGCGGATGAAGATAAATTTTCAACAATAGGTATTATTCCTTATATTTATGAAACCTTATTAAAGGCATTTTTGAAAAGACAACAAAAATACATTGATAACAAGCTACTGAAAGTGCGTTTATGGAAGCACGAAAGTAATAGTTTTCATTTAAAAGGCATAGTTGCTGACGAACGCTGGCATATTTTGACTGGTAATAATCTTAATCCACGGGCTTGGGGCTTAGATCTAGAAAATGGTTTATTAATTGACGATGCCAAGCAAAACTTATTACCTACGCTCACTGATGAACTGGCAGTTATTAATCAACATACGACATTAATTAGCAGTTACTTGCAACTCGAGTCACAAGATCAGTACCCAGAAAAACCTAAAAAACTGTTAAAAAAATTAAGAATGGCTCAAATAGACCGATTACTGAAACTATTTTTATAAGCAAATAGATAATAGCCGTTCACTTCGGCATGTCATAGGCATGATGAAGTGAAACGGGTATGTTTTTGCTAAGGTTGTGGGGTGTAAATTTTATCTGCGGGATTAAATAGCATCCATGACGTTAACACATACTTATCTGATGACACAGGTACATTGCCTCTGTGGGTATGAGTAAAGCCACAAGGAGCAATAACCATAGTGCCAGCTTTTGGCTTAACACTTCTTTCTTGATAGAAAAAATCAGTTTCACCACCTTCTTCGACATCATTTAAATATATAAGAAAAAGCAAGTTTCTGTGCAAGGCATTATTATCACCAAGCTGTGGAAATATTTCAGAATGCCAATAATTATAATTGCCTTTACCCTGTAAATATTTTTGGGCATTAATCGGGGCGAGCCTAAATAAATACTGTATTAAATTGACTAAATTAGGTCTACCTACCTCTTCAAAGTTATCAGCGGTTAGTTGTACGGGCTGCTTTGTTACGGGGTGCTGTACGGTTAAAGAAATACTGCTGATCAAGCTAAAGTAGTATTTGCTCACATACTCAGTGATATGAGTAATACAGGCTTGTAAAATGGTTTCCAGTGCCGGCTGAAATTCAGCATGCTGATTTAAATAAATATCCTGGCTAATTTTTTTACTAGTATCTACGCCACCACCGGTACGTCCTTGGTTTTTATGCGGACTCCTTTCAAAATCATGAATGAATTTTTTACAAAACTCTGGAGAAAGGGCGTTAGGGTATAGTTCTATAAAGTCAGTCATAGTTTGATAAGCTTCAATAAATATTGATAATGAAAATACCATAGCAATAGCTTATATTCTATTAACTTCGCTTGTACACTTCAACACAATGAAAAAGTATGTAAAATAAGCTCACTTAAAATCTGTGGAAAATGTTTATGTTCAGTGAAAAATTAATGCCAAGATTTAGCGATACCGATGCGCTAGGCCATATAAATAATACCTTGTTACCTGTGTGGTTTGAAGGCGCTAGAGATCCTGTCTTTCGATTTTTTATGCCCGCATTAGATACAAAAAATTGGCAGTTAATTCTGGCTAAAATTGATGTGGAATTCCATGCTCAACTTTACTATGGTGAAGAAATTGAAATCCGCACCTATATAGGTCGTATAGGTGGGTCATCGTTTACTGTTTACCAAGAAGCGTGGCAAAAAAATAAAAAGTGCGCGTCAGGAACTGCCGTTATGGTTCACTTTTGTTTTGAAAATCAATCGTCTTTAAAAATACCTGAGCAGATAAAAATAGAAATGAAGGCTCACCTTTTTCCAGAAGAATAATGTCGGTTTAAAATAATCAAAAAATAAACTTAAAAATGCACTGAAACTCAAAGAAATTTTTTACTCACAGTGATAGAATAATTGCCACTTTTTAAAATTGCATCGATAAATTATTTTATGTTTGTCGATAACGTAAATCAGTAAATAAAATATTTACGCACAAAGATAGGATTTTTTCATGGCCGGTGTTAATAAAGTAATCATTTTAGGTAATTTAGGTAAAGACCCAGAAGTACGTTTTATGCCTAACGGTGGCGGCGTTGCTAATCTTACTATTGCAACTTCTGAAACCTGGAAAGATAAGCAAACTGGCGAGCAGAAAGAAAAAACAGAATGGCATCGTGTTGTTATGTTTGGAAAATTAGCTGAGATTGCTGGCGAATACCTTAAAAAAGGTTCGAAAGTATATATCGAAGGTTCATTACAAACGCGTAAGTGGGCAAACCAACAGGGCCAAGATCAGTACACCACTGAAATCGTTGTACAAGGCTTTAATGGCTCTATGCAAATGCTCGACTCACGTGGTCAAGGTTCTGGCGGTCAGTCAGCTGGCGGTTTCGCTGGTCAAGCTTCACAGCAGCAAGGTGGCTTTTCTGGGCAATCATCACAGCAGGCTCCGCAACAAGCACCACAGCAACAAGGTGGTTACTCTCAGCAAGCGCCACAACAAAGTCAACAACCTGCTTATGCACCAGCACAGCAACAAGGTGGCTTCAATGCACCACAGCAGCAAGGCGGTTATTCACAACAAGCACCACAGCAGCAAGGTGGTTTTGCAAATCAAGGACAACAAAAGCAATCAGCTCCTAAAGTTAACCCTCAAGAGCCAACGATTGATTTTGATGATGATATCCCGTTCTAACGAACAATCAGTCTTAAAGTGCCAATTTAGTCACTAGAACTCAATCAAACCCAACGTAACTGTTGGGTTTTTTGTCTTTAGTCTAAAATTTTTATTATTGTTGTAGAAGCTAAATAAAGATCGAAACAAAAATCCCATGCAAGCTACTTATGCCGTTGAGTACAAATGTGCTTTTGTGAATAAAGATCGAAACAAATGTTGCAGTAAGCTTTATCTATTAAAAAAGCACCAAAAAACACTCTAAATAAAGTTGGAACCTGTCTTCAACTGCCATAATTGAACCTTAATAATCATTCGAAACACATCATGAAATAACTGTGTTAACGTCTTCTGCGAGCGCTTAGTTGACATAACGAGTTGAAAAACTTAATGTCTTCTTAGAGCGATAAGCGGAAATTGGATTAAATAGAATGATAGGGATTTCAAATGAAAAACTTTAAATTAAAATGTGTTTACAATATATCTGTTGCAGATGAGTTTAATCATTATTTAGCTTTAGCTGACGGTTATAAAAATGGGTAGCATTATTCAGAGAAGTAAAATAAATTTTATTTTTATTGCTTTTTTTTCTTTAGCCACCCTAGCGCAGCATGTTGTACCTGACAATATAGTATTACATTATTGGTTTCCTATTTTCAGCATTTTATTCTTTATCGCGGCTTTCCCCTACCTTGACTCCCCAAAGATATTTATCATCTTAGTGCTCATCTCATGGATATCATCATTTATAGTTGTGAAATTATTTCTTGGTCACTTTTACGGTTATGACGTTATTTTTATTTTATTGTATTTAAAGATTTTTTCTATATCAAGTGCCACTGGTTTTATTACAGCTAAATTTTTTGCACTCTATTTAGAGAAAAACTTATTCAACAAAAAAAAGGTTATCACATTGGGGGGAACGGCTACCTCCCTACTAGTTGCGGTCACTATTTTTATTAATTTTGATGTTTCATCAGAAAATAAACTACATAATGAACTAAGAAAAAGGTTTCAGTTAGCGGAAAGCATAAGCGTATATTATAACCGCAGTAAAAATAAGAATATTAATAATCAAATTGCGATTGAACAAAAACTGATTGATGATCTTTATTCAGTCAAAGAGGGAATAATTAGTCACGGTTATGACGATAATATTACTATTTCAAGTGACCATATAGGAATTTCTCTTGTTTATGAAGGGATCCCTGAAAATGAAGTCTGTAATATGTTTGATTATTTCTCTTCGCCTAATCTCTATGGTTTTGCTGATACTTTTGTTAATGACGTGTTAGTTAGATCACGTGTTAACTATAAAAACATAATAAATAGCAAAGATATCTGCTATGAAAGTGATGACAAAGTGACCATACGTTACACTGGCTCGTATGCCGATTTCGATCGGTATTCAAAATACTTACCCTAATGACAGCCCATGGCACTAAGCAGTCTTTAAAAGGCTGCTTTTTAGTTTCAGTATTTGGTCTTCTTTGTGGCAATAGCGACGATGATCAAAATTAATTTACTTAGATTTTTTTAATCAGTTTTAACTAATGCTAATACTCTTAGTCTGTTAAGACATAGCTGATTAGCTGGAAAATTTTCATTACTTTGTTAGAAAGTTGCTCAAAACTTTAGCTTATATGGCGCGCTGTTCAATGAGCTATCTATAAAAACAGAGGGATCTGCTCCATTATCAGTAATGTCTAATGGGCATGTTTATGAGCTAAACGCTTTAAGTTATTGATGGCTTTTGACGATGTTGTGTATGCCAATACAATTTCTCGTGTGAGTTGTAAGCCGACTATTGGCCTAAAGACCACGTCACTGCGTTTAATAATTTCACTGTGTGCGGGTAAGAATGCGCAGCCTAAACCAGCATGTACCAAGCCAAGTGCATAATCTATGGTAGTGATTTTTGCTCGTACGTCGAGACTAATACCGGCGATCGCTAAAGTGTCTTGTAGATGATCCCAAGCACTGCAAGGCATTCGCTGAATAAAAGGTAAGCCATCTAACTGTTGAATTGTGACGGTATCTTCGAGGGCAAATATATGATCATAAGGAACGGCAAGTAAATAATCTTCATGCCACATGTCTATATACTGCTCATTTTCCTGTAATTCATCTTTTAGAATAATACGTGCATCAACATTTTCAGTATGTGGCACTAAAGTCAGTTCGACAGAAGGGTTTGCTGAGGTGAATTCTTTTAATAATAAGCTCATACGTTCAACACCTAAGCCGCGGGTAACGCCTAAGTTAAAAGGTTGCTTATGGGTTTTTTCTGAAAAAACGTTTTTTATTGCACCTGCTTGCCCTAACAGCTGTTTGGCCAATGGAAATAGTTTTTTACCTTGCTCTGAAGGCGTTACACCACGTGCATGGCGAATAAAAAGTTTTACTTTCAGTTGTTGTTCAAGTTGTGCTATTGCTGCAGATATTGAAGGCTGGGCAATAAAACACGCTTTTGCAGCAGCACTAAAACTTTTTAACTCATAGACTGTAATAAAATAATTGAGTGATTTTAAATCCATAATAAACTTAGTCAACCTAGGTATAGCTTTAAACTATATCAGTTAAAGGAAAATAATGTTTTAACTTTGGCTAGTATTTGCTTATTATTTTTGCACTTAATTATTTCTCAGCTTAACAGGTAATTTCATGTCTCATTCAAGCAGTGCAAACCGTCCCTCATTTAAATGGCAAGATCCACTTTTATTGGAATCTTTATTGTCTGAAGAGGAGCGAATGATCCGTGACAGTGCGCATCAATATTGCCAAGAAAAACTAATGCCAAGAATATTAATGGCTAACCGAAATGAAGTGTTTGATGTTGAAATTATGCGCGAACTAGGTGCACTGGGCTTATTAGGCGCTACATTACCTGAAAAATATGGCTGTGCAGGCGTGAATTATGTTACTTACGGCTTAGTTGCACGAGAAGTTGAGCGTGTAGATAGTGGTTATCGAAGTGCGATGAGCGTGCAATCATCTTTAGTTATGCATCCAATCTATGCTTATGGTAGTGAAGAGCAACGGATGAAATATTTACCTAAACTAGCGTCTGGTGAATACATTGGTTGTTTTGGTTTAACTGAGCCTAATTCAGGCTCAGATCCAGGTAGCTTAACTACACATGCTACTGCGGTTGATGGCGGTTATCGCATTACGGGTAATAAAATGTGGATCACAAACTCTCCCGTGGCAGATATTTTTGTGGTTTGGGCCAAACTTGATGGTGTGATTCGTGGTTTTGTTTTAGAAAAAGGCATGGAAGGTTTAAGTGCACCAAAAATTGAAGGTAAATTTTCATTACGAGCATCCATTACCGGTGAAATCGTTATGGATAACGTTTTTGTACCTAGCGATAATATTTTACCAAATGTTAAAGGTTTATCAGGCCCATTTGGTTGTTTGAACAAAGCACGCTATGGCATTGCTTGGGGCGCTTTAGGCGCTGCAGAATTTTGTTGGCATGGTGCTCGTCAATACACACTAGACCGTGAACAATTTGGTCGTCCTTTGGCGGCAACACAGTTAATTCAGAAAAAATTAGCCGATATGCAAACCGATATCACCACGGGATTATTAGCTTGCTTACAAGTGGGTCGTTTAATGGATTCGGATCAATTAGCACCAGAAGCTATATCGCTGATCAAACGTAATTCATGTGGTAAAGCATTAGAAATTGCTCGCATGGCTCGTGATATGCACGGTGGTAACGGTATTGCTGATGAGTTTCATATTATTCGTCATATGATGAACCTTGAAGCGGTTAATACTTATGAGGGTACACATGATGTGCATGCCCTGATACTAGGTAGAGCACAAACTGGTTTACAAGCATTTTACTAAAACACTGAATAAGGCGTATTTGATACGCCTTTTATTTATGCTTTTTTTGATGCTTTATGTAGCCCTATAGCATTAGTTTTAAACCACAATAATAATAATAATTCCCCGTGGAGATATCATGTCTGATCGTAATCAGCTGGTGAAAGAAAACTTTATTAACTTTGTTCGCGCCCAAACTTTGCCTGAATCAACTTGTGCTTTAACTCCTAGTGATGTTGGATTAAGTTCAGCTGAAGTTATTGATCTATTTGAAACCCAAGTAATGAGTCGCCACCTTGATTTGCAATCACGTGTGATGCAGAAAAAAGGTCAAAGTTTTTATACTATTGGTAGCTCAGGTCATGAGGGTAATGCTGCTTATGCTAAGGCATTTCGTCCGACAGATATGGCATTTTTGCATTATCGCAGCGGTGCGTTTGTTATTCAGCGAAGTAAGCAAGTACCAGGACAAACGATTTTATATGACATGCTATTGTCATTTGCTGCATCAAAAGATGACCCTATCTCTGGCGGTCGTCATAAAGTGCTTGGTAGTAAAGCGCTCTCTATTCCGCCACAAACAAGTACCA
Source organism: Colwellia sp. BRX8-9 (assembly GCF_014077245.1). Classification (NCBI taxonomy): domain Bacteria; kingdom Pseudomonadati; phylum Pseudomonadota; class Gammaproteobacteria; order Alteromonadales; family Colwelliaceae; genus Colwellia; species Colwellia sp. BRX8-9. Next base: position 25,051 of record NZ_JACGVN010000021.1, read on the forward strand.
TAGCGTCGCATTTGCCTAAAGCGATGGGCGCTGCATATAGCATTCCGTTAGCAAAACGTTTAGCGCATAAAGGTGAGATCCCAGACGATGGCGTCATTATTTGTAACTTTGGTGATGCTTCATCGAATCACTCCACTACACAAGGGGCAATTAACAGCACAGCTTGGGCGGCTTATCAGTCTATACCTATGCCAATTGTTTTTGTCTGTGAAGATAATGGTATTGGTATTTCAACGGCTACACCAGAAGGCTGGATCGCCGCTAATTATGAAAATAGAGCCGGCTTAACTTACCTCTATTGTGATGGCTTAAATATTTTAGATACCTATAAAACCGCAAAAGAAGCAGAGCGAATTGCTCGAGAATTGCGTAAACCCGTGTTTTTACATATCCGCACTGTGCGTATTTTGGGGCATGCGGGCTCTGATGCTGAGTTTGTTTACCGTGATATGGCTGACATTACGGCAACAGAGTTTCAAGATCCTTTATTACACACCGCGCGCATTATCTTAGAAAACAATATTTTAACGACTGAAGAGCTAATCGATATTTATCAAGACGTTGAAAAGCGCATTGAGGTTATTGCTGAAAATGCCGCTAGCAAGGAAAAACTGACCAGTGCTGATGCCGTAATGGCAAGCATTATACCTAACGTTACTAAAGCACGAAGCTCGGTGTTAGTTAGCGATAAAACTCGCGCAGAAATTTTTAAACATGAGAAACATAACCTACCTAAAAAACAGCATTTAGCAAAATTGATTAACTGGGCATTGATGGACTTGATGGCTGAATATCCCAGTATTGTTATGTGCGGTGAAGATATTGGCAAAAAAGGCGGCGTTTATAACGTTACGGCAAAGTTATGTGAACGTTTTGGCAAAAGCCGGGTGATTAATACCTTGTTAGATGAGCAAACGATTTTAGGTACCGCTATTGGTTTGGCTCACAACGGTTTTTTACCTATCCCTGAAATTCAATTTTTAGCTTATGTGCACAACGCTGAAGATCAAATTCGTGGCGAAGCGGCGACATTACCGTTTTTCTCAAATGGGCAATTTACTAATCCCATGGTGATCCGCATTGCGGGTTTGGCCTACCAAAAAGGTTTTGGTGGTCATTTTCATAATGATAACTCTTTTGCCGTTTTTCGCGATATTCCAGGATTAATCATCGCTTGTCCGTCAAATGGTGCCGATGCAGTTGAAATGATGCGCGCTAGTGTGCGTTTAGCGCAAGAGCAACAACGTATGGTGATATTTTTAGAGCCAATAGCGTTGTACATGGCGAAAGACCTACACCAAGAAGGTGATGGTTTATGGACCTTTGAGTATCAGCCTCCTGAATTGGCAGACAGCAGTATCGATTTAGGCGTTAAGGTTGCTGGCTCAGGTAAACAACTGTGTATTTTAACGTATGGCAATGGCAATTATTTATCGCGCCAAGCACAAGCAAAATTAGCAGAGCAGGGTATTGATGCACGTGTTGTTGATTTACGTTGGTTAGCACCATTAGATGAAAAAGGTATTTTGGCGCAAGTGAATGATTGTGAGCATGTGCTTATTGTTGATGAATGTCGTCAAACGGGCTCAATTAGTGAAGCGCTAGTGACTTTAATTCATGAGAAAACAAGTGAATGTCCTAAAATAAAACGCGTTACCGCCAGTGATAGCTTTATTCCTCTAGGCGCTGCGGCCTATGAGGTATTACCATCGGTTAAGAATATTGTCGATGCTGCGAAGGAGATTTGCCAATGAGTTCGTCAATAAAAAATACCGATAAAGCACTAGTAAAAGCCATGAATAAGAAAAAGCAAAGAGCGGTAGTTATTTGCCCTGGCCGAGGTACCTACAATAAAGAAGAACTAGGATATTTACAGCGTTTGCATAGCGATAAAACCGAAATAGTTTCTCTAATTGATGATTTTCGCGACAGCCAAGGGCAAATGAAAGTTTCTGAACTTGATGGTATGGAAAATTACAGTATGCGTACCCATACTGCTGGTGAAAATGCTTCGGCACTTATTTATGCTTGTGCGTTATCAGATTATCAAGCCATTAATAAAGACGAGTTTGACATTGTCGCGGTTACTGGCAACTCCATGGGTTGGTATATAGCATTAGCGGTTGCTGGCGCATTAAAGCCCAAACAAGCTATTAAGCTAATTAATACCATGGGCTCGATGATGACAAAAGGTGTGATTGGCGGACAAATGATATATCCAATCATTAACGATGAGTGGAATATTGAGCGAGAGCAAGAACACAAGGTTATGCAATGGTTAGCACAAGCAAATCAACAAAGTGAATGTGAAGTTTATGTCTCGATTAATTTAGGTGGTTATATAGTATTTGGTGGTAACAAGGCCGGTTTGAAAGCGTTAGAAGCGTTACTACCTGTGGTGCAAGACCGTTATCCAATGAATTTATTTAACCATGCGGCTTTTCATACGCCGCTGCTAAGTGATGTTTCAAAGCGGGCGGTGGAACTATTGCCAGCACAACTGTTTAATGCCCCTGAAATACCGTTAATTGATGGCTTAGGGCAAGTGTGGCAACCTTATAGTTGCGATGTTGAGCAATTACATAACTACACGCTTAATACACAAGTGGTAGAACCTTATAACTTTTCAAAAGCGATCGAGGTAGCCATTAAAGAGTTTGCGCCCGATAAGCTTATTATTCTGGGCCCAGGTGCTACCTTAGGTGGCGCAGTAGCGCAGAGTTTGATCAGCCATCATTGGCTTAATTTACAAAGCAAAGCTAATTTTATAGCGCAGCAAAAGGAAAACCCTTTTATACTCGCCATGGGCTTAGCAGATCAACGTAAAAAGGTCGTATGATAAGTTTAAAATAACAACTAAACATTTTTGTATAAAATCAACTCAAGTTTCGTGATTCAAATATAATAAAACAATGATAATAAGACGATGATTTTAAATAAGTGATGTCTCAATGTGGTAAATACTTGTTAACTAGACAACGTAAAAAGCCAAAAGAGACATCGAATGAATTCTGCCACAAACATCTTAAACTTATCATCACTAACGGCTGATCTATTTGAACAAGCAAACCTTAAGTTTAACAATACTTTCAATTCAAGATGGAAGAGCACTGGCTTTAATATAATGTGACGTCAAGTTAAGTTTTGTTAGCGCTCAGGCAAACCTGCTGGTAACGTTGTTTATCTGTTGATGCTTTGACTAAAAGTAGACTCTGTTGGTATGTTTTCATTAGATGCTTTATAAAGTTTTCTGCAACAAAAAAGACGCCTTATCAGATCTATTCAAACGCGAACTGTCTGTTTCTTATTATGATTATATTTTAGTATTACAGTCAGAAAAGTCGGCATTGTTGACGTTAACTACTGTTTATTCTTTAGGGCAACTGATAGCCATAAGCCGACATTATCTTTTGTGCATCCTTGATCATATTTATGGTAATACTAACTGAAATTTTTTGCTGATTTGTGAGGCTGTTTAAGCTCATTATGCCGAAGGCATTCGACTCTTAAATAGCAATCTAGAACCTTGAGCAGCCATTGGCCTTTTATTAAAACTTGTTCGATTTCAGTGTGATTTAATCTATTCCCCTAAATACTAATGTCAACAATGAGTGAAGCGACCCTCACTCATTGTTGATGAACTATATTAATTTACTTCTGTAAAAATATAGCTATGCTGAGAATCTAAGAGACTAAGAGTGCGGTTACCATCTGTTATGCCAATAATTAAATCGACATAACCACGAGCCGCTCCTTCCGTCACTATAAGAGACATTGTTCCATCATCATTGCTCTTTGTAGCCAAAGGCGCAGACCAAATCCCTGTATCTAATATTGTAGAGCCGTTCTCACGACGAATATCGATAGTACCAAGCTCTAGACTGTGATATTGAAGTGCTAGATCAGCCACAACTTTTGGATCGGCAGGAATAGTCAGTTCTGCACGTTCTTTGGCTAAGTAGGCGTTTGTACTCTCTACAGAAGCCTCGATCGTAGCAACTGCCTCGGACTTACCATCATATAAAAGTTCAACTAATTTTCGTCCGAAAGGCGCTAGCAAACGTCCTCCTTGATCAGAATTTGTAAGAATAACCGCGCCTACGTTAGCTTCAGGAATAATTACTATTTGTGATAGATATCCTGCCATAGAGCCACCATGCTGAACAATTTTAATCCCACTTATATCTCGATTACTCAACCCCATACCGTAAGATGAATTTGCCCCTGTCTTGACAGTTGGTTTTCGACGCTCTAATAAAGGCTCTTCCGCAAAAAGACGGTTACCGTTTGGTCCAATACCTGCAGCCAATTCATTTTGAATATATTTCAACATATCTGTTGTGGTTGACCAAGCTGCCCCTGCTGGGCGATCAGCAATAACTGTATGATTAAATCCAAACGATGCTGTTTGAGGTATTGATACAACAGTACCATCATAATCTACACCGTATGGCGAGGCTACATTTCCTTTAATCGCTAAAGTAAAGTCCAATGTCGTATTGTTCATACCAAGTGGATCAAAGATGTATTCTTGCATTGCGCGATCATATGCCGCGCCAATTTCCATCTCAGGGTAAAACAAATGACCTGCAACGTAACCCGCTGCGGCTGCCATTTGGTTATTATATTGGTACAGTTCACCAAAATCACTCGTAGGTTCAGTTGCTGCTAAATCATCAAAGATAGTTGTTACAGGTGTGTCTGGGGTGTTATTAAAAACCCATTCGAAATCTTTACGCGGTAATCCTGTACATGCACAAACTAGGTGTTTAATTTGTACACTTTCTGTTGTCTGATCATCACCCAAACGAAACTTTGGGTAATGTTCGACCACAGAATCACTCCAATTGAGACGACCCATCTCAACAAGCTTTGCCAAAAGTAAAGTTGTCATTCCCTTTGTGTTAGAAGCGATCATAAACCGCGTGTCACCATCAATGGGTGCACCGCTATCAATATTTTTTACTCCAACCCCACCTGAATAAACAAGTTTACCGTTTTGTATTATGCCCACTCCAACACCAGGAACAAATAAACCTCGGGCTGATGTTTTAACGAAGTCTAAGAGAGCCTTTAGTTTATCGGGCCCCATAGTTGCAGCAGTACGCCCCGATAAATCTTCAGATGTAAACCCAAATCGAGTCAGGCTTCCCAACATTCCCCTTGCAGCAGCTCCTCTTTTTGCAATGGTGCCTAAGTGGCCATTAAGCAAAATAACAGACCATTGCCCCTTATATTCATGAGGATAGGCATAAATCAAACGTTCTTCGGCTGGCGATGTTTGAAATTCAATTTCACTAATAGTGTCCCAACCATTCTGAGGTGCTTCTTCTGTAACTAGTTTTACCTTACGAGAAAAATTAGGTTCGATTTTTGTAAAGGCAAGCTGTGCTGCTGTTATAGCATTCGGAGCAGAGGATAAATTTACTAATGCCAGCGTGGCATTGCCTTCGGGGGGAGTGAAGATAATGCTATTATTATCATTCGTTTTCGACCAACCTGAAGGTGCATCGAATGTTGGCTCTTTTATTTGCTGAATGCTTGTTATTGAGGCGGGTGTATCGTCAAGCCTGGTTGCATCGTTATTTGAACATGCGACAACCAAGAAAATTGATGCCCCAATACCTAGTAGTAGAATAAATTTCATTATGTACTCCCTGTTATAAGTAAATTAGCTTAGGTTAAATAATTGTTAAATTCAAATACGCTTTTTAACGGAGGAAATACTATTTGGTTGAATTGAGTTAATTCAGTTCTTCTCCCATGAAGCTATAAAATTTTAACAACCACTCTGTCGGAAAACTTGTTGCTCGATAAGCCAAAACTAACGTCCGCTAACGTATCAAAGAGATCGTTACGAAGGATGATTTTTATTCGTAAATTTAGACCGCTTTGTGGCAGATACTGCGCTTAAACTTAATAATTCCAGTTTCCGATTGTATTTAACGGTTTCCATCTTTATTCCATTTCTACAATTGCCCTCGATCTATGAAGATAATAAATAAATAAGTAAAGAGATGAGTTATAAAATGGTTGGTTTTATTATAAATAGATAAAAATATATGCTCGATTGTTAAAGTAAATCAAAGTTTTATTATGATAATAATTTACACTTTAATGACTTTTAACTATCGGGTTCATGAACACAATGTTTTCTACACTATCATTGGCAGTAAAGATTAATGCTGCATTAGTACTTATCGCAATAGCGTTCTTAAGTACCACAGTCATATTCTTTTATTATGATGAAAAAGAGCTCAGTGAAAATTTTGTTGAACGTAACCTAGAAAGTTTAGCACTTAATTATTTTGACTCTGTAAATACTATGATGTTAACCGGGACAATAGTAAATCGTCAGTTAATACAAAATAAAATACAGAGCCAAGATGAAATTGTTGAGGCACGTATTATTCGAGCGCCTGCTTTAACGGCTATTTTTGGTGACGGTTTTGCTGATCAAAAAGCGGTCGGTAATTTTGAACAACAAGGTATAAACGGCACTAAAGCGTTTGATGTTTTTGAACGTGACGGTAAGCGAATGATGAGTTTTATTTCGCCTATTCGTGCCAGTTCAGATTACCGTGGCACTAACTGTTTAACCTGTCATCAAGTCAAAGAAAATGAAATATTAGGCGCGGTAAAGGTGACCTATGATCTGTCTAAAGTTGACCAGCAAATTATGAGTTCTATAACTCAAGCAGCGATCCTACAGTTAGTTATCACTGTTGTTAGTTTTTGGTTATTAAGTTTAACCATAAAAAAATTGATTTTTAGTCGCCTCAAACGACTTAGAAAAACCATTAACGATGTAGAACATAATTTAGATTTGAACAAAGAAATCAAAGTACATCATGATGATGAATTAGGTGCAGTAAGTGTGGCATTGAATAGCATGATGCAAAAATTTAGAACAAGTTTTTTATCCATCTCATCAACAACAGACAAATTAATTGATTCAGCAAAAAGTGTTGATGAAATATCGAATTTAATGCGTGCGGCTGTGCTTCAACAAAAGAACGGCACCGACTCTGTAGCCGCTGCAATTAATGAACTAGATACATCTGCGAGTGAAGTACATCGTAATACTCAAACCGCCGCTGAGAATTCACTGTCGGTACGAGAAAAAGCAACGCAAGGCTTGGAATTAGTTGAAAATGCTAAAGATGGCATTGGTTTATTGCGTGATAAGGTAATTGATAATACCGCTATGATAGCTGCATTAAGCGACAAAACTCATGAAGTAGGAGGTGTTTTAGAAGTAATAACCAGTATTGCCGAACAAACCAATTTATTGGCATTGAATGCCGCTATTGAAGCAGCAAGAGCCGGAGAGCAAGGGCGAGGCTTTGCAGTGGTTGCCGATGAAGTACGCTCATTAGCCACGCGTACCAGAGAGTCTATTGACCAAATCCAGTTAACGATTAGGGGATTACAAGTCGATGCCAGTAATGCGGTTAACTCTATGAATGATGTTAGTCAGCAGGCAAATGAAAAGGCAGAAGATGTAACGAATGTAGCCAGTTTATTAGTGGAAATAACGTCGCAAATAACAGAGCTTGATGATTTAAACACACAAATTGCTAGTGCAGCACAGCAACAAAATTTAGCGGCTGACGAAATTAATGTCAATGTTGTCAATATTAGTGACGTTGCAGAAAAATCAAGTAAAGATGCGATACGTGGTAAAGAGATAAGTGAACAGTTACTCGAGTTAGCTTACGAGCTTAATCAGCAATTATCACAATTTAAAATGTAATATTTAGCCGTTATATTTAACAAAAAATGGCGGTGTTTAATTATGATCAACGTGTTGTTTTATTATACGGTTATTGATCATTGAGGAGAGTTCTACGATGTCAGCACATAAAAATGGCGAAAATTGCACAAGCAAAGAAATAACTACAGAGTTAACACAAACTAAAAAAGGTTTTTTACAAAAATTGGCTAAGGTTACTGGCATTATTTGTTTTATGCTTGCTATGGTTTTTGGCGGAGTTTTAACGTTTTCAGAGAACAATGATGAGGTGTTTCGAGCGACGATAGGGGCAACAACATTCTTCTTTTTTATGGTCTCACTTGTATTATCGACGATTGCAAATACTAACTTACCCAATTTGAAGGTTGGCGGTTAACCTATTGAAATAAAGGTTTATTATCGAATAAAAAGCCTCTTTAAAAAAGAGGCTTTTTATTTTATGTAATGGGTCACCATAGTGATTAATAATAGGCGTCAGTATTATTATGTGCTTGAGGGTCTTCTATGATTTCTTCAAAGTCCACTTCAAAGCTATTGTTTTCTTCTGTATTTGCCATATAAATAGTGCGCGTTGAACCGTCAATCCAGGTGACTGTACCACTACCTTTTTTACTACCGCATTTCATACCAATATGAATATCATGAAATTCCATTGAACCTCCTCGCCTAAATTGCTGTGTTGACATTGATAAATAAACCCTATGTTATTTAGATTTACAATAGATTGTTTAGTTCAATTAATCTGCTAAATGAGCATATTTACTTAAACAGGTAATATTTTATTATAAAGATAAAGTTACTTAGGTCTAGAGTGAATTAGGCAAAAAACTCACAGCCGAGTACTGTTGACTTTCTAGCCCCTGTTACTGCTGGGATATTTCCATAGATTTTTTTGTCATAAGCGAATGCGAGCCAAGCAAATGCCATTGCTTCAAGTGCGTTATTATTCAGCTTTAGTGAATGTATCTTATTAACATTGAAGTTGTTAAGCTCTTGCTTTATAAGCTTATAACAAAAATTATTATCGATTCCTCCTCCGCATAAATATACATCTGCTGAATTTGATGTTTTTTTAATGTCGGCGGCTATAGAACAAGCAGTTAAGGCGGTGAGGGTTGCTTGTACGTCGACAGCGCTTATTTGTAATGGGGTGAGAAAGGGCGCTAACCATTGCAAGGTAAAATATTCACGGCCTGTACTTTTGGGGGCTGATAACAAAAAGTAGTCATCACTTAGTAACTGTATTAATAGTGCTTGGTTAATCGTTCCAGAGCTTCCCCAGTCGCCGTTATTGTCAAATCTCTTTCCTGAGTGTTCAAAGCACCATGCATCTAAAAGAGCGTTCCCTGGGCCGGTATCAAAGCCTAATACACTTTTAGACGAGTTTTTTTTAGGCAAAAAAGTGATATTAGCTATGCCGCCTATATTCACTAAAAAAGTTTCTTTTTCAGTGGCAGGTAATAAGAATTGGTGAAATGCAGGGACTAAAGGAGCACCTTGTCCACCTAAGGCAATATCTTTTGTTCTAAAGTCACCAATAACTCTAATGCCGGTTAATACCGCTAACGTTTGATTACAGCCTATTTGTAAAGTAAAAGGCGCTTCAATAGCAGAGCTTTGAGTTGGGCGATGTCGAATGGTTTGACCGTGATTACCAATAGCAATAATATCAGCAGCTACTAAGTTTTCTTTGTCTAATAGTGTACTTATTGCCTCACTAAATTGATGGGCAAGAGTAATATCAAGTGAAAAGGCTCTGTCTATTTCGTTATGATTGGGTAGATAAAGCTCAGTGATTTTTTGTCGAGTGACATTGTCATATGCTTGATAATAACTAGCAACTAGTTCGGCACTTCCACTAGTAAAGTCAACAAGGGCTAAGTCAATGCCATCGGCACTAGTGCCAGACATTAACCCAATATAAAACGTAGCTTTTGTCATTTATACTCGCTAATTATTATTGGGCTAAAGAGGGTTAATGCGTCTGCATCGCCAACAAAGCTTGTCTAGAGCCTGAAAGTTCCATTAAGCGTTGGCTTGATAATACCGAAAACTCAGCAGCATATTTCTTATTAATGGGTTTAGCATCAGGTAACTTTACCGTTCTTGGATTACGGTGTACGCCATTAAGTAAAAATTCATAATGTAAATGTGATGCTTCTGACATGCCAGTTGAGCCGACATAACCAATAACGTCACCTTGCTTTACCCGTTGCCCTTTTTTAACATTTCGTTTTGAAAAGTGTAAATATTTAGTCTCAATGCCATTACCATGCTGAATAAATACGTAATTACCATTATATTTGTTATAGGTTGAATGGGTCACTTTCCCATTACCTGCAGCTACAACAGGTGTACCTTTATTTGCACGGTAATCAGTACCACGATGAGCTTTCCAGCGCTTTTGAATAGGATGAAAACGCTTTGGTTTGAAATTTGAACTAATATACCTAAAGTTTACCGGCGCACGTAAAAAAGCTTTGCGCATACTTCTGCCATCAGGAGAATAATATTCGCCGTCTGTAAAGCGAATGGCTTGAAAAGGATCATCTTTATTAATAAATTCAGCGGCAAGAATCTTACCTGTACCTATATGATCGCCATCGACATATCGATTTTCAAAAACAACATGAAAACTATCCCCTTCACGAATATCTAAGGCAAAATCGATATCCCAACCAAAAATATTAGCAAGGTTAATTATTTGTGCATCGTTTAAACCTGATTCAATACCAGCATTCCAAAAATTACTTTTTATAACACCGTGGGCAATAGTTTCTCGAATTTCTACCGTTTTGGTTTCTTTACTTGATTGGTAACTGCCATCATCAATTAGTTTTACATATAAGGTTTCTGTTTTTGATAAAGGGTAGGTCAGTACTGCTAGCTCTCCTGCTGCGTTTTGGCCTATATGAAAGACATCACCAACATTAATTTTTTTCAATAATTTACTGTAGTCACCTTTTGCTGAGCTCACGTCGTATGTTGTTCTCGCGCTATAGCCAAGGCGTTTAAATACTTTGGCAAGAGAGTCACCACTGCGTACTTTTGCTTTTTTCCAGGTTAGTGTCTCTTCTTCACTGTTAATAGGTGCCGTTATATTTTCTTTATTTATTGATGATTCGATATTGCTAGCAGGCGTGTCTAAGGAGATATCTTCAACTTCAACTTCAACTTCAACTTCAGGTAAAGCTAATGCGTAACGTTTACCTATTTCTAGTGACGTATCTGTCAATTGACGACTGGCTGTTGCCTTTTCCGAAGGAATAAGGAGTAACAACAACACAATTATGCTGAATGAGCTAATAATTACCCTATGCGGTTTTGGTAACTGTAAATAGAATTTTTTTATGTTTTTCAACAGACTACAACCTAATTTCATGTATCTTAATACGATAGCTATCGTTTACTATATCAAAAAATAGCCTTGAGTAAAATTTAATTACCGTAAAGGTGAGTGATCTCGGGGACTCAGCGGCACTTCTTCCTTGAAAAACAAGTTGCAATAATTAAAAAATAGAACAATTGCCCTAAATATTAACTTAAGGCTTTTCACCCAAGGCATTATTGCAGTAGAATCGAGCAATAAATTATGATTATATTTTTTGGAGCTAAGTCGATGACTGATGTCAGCCAAGCGTTTGCTGAAATTAAGCGTGGTGCAGAAGAAATTTTGCTAGAGAGTGAATTACTAGAAAAATTAAAAACGGGAAAGCCACTAAAAATTAAAGCAGGGTTTGACCCTACAGCACCAGACTTGCATCTAGGTCATACGGTATTAATTAATAAGTTGCGTCAGTTTCAACAACTTGGCCATGAAGTTATTTTCTTAATTGGCGACTTCACTGGCATGATAGGTGATCCAACCGGTAAAAATGTTACGCGTAAAGCGTTAACAAGAGAAGACGTGCTGGCAAATGCTGAAACTTATAAAGAACAAGTTTTTAAAATTCTAGACCCAGCTAAAACAACGGTTGCTTTTAACTCTACCTGGATGGATAAGCTAGGCGCTGCTGGTATGTTAAAACTGGCATCTCGTCAGACGGTTGCCCGTATGATGGAACGTGATGATTTTAAAAAACGTTACACCAGCGGTCAATCTATTGCCATTCATGAGTTTATGTATCCTCTCGTTCAGGGCTGGGATTCTGTAGCCTTAGAGGCTGATGTTGAGCTAGGTGGCACTGATCAGAAATTTAATTTGTTAATGGGGCGCGAATTACAAAAATCAGAGGGGCAACGACCGCAAACGGTCTTAATGATGCCTCTTTTAGAGGGGTTAGACGGTGTACAGAAAATGTCTAAGTCGCTTAATAACTATATTGGTATAACGGATAGCCCAACAGAAATGTTTGGTAAAATAATGTCTATTTCTGATGTATTGATGTGGCGCTATTATGAACTGTTGAGTTTTAAGCCAATGGAAGAAATTGCTGGCTATAAAACAAAAATTGCTGAAGGAATGAACCCTCGCGATGTAAAAATCGATTTAGCCAAAGAGTTAATTGCTCGTTTTCATGATGATGAATCGGCTGAGGCGGCACATCAAGAATTTATTAATCGTTTTCAAAAAGGCGCAATGCCTGATGAAATTGAGGATAAATTAGTTCAGATAGCCGATGACAGTGGTGACATCGCTATTGCTAACCTACTAAAAGAAGCGGGCTTAGTAGCGAGTACTTCAGATGCCATGCGAATGATTAAGCAAGGGGCGGCTAAAATTGAAGGTGAAAAAATTACCGACAGCAAGTTACGTATTGCTTCGGGGACTACGGCTATTTACCAAGTTGGCAAACGTAAATTTGCTAAAGTAACAGTAAAATAACCTCACATATTTATAACCTATGTATAAGCCAGTATTTATTACTGGCTTTTTTATCAGTGCATTAAAGAGTCAGGTGTTTTACGCTAAAATCATAATGACTTTTATTTATTATCTCAGTAATAAAATCCAGCATAATTGCTTAATAATTATTCGTCAATTTTTTTTACACTAACGCTAAATCTAGTCGTAAGCACAGAATGCTTCATCTTCAGTTCGTTGTTAAATAACAGTATTTTAATCTTGGAATAATTTGTGCTTAATTTAAGTGTCGAGTTAAAGTTGTTAACCGATAAATCCCACTCATTAAAGTTGTCGAGTTGTTATTTTGTTGAACCAAATATTAAATACAGTATTGAGCCGCACTATGGAAAATAAACCCGAGAGAAATAATTTAATCGAACGGCGACAATATTTTGATGACAGTGAGTTTGAATCTGATAATAATTGGAAAAAATTAACGTTAGCTCAACGTTTTGCTGCACTAAGTTTAACTAAATACGGCTATGAACTCCGCTTTACCCGGTTTACATCGAGTGGCAGTACTGCTGTTCTTGTTTTAAAAAATGGTACACCAGCAACTATAAGCGAAGATGGCGACATTAATACTACACCAGATATCAATATACGATAGTGATACTAGTTGTCGACTTTATCTGCTGCCAGTAGAGTTCTGCTTCTAAACTAACTTTTATTCTGCATTGCTAGTATTGCTAGTATTGCTAGTAATGACACCATTGCTGCCATAACCACCATTGATACCATAACCATCATCGTCATTATTATCCGCTGCCAGTAGAGTTCTGCCCCTAAACTAATCTCGATTATCGATTACCTAAATTGAAACACCACCGTTATCACTCTACAGCCACTGCAGATATTCTACGACGCTAGTTGTTACCTTTCCTGATACTAATGTTTCTTTAACCCTATATTTTGGAGGGTTATTTTTCTTTTGTTTATTGATCTACATCAGATCACTGTTTAACCGTGAGCGTAATATATGCGACATATTGTCGCAGTAGTACCTTTAGGTTTACTGAATTAAAATTAAATAAAAGAATGTTAAGTCATGGCTAAGAATAGAGTAAAGACATCTAAAATTAACAGTTTGCTATTAATGCTTTCGATATTTTTATCTGTAGTAATGCCTGCACAAGCTTTGTTTGTTAGCCCGCCTAAAGACCCTATTCCACTTATCCATGAAATATTCCCAGAAGCAACATCAATATCAGATAAGCAAGGTGAACCGTTAATTTGGACCATATATAAAGACAAAGACATTATTGGCTATGCTTTTGAAACAAACGACTTAGCTAAAATGCCAGCTTATTCTGGTGAGCCAGTCAATATGTTAGTCGCCATTAGCCCAGCAGGTGTTTATTTGGGAGCTAAAGTTCTAGAGCATCATGAACCTATTATTCTTGCTGGCATCCCTGAAAGTAAACTGTATGAATTTGCTGATCAATATAATGGTTTAAACGTAAGTGACAGATTAAAGGTCGGTGGCAATAACAAGGAAGGCGTTATTCATATCGATGGGCTTTCTGGTGCAACTGTTACTGTCATGGTGATGAATGTAGCAATTACTAAAGCGGCAACAAAAGTCGCTCGTTCTTTAGGTATTATTAAAGCTAGCCAAGACATTATTCAACCTATGTCCAGAATATACCCAGATGTCTATCAAAAGCTTGATTGGCAAGGACTTCTTGGTGACGGCTCCATTCGAAAATTAGCCTTAAATAGAAAAATAGTTGATGAAGCGTTTGCGGGGACTAGAGTTGAGCATGTTGATGAAGCAAGTGCAGAGCAGAAACAACAGCTGTTTGCTGAAATTTACTTTGCTCAGGCTGATATCCCAACGGTGGGTCGTAACTTATTAGGCGATAGTGAATATCAATGGTTAATGGCAAGCCTTAAAGAGGGTGAACATGCCATTATTATGCTGGGAAATGGCTATTCTTATAAAGGGTCGGGTTATGTGCGTGGCGGTATTTTTGATCGTATTCAAATACTACAAAATAACGAAGCCTTTGCCTTTCGTGATTTAGATCATAACCGTGTTACTGATCTTTATATTGCTGGCGCACCTAGATTTAAAGAAATGTCATTATTTATTGTCCGTGCCGAGCACCAGTTTAACCCCGGTGTTGATTGGCAGGTGGAGTTACTTGTTCGCCGCCAATTAGGCGCAGTCGATAGCTTATTTACCTCTTTCAAAGGCGATTATCACACATTAGATAAGTATGTTGACCGTCCAGCTCTTATTTATCCTGAGCCAGAGTTAACCTTGATTCAAGAAGTTTGGCAAGAGAAAGAAGCTGAAGTCATTATCTTGATTATTTTACTTGCTATCGTTGTCATGAGTTTGTTTTTTCAAGATATATTGGTACGCCACCCAACTTTTATGCACAACTTCCGTCATTTGTTTTTGATTATTACTGTCGTCTTTATTGGTTGGTCATGGGGTGGCCAGTTGTCTGTGGTCAATGTATTTACTTTCTTACAAGCCTTAATGTCTGATTTTTCGTGGGATTTATTCTTACTCGACCCGATTATATTTATTTTATGGGGAGCGGCAGCCGTTACCATGATTTTATGGGGCCGGGCGGTTTATTGTGGCTGGTTGTGCCCATTTGGCGCTTTACAAGAGTTGATGAATATCTTTGCTCGCTACATAAAAATACCACAATTTGAATTACCTTGGGCCGTGCATGAAAGATTATGGGCCATTAAGTATCTGATTCTATTAGCACTTTTTGGTTTGTCGATGGAATCATTATCACTGGCTGAACATTTCGCTGAAGTTGAACCTTTTAAAACAACGTTCTTATTAAAATTTGATAGAGAATGGCCATTTGTTTTATATGCATCAGTACTCTTGATTATCAATATCTTTAATCGCAAATTCTTTTGTCGTTATTTGTGCCCATTAGGCGCTGCATTATCAACCAGTAATAGTATTCGTTTATTTAGCTGGTTACGTCGTCGCCCTGAATGTGGTCAGCCTTGTAAAACCTGTGCTAAAGAGTGTGAAATTCAAGCGATAGACCCTAATGGCGTGATCAATATGCGCGAGTGTCACTATTGTCTCGACTGCCAAGTCACTTACTTTAACGATGAAAAATGCCCACCATTGAAAAAATTAGCACGCAAAAAAGCAAAGTATAAAGAAACAGAAATAGAAGCAGTAAATGTCGGTTAACAAGTAAATAAAAGTATACAAGCAAGTGTTGGAATCAATATTAAAAAAATTAACCATAATGGAGAAAAGTAATGAGTAATGACGATAAAAGCTCTAATAACGTAGAGTTAGAGAACGAAGGTAGACGTAAGTTTTTTGGTAAAACAGCGATATTAGGTGCTGGTGTTGTTGCTGCTCCAATGACGGCAGCTATGTTTTCATCAATGGCACAAGCTCGTGCTAAAGATGCCGGCAGTGATCCGTTTGTTCATCCTGGTGATTTAGATGAGTATTATGGTTTTTGGTCAGGTGGTCAATCTGGTGAAGTACGTATTATGGGTATTCCATCAATGCGTGAGTTAATGCGTATTCCTGTCTTTAACATTGATAGTGCGACTGGTTGGGGCTTAACAAACGAGTCTAAACGTATTAAAGGCGATAGTGCCAATATTATGGTTGGCGATACGCATCACCCTCATATGAGTATGACTGACGGTCGTTATAACGGTAAATATGTTTTCATTAACGATAAATCAAATACACGTGTAGCACGCATTCGATGTGATGTGATGAAAACGGATAAAATGCTTACCGTTCCTAATACACAAGCAATTCACGGTTTACGTGTACAAAAAGTACCCTATACAAAATACATAGTATGTAATGGCGAGTTTGAGGTGCCAATTGTCAATGATGGTAAAGCCTCTTTAGAAGATGTAAGTACTTATCGTTCAATATATAACGTGATTGATGCGGAAACGATGGAAATGGCTTTCCAAGTCATCGTTGATGGTAACTTAGATAATACCGACGCTGATTATGATGGAAAATATTTTGCATCTACATGTTACAACTCAGAAATGGGGATGAGCTTGGGTGAAATGATCACATCTGAACGCGATCATGTTGTTGTATTTAGTCTAGCGCGTTGTGAAGCTGCAGTTAAGGCAGGTAAATTCAAAACTTATAATGGCAACAATGTACCTGTTTTAGATGGTCGTAAAGGCTCTCAATTAACGCGTTATATTCCGGTTCCTAAATCACCACATGGTTTGAACACGTCACCTAATGGTGAGTATTTCATCGCTAACGGTAAATTATCACCGACCGTTTCAATCATCTCAATTAAAAAATTAGATGCATTATTCGCTGATGAAATTAAACCACGTGATACGATTATTGCGGAACCAGAATTAGGTTTAGGCCCACTTCATACCGCATTTGATAACAAAGGTAATGCGTACACAACATTATTTCTTGATAGCCAAATTGCTAAGTGGAATGTTCAAGATGCTATTGATGCCCACAATGGTAAGAAAGTGAACTATATTCGTCAAAAACTAGATGTTCATTATCAACCCGGTCACAACCATACAACAATGGGAGAAACACGTGATGCTGATGGTAAATGGTTAGTCTCTTTATGTAAGTTTTCTAAAGACAGATTTTTACCTGTTGGTCCTTTACGTCCAGAAAACGATCAATTAATTGACATTTCAGGTGACGAAATGAAAATTGTTCATGATGGACCTGCATTTGCTGAACCACATGATTGTATGATGGTACACCGCACTAAAATGAAACCATTAAAATTGTGGCCTCGTACGGATCCAATGTTTGCAGAAACAATTGCTATAGCAAAACGTGATGGCGTAGATGTGTACTCTGAAAACAAAATTATTCGTGATGGTAAAAAAGTACGCGTTTACATGACCTCAATCGCGCCAACTTACGGTATGACTGAATTTAAAGTGAAGTTAGGTGATGAAGTGACTGTTATCGTCACTAACCTCGACCAAGTAGAAGATGTAACCCACGGTTTTTGTATGACTGATCACGGCGCTCAAATGGAAATTGGTCCACAAGCGACTGCTTCTATTACTTTTATGGCAAATAAACCCGGTGTTTATTGGTATTACTGTAATTGGTTCTGTCATGCATTACACATGGAAATGCGCGGTCGTATGTTGGTTGAAGCTTAGTACTAAGTTAAGTACATTTTAGTTTTAATAGACTTAACGTTTAACGAAGTTAATCCAGATCAAGGGCATATCATTAAAAGGTGATATGCTTTTTTTACTTACAAATATTATTGATTTTTGGTGGTTGTCTCTTGGTAAAATGCAAATCAGTGTTTATATTTATTAGTGTGTTTTGTCTTTTTATTAAGCCGCTTTGCGCTGAAAATATTAAGCTGACGCCACAAGATAATTTACAACAACAGCTTGATAAAGCCGTTGATGGTGATGTTGTTATTCTTACTCCCGGTCGTTATTTAGGCAACTTCATTATTGAACATTCGATTACACTTTCAGCCCAGCGTGATGACTTAGGCAAAGTGATTATTGATGCGCAAGGTGATGGTCATGCTTTGCTACTGAAAAACTCTAACATCACCATAAAAAATCTCACCATAGTTAATTGGGGAAGTAACCTTACTGAGCAACATTCTGCTATTTATTCTGAAAAAAAATCCAGCCATATAGTGATTAAAAACAACAAGCTTAAAGGTGATGGCTTTGGTATTTGGTTACAAAAAAGCGAACACATAAAAGTCCTTAATAATACTGTTGAAGGTAATTTGAGCTTACGCTCAGCCGATAGAGGTAACGGTATTCAGCTTTCTATCGTGAAACATGCTGAAGTCCGAGGCAATGAAATATTTAACACCCGTGATGGGCTTTATATTATTTCTAGTCAAGAGAATATTTTAGAAAATAATACTCTGCACGACTTACGATATGGCATTCATTATATGTATTCATACGACAATTCGGTAATTAATAATTTTGCTTATAACACGCGAGCTGGCTATGCGCTAATGAGCTCTAGGCGATTAATTATCAGCGGGAATACAACGATAGACAGTGAAGATTATGGTTTTTTATTTAATTATATAACACAGTCAACTATCAGCAATAATATTGTTAAACGTGTTTGGACAAAGCCTGAAAATAAAGTATTAGGCCGTGATGGTAAAGGGCTCTTTGTTTATAATTCAGGTTATAACACTTTAAAAAACAATCTTGTCGAAGGCGCTGAAATAGGCATTCATTTAACGGCTGGTTCAGAAAACATTAAAATTTACGGTAACAGTTTTATTAATAACCCGACACAAGTTAAGTACGTTTCCAACAAAAAGCAAGAGTGGAGCTTAGCGGGTAAAGGTAATTACTGGAGTAATTACCTCGGCTGGGATATGAATAACGATAACATTGGCGATGTTATGTTTGAACCAAACGATGGTATCGATAAATTAGTTTGGCAATACCCAGAAATGAAAATGCTAATGGACAGCCCCGCGATTATTATTCTGCGATGGGTGCAACGTCAATTTCCAGTACTAAAACCACCCGGTGTGAAAGACAGTTTTCCGTTGATGTCCTCACCACATCACCGAAATACTGATGAAAACTTCTCAAGGGTACAAAAGATTAATGCCGAGGCACTAAAAACTGACACGGCAGATAATCAATCTGCTGTTGTGCAACGTGCAGAGCATTAAGGATATAAATTGATGAACACTACAGACAAAACACCTCTGGTTAAACTAACTAACGTGGGTAAAAAATATCCGAAATTAACAGCACTAGACTCTGTTGATATGCAACTTTCACAGGGAGAAGTCTTAGGACTTTTTGGTCATAATGGTGCGGGTAAAACCACCATGATGAAGCTTATTCTTGGCGTTATTGCGCCAAGTCATGGCAATGTTAAAGTGATGGGGATGGCACCAGATTCTAAAGAAGCTTGGCACATGCGCGCTAAAATTGGTTATTTACCTGAAAATGTTAGTTTTTATGAGCAATTAACCGGTTTAGAAGTGCTTAGTTATTTTGCTAAACTTAAGGGCTTTGACAAAAAACATGCAATGGCTTTACTCGAGCAAGTTGGGGTTGCTCATGCCATGAAGCGGCAAGTTAAAACGTATTCAAAAGGAATGAGGCAACGTTTAGGGTTAGCACAGGCTTTTATCGGCAATCCAGCTCTGTTGTTGCTTGATGAACCCACTGTTGGCTTAGATCCTATTGCAACCGCTGATTTTTATAAAACGGTTGATGATCTAAAAAGCCAAGGAACCAGTGTTATTTTATGTTCACACGTTTTACCCGGTGTTGAACAACATATTGACCGAGCGATGATATTATCTTCCGGCAAAGTGCTTGCTATGGGCTCTTTAGAAGAGTTACGCCAAGCCGCCGCCTTGCCCGTCACCATCAAAGTTGAAGGTTTGAATGGTTCGCTTCAAGGCGATCCTAAATTGGCTAAATTTTTAGTAGATAAAAATCATGGTGATTTACTGACGGTACCTGAGCAAGATAAATTAGCGACCTTGCGTCAGTTACTGAGTTATCAAGCGATTAAAGATGTCAGAGTTGATTCGGCCAATTTAGAGCAAGTTTATCAATTTTATTTATCACGCCATTTAGCTGACCATGTCGATAATAAAAATACCGTTAAGGAGCCCCGCTAATGAAACAAATATTAGCCGTTGCCAACAAAGAATTTCATGATGGTTTACGTAACCGTTGGCTAGTGTCAATTACTGTTATTTTTGCTATTTTGTCTATTGGTTTGACCTATTTTGGTGCTGCAGCGTCAGGGACAGTAGGCGTAACCTCTTTATCAACAACGATAGCGAGTCTGGCCAGTTTAGCGGTATTTCTTATTCCACTCATTGCATTACTGCTCAGTTACGACAGTTTTGTGGGTGAACAAGAAAGCGGCACCTTGTTATTATTGTTGACTTATCCCTTAAGTAAAAGCCAACTGTTATTAGGTAAGTTTTTAGGACAAGGCGGTATTATTGCACTTGCAACCCTTTTGGGCTTTGGCTCGTCGGCGCTAATCTTATATTATCAACTAAACGACAGTGCCGTTTTTAATGTTTTTGCTACCTTTATTGGGAGTGCTGTTTTATTAGGTTTAAGTTTTACTGCCATCGCTTATTTGATCAGTTTATCGGTAAGTGAAAAATCAAAAGCAGCGGGTTTTGCTTTAATCACTTGGTTTTTCTTTGCGTTAGTTTTTGATTTAGCGTTGCTGGCGTTATTGGTCGGTGTGGAACAAGGTATTAGCCAGCAGGGACTTACCCAATTAATGATGCTAAATCCAGCCGATATATTTAGATTAGTAAATCTTGCCGGCCTTGATAGTGGTGACGTTAATGGCGCTTTAGCGATTGCAATAAAATCGAGTCTGTCACAAGGGCAATTATTTAGCATTTTACTGGCATGGGTCATGGTACCTATCATTATTGCCATTTTTATTTTTAGGAAAAAAACACTCTAATGAATATTTTAAAGCCTAGCTTACCCCTTTTATTGATAACCCTATTGTTGGCAGCACTGCTGTCTGCGTGTTCTAAAAATGACGAGGTCGCCCAATCGTTACATGAAGCCGTGGCGATAGAAACAGCCGATGAATGTCATTTGTGTGGTATGTTAATTTCAAACTTTAGTGGTCCTAAAGGGGAATTATTTAGAAAGGGTCTTACTAAAGCGGAAGGCGATAGTGTGAAAAAGTTTTGCTCGACTCGCGATATGTTTAGCTTTTACTTAGACCCTGAGAATAAGCGAAATGTTACCACCATATTAGTACACGATATGAGTAAATCACCGTGGAAAACACCAAATGACCAATACTTTATTGATGCCCGCAACGCATGGTTTGTTGCTGGCTCAATTAAAACAGGTGCGATGGGTAAAACGCTGGCAAGTTTTAGTAAACAAAAAGATGCGCAAACCTTTGCAGCTGAATTTGGTGGTAAGGTCATTAATTTTACCCAAGTTGATTTATCTGTGTTGATGTAAGCTATTTACACAAAACGCTCTGCTGTTATTTTATTACTTGCGCAAATAGTTGTAATTTTTTTTCAGCAGGGTAGGCTAAAGTTATCCTTTTCATTATCTATGCCTTTTATTCTTGATTAAAAATAGCCAGCCAATATCTTTTCAGCTTATTTTTTTAATAACCTTGCTATGCTTTTCAGCACTAATGCTCTCAGGTTGTACATTATACCAACCGGCCATTTCAAAATATCAAACTAACTTTAATTTTTCAAAGGTAAGCAGCTACGCTTTTTATAAGCGTAACTCTGACTTTGGCCAGTTTCAAAATATTAGTTATACCACGCGTAACAGTATTGAATTAGCCATAGAGCAAGTATTAGATAAGAATGGTTTTATTTATAATACGCTAGATGATGCTGATATTGTGATTACTTATCATCTTGTTAATGAAAACACTAAGGAATTATTAACCTACAATAAAGGGGTGCTTTATTGTTCTCTTTGTTTGCGTGGCGGTGAAGCGCAAGCGGACAAAAAACAGTGGCAAACTAAACCGGGAAGTTTAATTATTGATGTACTCGACCCTGAAAAAAAACGTTCAGTTTGGCGAAGTGTTTACCCTTTGAAAATTAATGCTAAAACCGATAATAGTAGAGAGGCTCAATTGAAAATTTACCGGGCTATTGATGCGATGATAGATAAATATCCTCATTCTCGTGATGCAAGTAAAGCTAACAATGCTTAAATGGTTAACGATAACACTGATAGCCGTAGTGATTTTTATTACTATTTTATTAGGCTTGGGGTATTTATTAAAAGAACATGAAATAGCAACAACGCACTTAAAACATCAGCTTGATCAGGAAAGGGCTGCTCAAAAAAGCAAAGAAAAAAGAAATAAACACAAGCTTAACACGGTTATTGAAACCTCTCTTGTTAACGTTGCTGCCAAGACGAATACATTAACAAGTAAAACCTTTGTCTCGGTCAAACAAAAAATATTGCTAGAAAATTTAACCTGCTCATCAAAAAAACAATGTGTGTTAGTTAACATTACCTTTGGAGAGTTAACATGTGCCTTTGCTATTAATACCATTGGCGCCTCTTTATTAGCGAAAACAGCAGGTGAGTCGAGTTCAGTGGCAAGGTGTCCTCGCTACCCCGCAAAGAGTCAATTGAGTTGTCAGAATAATTTATGCAGCTACTCAAACATTAATAATTAACTCTCCTGTGGAGTTGAAGAAAATAGCGGTTTATAATGAAGTACTTTTTACCCAGATAATAACTTTTATGACCTTTCCAAATGATGAAACAGGCCAAATTTTGGCTGAAATGCAAGATGCTGGTATTGATTTGTCTATTATTCATCCCGTCGTGTTTTTTCAATTGTTCGAAAAAAAAGAACAAGCCCAAGCAATGGCTGATTATTTAGCAGAACATGCACCTGAAATGGAATTAGTCATTCATCCTGATGAAACACCTAATGTTTGGGATTTAGATTGCACTGTAAAAATGCTACCTTGCTACGATGGGATTGTCGCGCAAGAAGCACAGCTTGAACAACTTGCTGCAAAGTATAATGGCTATAACGATGGCTGGGGAATGGAGGCTTAAACAGAGGAATTCGACGTTTAACTTTCTTTGTCTTCGTCCCAAAAGGCATAATGATTTTTGCCTTTTCGTTTCACCGAATACATCGCTTTGTCAGCTCTCTCATAGATATTGGCAAAGCTTTCATTATTTTTTTCAAAAACGCATATCCCGATACTTAAATTAATTGATATTTTTATCCCTTCAATTTCAGTGGGTTTAGCTAATATTGTTAAGATCGACTGCGCTAATAATTCAAGGGCTAGTCTATCGGTTGTTTTACAAATAATCGCGAATTCATCACCTCCGAATCGGGCAATTAAGGCGTCTGTTGGTGCTAAGGCATCAAAGTTACTGGTAACATGCAGCAGTAATTTATCGCCCACTTTATGTCCGTAAATATCATTTATTGATTTAAAATCGTCTAAGTCAATAAAAAATAAGGCACCACCACAATATTTACTGGTGTTAGTGTAGACTTCAAAATTATGTTGAAGGGCTTTTCTGTTCAGTAAGTTAGTGAGCGGATCTAAATTAGCATATTGAGCTAACTCTAATTCATAAAGTTTTTCTTGGGTAATATCAGTATGTGTTCCTGTCATACGTAAAGGATTATTATCATCATCAAATTCAATAACCCTACCGCGATCAGATACCCATACATCACCTCCGTCCTTGTGCTTCATGCGGTAAGTCATATAAAAGTAGGGTGTTATTCCCGCTAAATGTTCTTCAAATGCAGCGATAACTTTTTCTTTATCATCTGGATGTAAGTTGTTTTTCCAAGAGGATACTGTTGATTCAATTTCATTGGTTTCAAAACCGCACATGCTACCAAACGCTTGATCTAATATTTTTAACTGCCCACTAGGTATGTGTTGCTCCCAGATAAATAAACCAGTTCTATCTAGAGCCGCAGATAAGTACTCAGTTAATTTTTTATGTTCATCTTTAATAAGCTCATTTTCTTGAGTTAACATGACTATTTTGTTGGATAGTTTTTCAATGATTTTATCTTTATCAGTCATAAAATAGTTCGATGAGTGTTATTAATGGCTTAGTCGCTTAATGAAATCATAAAGTGATTAAAAATTAGTCTTTAGTATCTCTTAATTATCTAACAGAAACAAACAACTTATCGACATCTGTAAAGCACTGAGCTGGCATTATTTACTTTCTTCTTTTTCAACAATATGAAACGCTGGCAGTGAAACTCGCCAATAAATAGCGGCTAATCTCAGCGTCAATGCGCCAAGAATTGCAGAAATGATGGCGATATTTTCTGGCCAAGCTAAGTATCGAAATAACGCATACAAAGAGCCACCTAAGATCGCAGCAGTAGCATAAATTTCTTTTTGTAAGATCATTGGAATAACATTACATATAACATCACGGATCATCCCACCAGCAACACCGGTAATGGTGCCCATTACAACAGCAACAAATACAGGAGCGCCTAAACTTAATGATTTCTCAGTACCTAAAACAGCAAATAATGCTAAACCAAATGCATCAGCAATCAGTAAAAAGCGCTTTGGAATACGCTTAGGACGGCGAATAATGATAATTGTTAACACTGCAGTTAATAAAATAACATAAAGATAAATGGGATTGGCAACCCAAAATACTGGCGTATCTAAAGTAATATCGCGGATGGTACCGCCGCCAATCGCTGTCACTGCGGCTAATACGACAACACCAAAAGGGTCGAGCTTATACCGCCCCGCCATTAATGCACCCGATAAGGCAAAGACAACAATACCAAATAAGTCTAACCAGTAAAGAAGTTCATACATGTTTGTTACCTATTAATATTGAACGAGTAAATAAATAATGTCAGTAGTGTTAAAAATAGAAAACAAAAATAGAACACTTGGCTAATACGTTTGCTGGCATGAATAATATCAGTAGCTTGAGGCTGCCTTCCGTGATCGTTGTAACTTGTTTTACGTAATTTTATATTTTGATACATAGCCACACCACCAAGTTTAACCTCTAATGACAAAGCAAATAAATTGAGCACATAGCTATTATTTAATTGAAAAAAGTAGCGGTGATTTAACCGAAAAAATAAAACGAAATTTTTGCCAATACAACCAAACAGCAGGATTAATGAAAAGATACGGCTAGGTAGCCATTGTATAATGTTGACAATAAAAGCAACACTGTCGCCAAAAGGTTGAAAACTATTTTGTTTGTTATTCCAGCTGTAATGCATCTCAATAAGCAATCGACAAACTAAAGCAGTAAGTGGACCAAAAAGTAAAAATACCAAGCTAATAGTGAATAGATTTTGCACCGCTCGAAGCAATAACATTTCAATACAGCTCTTTGCTAAGCCTAAAGAGGAAAGCTGTTCGGTATTACGCAACAGCCAGGGGTTTAATAACTGTTTAGCCTCGAAATTTTTGTTGGCGACAATTAACTTGGCAATCTCTTTACTTGTTTTTCCTAGTTGTAAACAGCCTAAGGCAAGATAAAGTAAAAATCCCTGCCAAAGCCAGGTGGCCTCAACAAAAGCTTCAAATAACCAAAGAATAATGACTATAGGCGTAAGGCTAACTACAATAGCAATTAAACCAGAAATAAAACGCTGACGGTCAGTATTCTTACTTTTATTGACTTTTTTGGCGAGCTGATCGCAAAAAATTCGAAAAAACCTTAAGGGTTGATGACTCGCTAAATAGCCAGTAAAAAGCTTAACCAAAATAACACCGTAAAGCATGACAACTGAATAGGCGAAAGGGCTGATATCAATTAAGTTTGTTAGATTATTAGCAGTCATATTTATAGCCATTCCATTAAATTATTGCTCACTTATGCGGGTTAAAATACTCCAAACCTGCGGCGCACTCAACGCCTATAGCCAGTGATTAGAAAATCGTCAGCCTTGCCTTGATATATTCTCCTTGCGCGAACAAGCTCACAAAATTAGTGGAGTTGGTATCGATTAAACTTAGGGCTTAAGTTAACTTTTTACCTTGCAATGCGTCGAGCATATTTTCAACTAACTGAGATGAATTCACCGAAGCTGTTTCTAAATAAGCTTCAAAGGAGGTAGGAGACTCTTTACCTGCTATATCAGACATAGAACGAATAACCACAAAAGGCACCTTAAATTGATGACAGGTATGAGCAATTGCGGCTCCTTCCATTTCAACCGCGGCCATAGTCGGAAAGTTAGCGCGGGCTTTAGCAATATCATCATCAGCAGTCATAAAGGTATCGCCGGTAGTGATTAAACCCAGTAAGGTCTGGATATTTTCTAATTCAGCAACACCTGCCTGTGCGGCTTTAACGAGTGTCGGGTGAGGAATATAGGCAGCTGGATTGCCTGGTAACTGACCAATCTCATAGCCAAAAGCGGTAACATCGACATCGTGATAGCGAACTTCTGAACTAATGACAATATCGCCTACTTTTAGTGATTGTTCAAAACCACCAGCAGAGCCAGTATTAACAATATAGTCAGGCTGGAACTTATCAATTAAAATCGCGGTTGCTAAGGCAGCAGCCACTTTACCAATACCCGATTGTACAATAACGACATCACTGCCGTTGAGTTGCCCTTGATAAAAGGTATAACCTGCATGTTCGGTTGTTACTGCATGAGTTAATTTTGCTTTTAAAATAGCAACTTCTGGCTCCATTGCGCCAATTATTCCTGCTTTCATTTTATTTCCAATTCGTTGATAACATCTAATAAAACAATTATAACGTGAAGATTCCCAGATGTCGTATATTTATGTTGAGGATGGCCTTTCTCAGACATCCTGTCTTTCTAGGCATTAGTGCATCCTTGCACGTCAACGGTATAACGCGGTGCTGTGATTACATGGATGTAGGAAGTAGAGTAACGCAGGAGCAGTTACCGAGATGGCAAAGAGCGTATATGTTCAGGATGGCCTTTCTCAGACACCCTGTCTTTCTATGTATGAGTTCAATAGGCACAAGATTATACGTCAACGATATATTACGATCACATTGCCACTCTCAGCCTTTATGGCATTAAAACTGCCAAGCACGTTAATTATATCTAAGGGAAAACAAAAAAGTCAGCGATTTAAATCGCTGACTTTTTATTTTAATAATGAGTTAATTTTATTGTAGAGTTTAATGAGGTAATGCGGCTACTTGCGGTGCAGGGATACGTTGCGACATAGCATTGCCTGTTGATGAGCCTAATTGCGCACGAGCGGCAATAGGAGACAAAGCGCCAACTTCTTCTCTATTTCTATTGGGTCGAGGTTTTAGCATGGGAGCAGGAATAATTTTTCCTTTAATTTTTGGCTCTGGTGGTCTGTTTCCTAAAAGTCGACTGTAAATACAAGCGCGGATCTCGTCAACGGTATAATTAGTTTTCACTTTAATACGAATATGAGGAATTGAAGATGCTTCTAATGCGCCGCTGACAAACCAGTCTTTTTTGATTTTATAGCCTTTACCTTGGGTATCAACTAAATCAATAACGCCACATAGCTTCATACTCTCACGATCACAAATAGCAAAGTCTAAGTATTTACTTTCGGCATTCGCTGATGCTGTTTGGCTTGCTCTGTTCGACACACCATGACGAATAGTGACAATATCAGCAAGTTTTACTCGATTAATAATACGGTATTTACCACCAAGGGCTTGTTCGAGCAAATTCTGAAAATTCTTCTCTGCTGGCGTAAAAAGACTTTGCTTTTTATCAAATGGAAAAGGAAAACTATTGTCGTTTAAGCGGCTAGCTAACAAAGCGACAATAACAATTAGGCTGATCATGGCAAAGAGAATTAATTCCATACACTGCTCCGGCGGTTCAAATTCTTGACGGTCTTCTTAATAACTGTTGAATAAGCAGAATTTGTGCCACAGATCATAATTTTGCTAGATTCTTTTAATAACCGTTAATTAAGCAGCATTTATGCCATAGATCTTAATATAAAAGGGGTGTTTTAATGACCGTTCGGAAAGTAGAATTTATTCTATATACTTTAAGCTAAAAGACTGTTTGAGCATGGGAGAAGGGTGGGGGATAAAAGACTCTAGTTATTATTTATCTAGAGTCTTCATTAGGTTTTGAGCGAATAATTATGCTGGGTATTTTGCCTCAAGTGCTGCATAAAGTTGTTGCTGAAAATCACTTGCACTGGCATCTAAGGTATTAACTAAATTAGCTAATACTTCATTGTCTTCTTCGCCATGCCAAACTTTGATATATGTCCCTTCTTTATAACCGTGGTCTTGACGGAAAAAATTCAAGGTGTTTTTGCCAACATATTGACGAAATAATTCATCTAGGTCCATATTCATCAAACGCATACAATCAGCTAAGGCAATCGCATCAAAACTTTTGTTAGTAACGGCGGCTGACGCTAGGTTTTCAAGGGCAATTTTAAAATCTTTTTCGCCTGAGCTTTCAGTGAGTTCTGTTGCTAAGGTGTCAGTAATACTTGTAACGGTTTCGCCTGTCATTAAACGTAAGCTTAATCCAAAATGAAAAATATCAACCAACTCCAGTTGCACTTGCGCAATATCTATTTCTTGATGTTTCCACCATTTCCATCCGTGATGGTCTAACATTTCAGCACACTCAACCCAAATGGCGCGATACCACTCATAACCATTTTCTTGCCAGGTATCACTAACACGAGTATTCATCGCGTCTTGCATGGTTAGCATTTGTTTTATTTGATTTTGTGCTGCTGAATTTGCGCTCATTTTTTTCTCTATTATTTGTAAATATCTATGGGGACTATTTTGCCGTAGAGAAAAGAAAGAAACAAGCAAACAAACGATGGTAATTTAATTAAAAAACTACCGCTAACTCAATACCGCTAAAGGCATAGTTTTTTGCTTGCCAGTTATAACCACTTATTTCACGAAAACGAACAAATGCTGTAACTTTTATTTGCTCAATCATCATCGAACTACCAATCCCTATATAGCCATCTGAATCGTTGTCATTGTAATGATGGTCAAAGTTATCATTTTCGAAATCTGTACTATAGCCCTTGTTTCTATGTGAATAGCCATCGTCACTTCGATCATTAAAGGCAAGCTCAAGTAGATCAACGCCAAATTCAGCATAAAGACTAAAGTTAGAAAAATAACCTATTTTTATACCGCCTTCCCATGCAATAAAACCATGTTGATAATCAAAGGTATCGGTAACCCTTGCATAGCCTATTGAGCTATTAACCGAGAAACCTAAATAACTATTAAGTTTACGATGAATTACCTCTACGCCAACACTTGAGTAATAGTCACTGTCGTTAGTTGCATGCTTAATAGAAATAATATAATCATTAGATTTCATTGCGTAACTGTTCAAAGAAAACAAAATGTTAAAACAGATGACGATAATAATTTTGTTCATAATAAGCTCAGCAGAATATTTACAGCCATTCTCATCTTATTACGGGTAAGTTTCAGTGATCTAATTGTTAGGATATGCTGAAAAACTGTAAGTTATTGTCAGATTAATTCTGTAGACATTGAGCCTTTAGTGCTGGCGTCATTTAAAAGTGGGCTTTTACTCTAAGCCAAGCATTGCTGTTTTGTTGATGTTGACCAAAAAAAGTATACTTTTCTTCACCCCAAAATAAATTCGCCCCAGCCGAGAATAACCACTTATCGCTATAGCGATAAGTTATTGAAGGTTTAAGATAACCATCCTTGTCTGTGGGAGAATAAAAGTTAAAAACGCTATAAATTAATTTTTGCTGCAATGTTCTGTAGGTTAAGCGAAAGGTTAATAATTGACGGTTTTCATCGACTTCTGTTGCTGGCGTAGCAGAATGGCTAATAAATTGCTGATAATGTTTGGTTTGCTCAACATAGAACTGAACGCTAGCGGTCAGGTTTTTAATTACTTCTCTTTCAAACGCCACTAAAAACCTATTTTGACCATTAGCAATAAAAGGGTTAGTGCCGTTATTATCCTCAATACTGTTATAACTTGCATATTCAGCATTAAATAATCCGCCGGCTAATGACAATCGAACACTGGCTCCCCAAGCATTCATTTCTGGAAAATAAGCTTGTGGTGGCTGACTGTTATCTTCTGTAATACCTACGGGAGTTGGCCAAAAACCTTTATAACCATACAGCGCATATTCCACGCCATTATTGTTAGTCGCAAGGCGCGCTGAAAATTGTGCTTTATTGGTTTCTTTTACCCTAAAATTATCAGCGGGTGCAACAATGGCTTGTGCTTGCGGTGAATAAAAAGAAAAACGTTCGCCAGTGATGTAAACATCAGGGGTGAACTCAGGAGTCCAAGTGAGATCAAGTGAATAGTGACCAATATACCAAGTACCTTTCGCACTATCTGAAGGCGCTTTTAGATATTGGTCATCACGTCCTGAGAAGAATGATTGCCAGTTTTTTGCAAACAAGTCGTTAAGGAAAATATAATCACCGGTACCCCATGTCAGAATTTGCCGACCTAACTTAACATCTGTTTTATCTGAGGGGCTAAAACGGATATTTAATTCGCGTGTTTGCAAAAAAGTATTTTTTAATACATCGTCATAAATTAACTCTGCTTTTGAAACCAGCTCAAAAGATTCATGACTGTAATCAAGATTAACGCGTGTGGTGATTTCACTTAATGATGCGTTTGACTCAACAATATTATCCTGTAATAAATAGCCATAACCTGCTTCAACAAAACCTGAAAACTTCCAAGGTGAAACTGTTGCTTCGCTCCACTCATCACCCCAATTATCTGTTTCGTTTGCGAGAACATTAGCGGCAAAACTTGCGCTAACGACACAGAGGCTGCTCACTAGAAAAAAGAAATTTTTTACTGATTTTTGCACGATAATTTTGTCCATTTTTTGTTAAGCAATATAAAGACTAATAATCACGATACTGAATTAATTTCAGCAGCTAAAACGGGTCAGGATGAGTTCATACGATCACCCTTAGCTGATTAATCTAACCACTCTTTCGGTGGGTTACGTAAACTGCGCTCAGAAAAAATATCATTGGGTAAGCCAACATTATATTTAACATTTCTAAATTGCATTTCAGTATAGCTACCATCGGAGTGTTGAGTTATTTTTGAATGCATAACCGTGGTAAAACCATCAATAACTTCAGTTTTTAATACTTGCAGAGAACGTGATTTTTTACCTTGGCTGTCATAAAAGTCAACTTGCATCGGTAAAAAAGTGTTTTTATCAACACTGACAATATAATGATCAAATTCAACACTGTTTAGATCTTTAGGCTGAGCCTTGATCGTATAAAAGTTGTTATCAGTTTTTAACAGGGTAAAGTTATCTTCTGCGGGGTTTCTGCCTGAAACATCCTCATAAAAAAAATGTGCGCCAACAAAAGAAGTACGCTTATCACCGGCTGAAATACGTTTTACTAAATCTAGTGCTGGCAAGTACAACCAGCGGTCGTCATCGCTTGTGACTTTTTTAACTACACGAAATACCGTACCTTGGACATCGGTGGGGCGAGAGAAGAACACTAAAATGTCTTGGTTACCTAAATCGGTTTGGTCTTTACGCAAGATGGTAAATTGTCGCATCTGCTTATTACCCTGCGCATCAACAATAATCATACGTGCTTGGGCACTACCATCATCAGCAGAATAATATGAGGCTAAATTTGCCTTAGTAATAATTTTATTAGCATCGGTTAGATCGCCAGCATGGCCAACAAAACTTGAAAGGGAGTAGACCAGTATCAATAGTTTTGATAAATATTTCATCTTTATATCCTATAGTTGTTCAGTTTTTAGGTTTTGCTTACCAGCAAAAAGGGTCATTAATGCCGGCAATAGCACTAAAGTAACTAACGCCGATAGCGCCATAATACTCGCCAGGAAAAAACCAACGGTAATATAAGGCATTAATGGTGAAAGTAATAATGGGGTAAAACCAACCGCAATAACTATTGCATTGCGTGAAATTGCTCGGCTTGGCTCTTGGAACATTGCGGTTAATGCTTGTGTTAAGCTGCCCAGTTCTTTCTCTAATTCTCGTGCACGTTGGAGAAAATGAATGGCAAAATCGATAGATAGTCCTAATGTGAGCGCCGACAACACCGCGATAGGCATATCATAGTCTTTACCTATCCAGCCAATTAATCCATAGATCATCGAAATAGTAAGTGTTAGCGGCAACATGGCTAAAATACCGTACTTGAAAGATCGAAACAGTAAAACCATCATCAAGAAAACGATGACAAATGAAGATAATAGACTGTCGATCATCCCATTTACCATCGCGTCTTGCCAAACAATGTTTAAATAAGATTTACCTGCCCATTGATAACTAATATTTTTTGGCATTGGATTGTTGGTAATGTAAGTCTCTGTCCAGTTAACAACTTTGGTAGTGTGTTGATTGTCGCCACTAGTCATTTGCAACCATAAGAGACTTTTTTGGTAATCTTTAGTGACAAAATGCCATAAGTCTTGTGGACGATGTGATGACTGATATTGCAATAATGTTTGCGCAACGCCATTGCTTGTTTCAGGCAAAGTAAAGTCTTTATCTTCACCGGAGAAAAGCTCACGATTGACCGTTTTAACGATATCAGCCAAGCCATTACTTTTACCAACTAAACCTGTAGCTAGTAACGCTTGTTGAAAGTCGCTTTGCCAGTTTAATAACGTGGGGTCTAGAAATACTTTGCTGTCGTTGAAAGCGCTATCAGCAATATTGACTAACTGCTCAATAATAACCTGGTCTTTATCAGGGGCAGAAAACGTTAAGTCATCTAATAAAACCAACAAATGCTGATTGAATAATGACTCTTTTTTAGCCGAGTTAACGTTATTTATAAAGGTATGAATTTTTTTAGCGCTAGCTGAATCAGCGGTAAACGTTGCCAGAACTTCTTTGAATTTTTTTACCTCGCCGTTATTGTCACCCTCGTTATTGTTAAACACTAACCAAGCATCATAAGTACCAGCAAAATGTTCATTAAGTACCTTGTCAGCAATTCTTATTTCGTGATCCGCTTTAAACCAATTAACAGGATTATCATTAATTTCAATACGACTAACGCCTTCAATACTAATTAAAAATAAGGCAACAAAGCCGATAAGAATAAGCTTGGTTTTTTGAGTAGCAAAACTGCCTAACCGTTCTAATACATCGGCTAATCTGCCTTTTTTCTCCATACGCACTATAGCGTCATGCAATTTGGCTAAAGTTTCAGGTTTTAAACGAGAAATATAAGCAGGGACGTAAATAATTGTCAGCGCGAATGCCAATAAAATACCAGTACCAATAAAAGCACCAAAGACTTTTACCGGCGGAATAGGGGTTAGCATTAACGAATAAAAACCGATAGCAGAGGTGATTGATGTATAAAGCATTGGCGTATATAAATGCTTCATGACACCTTTTACAACATCGCCGGCATCATCACCTGTTTTATATTTTTCAGCAAATTCAGAGAGAATATGAACTGAGTCAACCACTGCTATTGGCATTAAGAATATAGCGATCATTGATGACATAATATGAACAGTAAAGCCCATACCGATGAGTGAGCCCATGACTATAATCACCGTAGCCATCGCGACCACCATAGGTGCAATTATTAACGGAAAATTGCGAAAAAAGTACCAAAGTAAAACAAAAATAGCTAAACCAGCAAGTGGAGCTGCAACACCCATTTGAACAAACATCTCATAGCCAAATTGGTCTTCAGCGACAGGTAAACCTGTGATATGAAAGTCTACATTAGCCACCAACTCTGCGGGAAAATTGCCACTGATAGTACGAATTTTTTCGGCAATATTATAACTCATGTCTTTGGCTTGAATAGGCACGTAAATCGCTATCGCTTTGTTGTCTCCAGAAACTATGGTGTTGTTAAGCATAGGTAAGCGTTTTACGGCTTGTTGAATGGCTAAGCTGCCTTCGAGTGAAGACGGTGCCTGCTTCATTAGATATTCAAAGCGTATGCCGTTATTTTCACCTTGGTTATTTTTTTCTTGGGTAATATTGTCAACAACACTCAAGGATAATAAATCTTGTTGAATAACCCCTTCAATTTGTAATATTTCTGTTGAAAGTTGCTCAACAACCTGTAATGCACTAGGAGTAAAAATACTATTTTTACTAACAATTCCAACGACTATCATATCGCGCATTTGAAAGTCAGCTTTTGTTTGGTTATGAAAAACACGTGCTGGCGCATCACTGCTCAGCATATTTTCAGGGTCGGTATCTATTTTCAGGTTTGGCATCATCGCCAGACTAATTGCCACCATTAATAAGACTAAGGTGTAAACAAGTTTAGGTTTCTCAATAGCGAGTTGCAGCAGTCTGGTGTAATTCAAAAGGGATCCTTAACTGAAAAGTTATTATATTAGATAAATGTAATGTACTTTTATATTAGCACTATCTAATGTAATATCAATTAATATTTACTTTTTGCTGACAATAAAGACCCAAATGATGAATAATGAAACTCAAATAGACATAGCTGAAATGCGTGGTAATGCAACTCAAGCCGCTGAGTTACTGAAGGCGATGAGTAATGAAAATAGATTATTGATACTTTGCTATTTAGGTGAGAAAGAAATGTCGGTATCAGAGCTTAATGGTTTTATTGATTTGAGCCAGTCGAGTTTATCGCAGCATTTAGCTCGATTGAGAAAAGACGGCTTGGTAAAAACTCGCCGAGAATCACAAACGATATACTACACAATTGCTCATCCATCGATAGTAAAGCTAATTACTTTTTTACATAGTGAGTTTTGTTAAAGGTTAAAGGTTAATTAACGATTAAGTCACAGAGGTTTTTCTCAGTGACTTAACCGCACAGCAGAATTAAATATGCTCTATAACGATACAGCCTGCCGAATAACCGGCACCAAAAGAACAGATTAAAGCTTTATCGCCAGTAACCATATCATCATGATTCAAGTGAAAAGCAATAATAGAACCCGCCGAAGCCGTATTTGCAAACTTGTCTAAAATAATTGGCGCTTCATTGCCCATAGGGTCACGGCCTAATACTTTCTTTGCAACAAAGTTATTCATGTTGATATTGGCTTGATGTAAAAATAATCTTTTTAAATCTTTAGCTTCAACATTTGCTTCTGCCATTTGCTCGGTAATTAATTGAGAGACCATTGGCAGTACTTCTTTAAAAACTTTTCGTCCTTGCTGAACAAACATTTTGTCATTATCAAGCATGGTTTCTGGATCACATTTATTGATATGACCAAAGTTACTACGAATGTTATTAGAAAAGGTCGTGATCGGCTTCTTAGTTAATATTTTAAAGCAATGGTCAGCCGTAGCGGTTGCTTGTTTTTCAATAACAATAGCCGTTGCAACATCGCCAAAGATAAAGTGACTGTCGCGGTCGCGTAAATTAATTTGTGGAAAATTGAGTTCAGGGTTAATCACTAACACTGTTTTTGCTGTGTCGCCATGCAAAGCATTTGAAGCATTCATAATACCAAAGGTTGCCGATGAACAAGCGACGAGCATATCGTAAGCCCAACCTT
Source organism: Colwellia sp. BRX8-9 (assembly GCF_014077245.1). Classification (NCBI taxonomy): domain Bacteria; kingdom Pseudomonadati; phylum Pseudomonadota; class Gammaproteobacteria; order Alteromonadales; family Colwelliaceae; genus Colwellia; species Colwellia sp. BRX8-9. The sequence goes on from NZ_JACGVN010000021.1 coordinate 60,679, forward strand.
TACAACCTAGTTCTTTTTGTACTTCAATGGCAATTGCAGGATAAGCGCGTTGTGTGTATGAACAAGCAACAATGATTAAATCGATATCGTCTGCTGTTTTATTTGCTGCAGCCATCGCTTGTTTCGCGGCGCCAACAGCCATTTCTGCTTGTGCTGATAATTGCTCATCACTACGCTGAGGAATAAGTGGCATCATGGTTTTAGGGTCAAGTGCGCCGTCTTTATACATAACATAGCGACTTTTAATGCCTGATGCTTTTTCAATGAATTCACTTGAAGACGGTTTTAAGGCCGTTAACTGCTCACTGTTAATAGCGGCGGCATTTTCAATATTATAGTCTTCAACATATTGATTAAATGCGGTGACTAATTCATCGTTTGAAATACTGTGTGGTGGTGTAAATAGACCTGTACCACTGATCACGATTGACATGTATTTTCTCCGTTTGTAATTTTCTAGTGGTCGTACCATGAGACTTATTGTATTAAAGTACAAGCACTTCAATGCTTTTAATTTATCTGTTATGGATTATACCCGTTACTGATAAAAGTGCACTGTCAAAAATTTAGCTTGTTTGACAGACGTTAACCGTTAATTAAAAAGCTTTTTACGCACCATTGCTCGATAGTCTCTTGGAGTGAGTTTTAATTGTTTCTTAAACAGCCGAGTTAACTGGCCTTGCTCTTGATAACCCACCTGAAAAGCGATTTCTTGAATAGACAGATTACTTGATGATAGTAAATCTTTGACTGTTTCTACACGCATTTTTTGCCAATAATGAGAGGCTTTAACGCCGGTAGCATTTTTAAAACGCCGACTAAAGGTTCTATGGCTAATACCAAATTGTAACGCCAGTTCAGTAAGCGATAATGTTGATGATAGATTAGTACGCATCCAGAATTGAATTTGAGTGATCAATTCATCAGGATGTCGATCGACCGCACCTTCTAAATAACGTTGTTCTTCATATGGTTTTCTTATTTCATGAGAGAAATTACGCTCAACATGTTGTGCAGCAGTCTCACCGTACGTTTGATGAATAACGTGAACGGTAATATCAGCTAAGGCATTTAAACTTGCCGCACAGTAAATACGTTCTGACTGGGTAATAAAAAAATCTGGTTTCAATTCAACGTTAGGATAATTTCTTTTGAATTGGTCAACATAATGCCAGTGTGTTGTTGCCGGATGATGATCAAGTAGTCCTGACTCAGCAATAAAACAAACCCCTGTACCACCACCAATAAGCGTTGAACCTTGTTGCCACATTTGATTAAGCCAACTTACCATTTTGGGCTGTTTTTTGATTATTGGCCTAGGGTTGCGCCAAAGACTAGGAATAAAAATATAATCTGGACTTTGGGCATGCTCAATATCTTTATCGGGATAAAGCTTAATAAGTGCTCTGGTGCGCACTGGGGCTAATAGTTCGCTCACCATTTCAATACTGAGTTTAGGTGATTGCCTATCTTCTCTTCGAGCAAAAGCTTCGCCTGCTCTAAGCATTTCAATAGGTAAGCTTACGCTGGTTGCTAACATATGATCATATAAAACCAAGGCAACATTGATTGTTTTTCGGCTTGTCTTGAGTGGCATATTAATAACTTTTGCAATATTTGGCTGTTATTGTATTGTTTGTGGCTGAAAACGACAATTAATTATTGGTATTTCTTTTTACACTAGTAACAAGAATTACGACTCATGTATTTAAGAGAATTATAAATGACTGCTTTACCTATTATTGTTGGCATGGGCGGCGTAAACGCTGCTGGCCGCACCTCGTTTCATCAAGGTTTTCGTCGTATTGTTATCGACAAATTAACTGCAGAAGCACGCCAAGAAACTTTTGTTGGTCTTGCTACTTTGATGAATATCTTAACTTTCCAAGCAGGTCAGTTAGTTGACGTTGAGGGTAATAGTGTTGCATTAAGCGAAGTAGAAGCACGTTTTGGCCAGCAAATTCTTGATGGCACCCTTATCCGTAAAATTGAAAATAATCACTTTGACCCTGACGCGACGCATTGCCACACAAATATGGCGGCAACACCGAGCACTGAAAATATTACTTTTGAAATTAAAGAAAAAGAATTACCAAAACCCTTACCGCGCTCATGGACAGTAACACCCTTAGCAGATAAACGCGTAAAGGTTGAAATTACTGATAATTTAGATATTAAACATAGTAGTTATCGCGATAATCCGATTAAAGCAGCGGGGCAATTACCTACCGGCTTTGAACCGTCGACATTATATAATAGTCGTTATCAGCCACGTGGTTTACAAACGACTATTTTTGGTGCTGCAGACGCTATTCATTCAACGGGCTTTAGCTGGGATGAAATATTAGAAAAAGTAAGCCCAGACCACGTGGGTACTTATTCTTCTTCAGCTTTCGGTCAAATGCAATCGGAAGGTTTAGGGGGCATGTTACAAAATCGTTTGCATGGCGATCGTGTTACCACTAAAAACTTAGCGTTGGGCTTAAACACCATGTCAGCTGATTTTATTAATGGTTATGTGACCGGCAGTGTGGGTACCACTTCGACTTCGACTGGCGCTTGTGCAAGTTTTCTTTATAACTTACGTAATGCTATTCAAGATATTAAATCAGGTCGAGTGCGTGTTGCTATTGTGGGCAGTAGTGAAAGCCCAATAACACCGGAAATTATTGAAGGTTTCGGTAACATGAGTGCATTGGCTAATGAAGAAGGTTTGAAAAAACTTGATGGTATTACTGATGGCCAAGCTGACCATCGTAATACCAGTCGCCCGTTTGGTGAAAATTGTGGTTTTACTATTGGTGAAGCTGCACATTTTCTGGTGATTATGGATGACGAATTAGCCGTTGAATTAGGCGCTAAACCTTTGGGGTCGGTTGCTGATGTATTTATTAATGCCGATGGTATTAAAAAATCTATTACCGCTCCAGGTCCTGGTAATTACATTACCATGGCGAAGTCAGTGGCATTAGCAAAAAGTATTTTAGGGGAAGAGTCGGTACAAAAGCGTAGCTTTATATTAGCTCATGGTTCAAGTACCCCACAAAACCGTATCACCGAGTCGTTAATTTATCACCGTTTGGCCGAAACTTTTGATATTCATAATTGGCCTGTAGCCGCGCCTAAAGCTTATGTTGGCCATACTATTGCACCAGCAAGTGGTGACCAAATCACTATGGCGCTAGGTGTTTTTGCTCATAATATTATGCCGGGTATTACGACCATTAAATCGATAGCCGATGATGTACATAATGAGCGCTTGAATATCGCTCTTGATCACTGGCAGTGTGAAGCGATGGATGTTGCTTTCATCAATTCAAAAGGTTTTGGCGGTAACAATGCCACGGCCACTATACTCTCACCAGACGTAACGCTCTCTATGCTGAAAAAACGATATAGCATAGCAGAAATGACCCGTTACCAAGAAAAGTTATCTGCGGTTGAAGTGAAACAAAGTATCTATCAAGAAAAAGCCAACAATGGACAGTTTGAATTAATTTATAAATTTGGTGTGGGTGTACTAGGTGATGATGATATTGAAATTAACACTGAAAATATCTCAATGACCGGCTTTACTAATAGTATTGCCTTACCCAGTAAAAATCCGTTTGCGGATATGGTGTAGTCATAACTTAACCCCTTGCAAGGTTATACTAAGTAAAAACGAAAGAGCAAAGCATTATCGCTTTGCTTTTTTGTACCTTTATAAACAGTATCTTTCGATCATCTTCAGTAATAGTTGTTCAGTTTTATCAATTTCGCTATGCGCTAGAAATTCATTAGGCTGGTGTGCTTGATCAATTGAACCAGGACCTAAAACGATAGTTTGACAACCCAGTTGTTGGATGAAAGGAGCTTCGGTCGCATAGTTAACCGCACAACATGAATGACCACTTATTTCTTCGGCTATAGTGACAAAATCACTGTTTTTACTTTGTTCAAAGCTGGGTGAACTCGGATCCAATTCACTAAATGAAATTCTATTAGGGTATTTTTCAGCTAACGGTTTTAACGCTTCACTGAGTAGTAAGATAAGTTCGCTGTCAGTCATGCCGGGTAGGGCACGCATATCAATGTCTAACTCGCAGTGACCACAAATTCGATTGGCATTGTCGCCGCCGTGTATTGCGCCAAAATTAAGGGTTGGCTCCTTTACATCAAAGGCTTGATTACTATAATTGAGAGCCAATTTTTCTTTGAGTTGCATTAATTGGCCAATCACTTGATGGATAATTTCTATCGCATTCACGCCTAAACTTGGCTTGCTTGAGTGTCCTGATTGACCTTGAATAGTTATGCGATGGGACATATGACCTTTATGCATGATGACAGGGACCAAATTTGTTGGCTCACCAATAATAGCAACATCGGGTTTTATCTGTTGGTTTTTGGTGAAAAAACGTGCGCCAGCCATGGTGGTTTCTTCATCTGCGGTGGCCAAAATGTAAAGTGGTTTTTTTAACTGTTGCGCGGTTAATCCTTTACAAACTTGTAAAATAAAAGCAAAAAAACCTTTCATATCACACGTGCCTAAACCATAAAACTTATTATCTTTATCAACAATTTTGAACGGGTCTGACTGCCAACGATTTTCATCAAAAGGTACAGTGTCACTATGACCTGCCAGTAACAATCCTCCTGTTCCACTACCGAGTTTTGCTAATAAATTATATTTATTGCGGGTTTCTGGCACCGCTTGAATGTCGATACTAAAACCGAGTTGTTCAAACCAACTTGCCAATAGTTGAATAACTGCTAAATTTCCTTGATCCCAGCTCGCTTGTGTCGAGCTAATAGAAGCACTGGCAATAAGTTGTGTTAATGAATCAGTAAAGTTGGGCAAATTTTTCATAGTGGCTCACAGTTGAAAATGAATAAATAAAAAAAAACCATGGGTAATTATGCTTATTTGTTGCATAACGAGTCATTGGGTGTTATTTTCCTATTCTAGTGTAAATAACCTAAATATAGAAGGCTATTGAAAATAATTTGTTTTCTGCTTTCCTTAGGTTAATAAAAAATTAATAGATGAGGTTGTATGAAAGTCGCGGTTATTGGAGCAAGTGGATATGTGGGTGCAGAGCTGATTAATTTATTGTCTGCGCACGATAAAATTTCCCTTGAATATTTACTGGTGTCAGAAAACAGTAGCTCGGCAGATATGACCTTTTCGCAATTACATCCGCGTTACTTAGGCGTATGTGATTTACCTTTAGTCTGTTTTTCACAGCGTTGGTTCGATGATACGGTACAAAAGCTTGATGCGGTATTCTTTGCTACTCCGCATGAGTTCAGTGCTGACTGGGCACAAGCTTTTGTTGAGAAAGGTGTTAAGGTTTTCGATCTCTCGGGTGGTTTTCGTTTAAAAAATAGTGAAGATTATCCAACATTCTATGGTTTTGAACATAAAAACTTATCGGCGCTTGCCCAAGCAACTTATGGTTTAGCCGAATGGCAGCAAGATGATATTGCTAATACACAATTAGTTGCTGTACCTGGTTGTTACCCAACAGCAAGTTTATTATCACTTAAGCCGATTACCGTAAATAACTACCATCTTGAAAACTCTCTCATTGTTGTTAATGGGATCAGCGGCGTCAGCGGTGCGGGTAGAAAAGCCTCATTAGCGACAAGCTTTTATGAAGTCAGCCTAACACCCTACAATATTTTACAACACAGGCATCAACCCGAGATAAGCCAAGAAGCTAATGCCGCGGTTATTTTTAATCCTCACCTTGCACCTTATAAAAGAGGATTGCTGGCAACTGTCACTTTGCAAATCAAAGCAGGTATTACGACAAAACATATTAACGAAGCTTTTTTAAACGCTTATCAAGATAAGCCATTGGTGCGCTTAACCGGCGCTTGGCCGAAAATAGACAATGTGGCTAATACACCATTTGCTGATTTACATTGGCAAGTCGATGAAGAAAAACAAGTTGTTGTGGTGAGTTGTGCTATCGATAATTTATTAAAAGGTGCTGCTTCACAAGCGGTGCAATGTGCGAATATTTCTCTGGGTTTAGCGAGTGAGTATAGTTTGTTGCACAATGTAACTTTGGGAAAGAGTTAATGACTAAGACAATAAACACATCAGTAACGTCTAAAACTAACAAGCCATTAGTGATCAAAATCGGTGGCGCTATTCTTGAAAAAAAAGATGCTTTAGCTGATTTATTAAAAATTATCGCGACATTAAAAAATCAAGCCGTGGTGCTAGTGCATGGCGGCGGCTGTGTTGTTGATGAAATACTCAGCCAAGCTGGTTTTACTTCAGAAAAAAAACAGGGTTTACGTGTTACACCTCAAGAGCAAATGCCCCTTATTGCGGGTGCATTAGCAGGTAGTGTTAATAAAGCGATTGTTGCCACTGCAGCAAGTTTACACATGCAAGCCGTTGGATTGTCACTGGTCGATGGTGATATGGTTTCGTGTCAGTTAAGCGATAAAGGCCTGGGTATGGTGGGTGAGCCTAGTGCAAATAATAGTAAGTTACTCGATACACTTTTAAGTGCAAACTTTTTGCCGGTTATCTCTTCTATTGGTTCATTAGCCAATGGTGAGTTAGTGAATGTTAATGCGGATGATGCAGCTGTCGCAATTTGTCAGTTACTAAATGCCGAATTGCTACTGCTAACCGATGTTAATGGTGTAAAAGATGCGCGTGGCGAATATATTGCTTCACTGAGTAAAACTCAGGCAAATTCCTTAATAGAGCAAGGTGTTATTGCTGGTGGGATGACCGCAAAAGTTAATGCCGCTTTGCATGCAGCAAGCCAATTGCGACGAAGTATCGCGGTTGCCAGTTGGCAGTCGCCTGAGCAAATCATCAATCTAATAAAGGGTGATGCCATTGGCACACGCATTCAGCCACATTAACCACAGTTAAGTCACACTTAATTTAACGATTTTTCGGATAGGACTTATCATGTCACCGACACACACAAGATTAGAAAACTTTTTAGCAGATGATCAACTGACTAAAACACAAATAATTGATCTGATTGCTTTAGCAATAAAGATTAAAAACCATCCTAGCGACTATAGTAAAGCTTTAGCGGGTAAATCTGTAGTGATGCTCTTTGAAAAACCTTCATTAAGAACACACGTTAGTTTTGATATGGGTATTAACAAATTAGGCGGCCATGCGCTATATTTAGGCCAACAAAATGGCAAACTAGGTGAGCGAGAACGAGTTAGTGATTACGCTAAAAATCTTTCTTGCTATGCTGACGCTATCGTTGCACGTGTTTTTGAAAACAGCGCCATCGAAGGTTTAGCTGAGCACGCAACTATTCCAGTGATTAATGCACTGTGTGATATATATCATCCGTGCCAAGCACTAGCTGACTTTGTCACTTTGCAAGAATATTTTGTTTTAGGTAAAGGTATAGATTTAACAAAGGTTAAACTTGCTTATATTGGTGATGGTAACAATGTGTCCAATTCGTTGATGTTTATGGCTGCAATACTAGGGGTCGATTTTACCTTGGTTTGCCCAGCGGGGCATGAACCAGAAGCACAATTATTTAGTAAAGCGAAAGCTTTTGCAGATAAGTCAGGGAGTAAGTTGGTACTTACATCAGATGTTGAGGCTTTAGGGCCGCAAGATGCTATTTATACCGATACATGGGTATCAATGGGCTTTGAAGATGCCAGTAAAAAAGCTGCACTTCTAGAGAAGTTTGCACCCTATCAAGTGAACCATCAAATGATGAAAGGCAGTGGCGCCAGTATTGTGATGCATTGCCAACCAGCGCACTTAGAGGAAGAAATAACAACCGCACTTTTTGACAGTGAAATGTCGGTAGTTTTCCAAGCAGCAGAAAATAGAATGTGGGCGCAAAATGCGGTACTCGTTACGCTATTAGCTAAATAATAGTGTAGAAATTATTAGGTCAGCAGCTGATTTATATTCAGCATGACAATTTATCAAGATTAGTTAGGAATAAGACAATGGCTTTAGCAAAAAAACAAATCAAAAAAGTAGTATTAGCATATTCTGGTGGATTAGATACCTCAGCGATTATTCCATGGTTAAAAGAAAATTATCAAGGATGTGAGGTTATCGCGTTTTGTGCTGATGTTGGCCAAGGTGATGAAGAGCTTGAAGGTGTTAAAGAGAAAGCGATTGCTTCAGGGGCATCTGAATGTTACGTGGTTGATCTTAAAGAAGAATACATAAAAGAGTATGTGTACCCCATTTTAAAAACCGGTGCGGTATACGAAGGTCAATATTTATTAGGTACGTCAATGGCACGACCTATTATTGCTAAAGCGCACATAGAAATCGCTCTTAAAGTGGGTGCTGATGCCGTGTGTCATGGTTGTACGGGTAAAGGCAACGACCAAGTTCGTTTTGAATCTTGTTTTGCTGCACTAGCGCCAGAGCTTACCGTCATCGCCCCATGGCGTGAGTGGGACATGGTTTCGCGTGAAGACTTACTAGATTATCTTGCCGAACGTAACATTCCTTGTGCGGCTTCATTAACTAAAATCTACAGTCGTGATGCTAATGCTTGGCATATTTCTCATGAAGGTGGTGAGTTAGAAGACCCTTGGTGTGAGCCATCAAAAGAAGTATGGACCATGACAGTTGATCCTATGGATGCGCCTGATGAGCCTGAAAAAGTACAATTAAGTTTTGCTGACGGTGAGCTTGTTGCTATTGATGGTATAGACTTCTCTGGCAATGGCCAGGAAAACAGTGCCGGTGCTTATCAAGCGTTAATGTACTTAAATGCTAAAGGAGCTGCCCACGGTGTTGGTAGAATCGATATTGTCGAAAACCGCTTGGTTGGTATGAAGTCTCGTGGTTGTTATGAAACGCCAGGCGGTACTATTTTGATGGCGGCTTATAAAGGTTTAGAGTCACTTATTCTCGACAAAGAGTCACTTAAGTATCGCGAATCTATTGGCCTTGAATTTTCACATGTTATTTATGATGGTCGCTGGTTTACCCCGCTTGCTAAGGCTCAATTGGCTTCTGCTGCCTCATTTGCCGAAAAACTAACGGGTGATGTGGTTGTTAAATTGTATAAAGGCATGGCGCAAGTCATACAACGTCGTTCGCCAAATAGTTTGTATTCTGAAGCATTTGCTACTTTTGGTGCTGACGATGTTTATGACCAAAAACACGCCGAAGGATTTATTCGTTTATTTAGCTTATCGAGTCGGATCACCGCACTTTCTCAAAAAGATACTGTGCTAAAGCATAAGGAAAAATAGTCATGGCTTTATGGGGTGGACGTTTTAAAGAAAAGGCGAGTTTACAATTTAAGAAGTTCAATGACTCATTGCCGGTAGATTACCGCATGGCAGTGCAAGACATTGTTGGTTCAATAGCCTGGGCGCAAGCTATTCATGAAGTAGGCGTTATAAATGAAGATGAACTGGTTCGCTTAACGGCAGCATTGCAAGAATTAAAAGCGTCGGTAGAAGAAAATCCGCAACAAATATTGTTGTCTGATGCGGAAGATATTCATAGTTGGGTAGAGATCCAGCTAATTGAAAAAACGGGTGACTTAGGTAAGAAGCTTCATACAGGGCGCAGCCGTAATGACCAAGTGGCGACTGATTTAAAGCTATGGTGTAAAGAAAAGGGCGGCGATTTACTGTTTGCTCTTGTCAATTTACAACAAGCGATGATGAATTTAGCAGAACGTGAAAAAGATACGGTACTACCAGGCTATACCCATTTACAAAGAGCGCAGCCAATAACTTTTGGCCATTGGTGTTTAGCGTATGTAGAAATGTTTAACCGTGATATTGGCCGTTTAAAAGATGCGCTTTATCGTTTAGATGTTTCGCCACTGGGCTCAGGCGCTTTAGCAGGTACCGCTTATCCTATTGACAGAAATGCACTGGCAAGTCGCTTAGGTTTCAGAACAGCCACCATGAACAGTCTTGATGCTGTTTCTGACCGCGATCATGTCATTGAATTGTTGGCTTCAGCCAGTATTTCAATGATGCATTTATCACGTTTCGCCGAAGATTTAATTTTCTACAATTCAGGAGAAGCTGGCTTTGTTGAAATGAGTGATTTGGTCAGTTCTGGTTCATCATTAATGCCACAAAAGAAAAACCCTGATGCCTGTGAATTAATCCGCGGTAAGTCAGGTCGTGTTTTTGGCGCCTTAACGGGGATGTTAACCACAATGAAAGCGTTGGCACTTGCTTACAATAAAGATATGCAAGAAGACAAAGAAGGTTTATTTGATGCGCTTGATACGTGGCAAGAATGTATGGAAATGGCAGTACTCGTTGCTGATGGTCTGAAAGTAAATCGCTCACGGACATTAGCCGCGGCGCAACAAGGCTATGCGAATGCCACTGAACTTGCTGACTATTTAGTCGGTAAAGATATTCCGTTTCGTGAAGCACATCATATTGTCGGTGAAGTCGTATTAGCTGCTATTGACAAAGGTGTACCTTTAGAAGATTTAACGATAAGCCAACTACAAGAATTCAGCGATAGAATTGAGCAAGATGTTTATCAGCACCTTTCTATTGAATCGACACTTAATAAGCGTGAAGCACTCGGCGGTACTTCTCGTTCACAAGTTGAAAAAGCACTGGCGACTACTCAGTCTGGCAATGAAGCTATCTTAAATGAGCAAGTTGTTGGTGCGCCAGGCAAACAAAGAATTCAAAGGGCATTAAAGCAAGTAAAACAGCGTTTAAATGCGCAACGTGCTGCCGCTATGTCTGTTCGTCGAGCGAGAATGTCTGATGTTGACAGTATTTATCAACTGACCAACTTTTGGGCCGATAAAGGGGAAATACTGCCACGGTCACGTGACAATATTATTCATGATATTCAGAATTTTGTTGTTGCCGAGCTTGACGGTAAGGTTGTTGGCAGTGCATCACTTTATATCTACCAAACAGGTTTAGCTGAAATACGCTCAGTTGTTTTACAAGATGACGCCCAACAGCAAGGTCAAGGCAAAGCACTTATTCAGTATTTGTTAGAGTTTGCCTATCAAATGGAATTAGAGCAAATTATTGTTTTAACTTATATTCCAAAATATTTTCAGCAGCTTGGTTTTAACTTAATTGATAAAAGTTCACTAGCCGATAATATTATTGAAGATAGCGAACCCAGCCCACATAAAGACCCTGCTGATGAAGTCGCCATGGAATACATACTTAGTCAGCCTCAACAGGCATAATTTCAGTCGTCATTTTAACTGATTTAGGCAAGGTATTTACTTTAGCTAAGATCCTAAACGCTAGCGTTTGGGATAAACAAATAGGTAGTTACAACTTAGAAAATGGATAGCATCAATAATAACGAACAAAATTATGTTAAATGGTTTAGAAATGCTGCGCCCTATATTAATGCGCACCGTGGAAAAACAGTGGTGCTTATGTTTGGTGGCGAAGCCGTGCTTCACCCAAATTTTGCCAATATTATTCATGATATTGCTTTGTTGCGTAGCTTGGGTGTTAAGTTAGTCTTAGTTCATGGCGCTAGGCCACAGATAGAAGAGCGTATGGATCAGCGTAACATTACTCGCCATATTGAAAATAATATTAGAGTAACCGACGCTGAAACTTTGGTTGCAGTAAAAGATGCGACGGGTTCATTGCGCTTACATATCGAAGCTTTACTCACTATGGGCTTAGTTAACTCGCCTATGCATGGTTCGCGAATTCGTGTTAGCACCGGGAATTTTGTCATTGCTAAACCGATAGGGGTCCGTGATGGCGTCGATTATAAATATACCGGTAGCGTAAGACGAATCGATGCGGTCGGTATTCATACCCAGCTTGATTATGGCTCGATAGTGGTATTATCGCCGATTGGCTACTCTTCTACCGGTGAAGTGTTTAACTTAGCACTTGAAGATGTCGCGACTAAAACAGCACTCGCCCTTAAAGCGGATAAATTAATTACCTTTACTCAAGAGGATGGTTTAATTGATGAATCGGGTGAGCTTATTCGTAGCTGTAGTGTACGGCGAGTAAAAACGTTATTGGATGATAAAGATTGTCATGTTCGCCAATTATTATTAAGAGCGATAATCGAGAGTGGAGAAAATGGTATAGAGCGTTGTCACTGCGTGAGCTACCAAAGTGATAGTGCTTTACTACAAGAGTTATTTACCCGCGATGGTGCCGGTACTTTAATTGCTAAAGATCATAAAGAAGAAGTCTGTACCGCTAGCATCGATGATGTCGGTGGCATTTTAGAACTGATTGCCCCCTTAGAAGAGGAAGGTATTCTGGTGAAGCGCTCAAGAGAACTTCTTGAAGTTGAAATTGATCGCTTTACGGTACTTAAAAAGGAAGATGTTATTATTGCTTGTGCTGCTTTGTATCCTTATCCCGAAGCAAGTTCAGGAGAAATAGCCTGTGTGGCGATTCATCCTGATTATCGCAATGGAAATCGAGGTGAGCGCTTAATGAATGCCTTAGAAGTAAAGGCTTTTGATCAACACTTAACCTCATTATTTGTCTTAACAACGGTCAGTGGTCATTGGTTTAGAGAACAAGGTTTTATCGAAAGTTCAATGGAAGATTTACCTGAAGGTAAAAAACAGCTGTATAACTTCCAACGAAAATCTAAGGTATACATCAAACATATTTAGTGAATAGGTCTCGCTGTTATCAATTCAACGTTTATTTATGAAAATATATGCCGCTTTTAAAAGCGGCTTTTTTGTTTTTAAGGTGGGCTTTAAATATTTGAGTTTGTTTATTTATGCAACAAAGTAAATATAAAAGCATTTATATACAATAATCGTGCACTTATGTAACAGTAATGTTTCATATTCGTTACTTTTAGGGCATATTGTGTGCCGCGCTCATTATTTGTTTGTAAGGTTTATACTTTTCAATGGTCATATTTAGACTTTTAGTCATTCTTCTCATTGCTTTTGCAATGACTTTGCTGACTTCTTTTGCACTCAAAGCAGAAACTGACTTCGCGCTAGAAAGTGGTGATCAATTTACAGCAACGCTGTTATCTGAATATGGTCAAATAAGTAACTTTCTTAATCAAGGAAGTGATGAAGAAAGTACCGGCTACATAAAAATTGAACCGTCCGTCTTTATTCAAACACAGTTATCACGACATTTAATACAATTAGCGACAAAGGTCAGTCATTACCAATTTAGTCACTTTAGTGAAGACGATCATAATAATTTATTATTTAAGCCAAGCTATTTCTTTAAGCTTGATCATAACAAAACACTGTTTGCAGATATTAAGTTACAGGAAAGTTATGAATATCGCGGTACTGGCCTATCTTTAGGGAATGCAGAATCAATAACAAGCGGAGATGATAAAAAATCGCTTGCCGCTAATATAGGCTACTTATATGGCCAAATTGATTCAGTGGCGAAATTAAAACTTTCAATCGGTCAAGAAGACTTTCGCTATAAAACAAGACGAGCCGAAAATAAGGCACTTGACCGTGTTGATCAAAGTGTTGCGGCTAGTTTTGATTATCTACTGTCAGGAAAGACATATTTTGCTGCAGATTTAGCTTATACCCAATCAAACTTTCAAAATAATAGCCCATTAAATAAAGACATATATGCGGTATTAGTCGGTATGAAGTGGCAATCGACGGCTATAACTCAACTGCAAGCATTAATTGGTTATCAAAGATTAACTTTTGAAGAAACATTGTTTGCCAGCGATACTCGCTTTAAATGGCGAGTTGATATTAATTGGCAGCCAACGAATTTTATGCAAATGAATATAAACACCCAACGAAATTATGAAACAACCAACAGAATTGTCGATAGCTATCGCGTTGTTGACAGTACTAATTTACAACTTACTCATCAAGTGACTGATTATTTTCAGACATCTGCGGTTGTTGGGTATAGACAAGAAAAGGTCGTTTACCTTGAGCAAACGATTAATGAAGATTATTTATACTCAGAGGTTAGGTTGAATTATCAACGTAATGATTGGCTGACTGTATTTGCAGGTTTTACTTTTAAAGAACTAACAGCAAGTGATGATAGGCTAAACAACCAGGGCAATAGCTTATCGTTAGGCTTTAATGTTAATATTTAGTATTGGATAAAAAATATGCGTTACTATGTTTTGTCACTAATTTTAGTGTTCTGCAGTTTTTTTTGTGAGGCAAGTGATTATTTACTGGGCCCTGGCGATAAAATACATATTGTTGTTTACGGTGAAGACGATTTAACAACTGATGTGAAAATTGATAAATCGGGTTTTATATCTTTTCCGTTTTTAGCTGATATACAGGTAATAGGTTTATCAACTAAGAAACTTGAAACCACAATAAGAAAAGGCTTACTAGGAGATTATATTGTTGACCCACAAGTCTCTGTTTCTGTGTCTATTTATCGGCCGTTTTTTATCCACGGACAAGTTACACGACCAGGAGGTTATCCTTATCAAGATTATTTGACCTTAGATAAAGCCATCGCAATCGCTGGAGGATTATCTAATAGAGCGTCGACTTCTGATTGGAAAATCACACGACTAGTCAACGGTGTTAAAGTGACGTTAGAGGGGAATATTGCTACTGAGATCCACCCTGATGATATTATAAAAATAGAACAAAGTTTTTTCTAAAATAAACATAACAATAACAATAAAAATAATTATAAAAACTGAAAAAGGATTTTCGACAGATTTTATTAGCCGTATTTATATGTGGTTTTGCAAATAATAATGAGCAGTAATGTTAAACGATAATCAAAGCGTAAATTTTAATGCCCCAAACCAAGAGATAGATTTAAAAGAGGTCTTAAGACCGCTTTGGTCTCGACGTTGGCAGATTGTTTTCTTTACTTTACTCGTTTCACTGATGGTTTCTTTTTATGTTTCGTTGCTCAAGCCTTCCTTTAAAGCCACGGCTATTTTACAAATAGGCAGTAATAAACCCGCTAATACTTTATCGATTAATGACGCCTTTAATGAATCTAGCGCCAGTAAAGAGCAAGTTAAAACCCAGTACGAATTATTAAAGTCTCGAAAATTTGCTGAGCGCGTTATTATTAGTTTAAATTTGGTTGAACATCAGGAATTTAATAGTGGTAAATACAATGACAAAATAAGCTTCTTCGCTGACATAGGAAAGCGGACTAGTAGACCAACGGTCAGTAGCTTAATCTCAATCTTTGAAAGTCGTTTAACTATCGCTCCGATAGCGAGCACCGAACTTGTTAAAATAAGTTTTGCTGCTCACTCACCTCAATTAGCACAAAAAGTCGCTAATCAAATCGGTCTCACTTATCTTCAATACCAAGATGAAATCCATAGCGCGTCAAAGGAGTCAACGTCGCAGTGGCTTGTTGACCAACTTGAAGAGTTAGAGAAAAAGCTTGAAACATCAGAGCAAGCACTACAAGAATACCGTGAAGCGGAAGGTATTGTTGATATTTTAGGGATTGCTGGCCTAGTTAGCTCTGAGTTAACCGAGTTAACTTCTTCAGCAATACGAGCTGAAAAAATCAAAGATGATTTAGAAGTAACTTACCAAAGTATGCAAAAGCGTCGAAAAAATACCGCGCAACTTCTGGAACTTCAGGAAATCAGTCAGCAAAGTGATCTTGTACAATTAAGGCGTGCCGATGAAAAAGCAGCACGTAAGATATTTGAGCTTTCCAAGCGTTACGGGCCCAAGCACCCCAAACGTATAGCGGTGCAAGCAGAGCTAGAGTCATTACAAAAAGGCATCGTACAGCTCGTTGATGAAATTGTAATATCTATTGAAAAAGATTACCTAAACTCTTCTGAAAAAGTTAAAGCAACGAATAATCGTTTGGCAATTGCGAAAGTAGATTACTTACGCTTGAGCCGTTTACAAAATAAATTTTCACAATTGCAGCGCGAAGTTGATACCAATAAAGAACTTTATAATAACTATTTAGTCCGTTTAAAAGAGACTGACGCTATGGGTAATTATAAAGCAAACTTTTACGTGCGTTTTATTGATAAAGCGATTATACCCACGGATAGATTCGCCCCGAAAAAAGCCCTCATAGTGATTATGAGTTTTATGTTATCGTTTGCGATTATTGCCATAATTATCATTATGCGTGAGATATCAATGGATACGTTAAATTCACGTCGAAAACTTGATAGCTTTACCGAAGCACCTGTTCTCGCTATTTTACCAAAGTTTCAAGCGCCAAGTGCTGAAAAAAAGAGTGATCCCTATTACACAGATAATCGCTTTACCGAAGCGGTGCGCACGTTAAGAACCTCTTTATTGTTTAATGGCGAAAGTAAGCCAGCTAAAGTGATTGCGATAACATCCTCGGTGCCAAATGAAGGGAAGTCGACTATAGCACTACATTTAGCCCGTTCGTTTAGTGAAATGGAAAAGGTTTTGCTCATTGAAGCGGATATGCGACATCCGACCGTAGCAAAAAATATGAATTTAAGTCCACATCGCCCAGGATTATCAAATTTATTAGCGAAAACACATCAAATTAATGAATGTATTATCCGCGATAAAAACTTAAAGTTAGATATTTTAACCTCGGGTATTTCTCCGGCTAATCCGCTAGTTTTTTTATCAATGAAGCGCCTTAATATGCTCATTAAAGTTTTTGGTAATTTTTATGACCGAATTATTATTGAGACACCACCGGTAAATGCTGTGAGTGATGCGGCTATTATTTCTAAATTAGTTGAAACGGTTTTGTATGTTGTTCATGGTGAAAAAACGAAACGAGAGCAAATTACCACAGGTTTACGTATGCTAAAGCAAGTCAATGCACCCATCGAGGGCATCATAATCAACCACAGCCAAAGCATTGATACTGATAAATACCAAAACAAGTATTACAACGAACGAGCCAATAACATTGTTAAATTACCGGTACGCAAACAAGGTTAATGTTCTTCTTTCAGTAGTCAATGCAGCCAATATTCGAAGGCATCATAATCAACCACAGCCAAAGCATTGATACTGATAAATACCAAAACAAGTATTACAACGAACGAGCCAATAACATTGTTAAATTACCGGTACGTAAACAAGGATAGTGTTCTTCTATCTATCAATAGTCAATGCAGCCAATATTCGAAGGCATCATAATCAACCATAGCCAAAGCATTGATACTGATAAATACCAAAACAAGTATTATAACGAACGCGCTAATAATATTGTTAAACTACCGGTACGCAAGCAAGGTTAGTCTTCTTCTATCTATCACAACGAACGCTTAAGCCATTTTACATAGTTAAAAAACACGTACGCAAACAAGGTTAATATTTTTCTCAATATTAACCTCTTCCGCTTATTGAAAACTGCGGTAGAATAAGAGTAAGTTTTTACCAGCAAGTACTTCTGCTTATAATATGAAATCACGCCAACAATTTTCCCTACAAAAAAATAACAGTTTTGCAGTCTATGCAACGACACCCATTATTTATTATCCAAATAGTGAACAAGATCTGCAATTATTAGCAGCGGTGACTAGCGAACCTTTTTATATTTTAGGCGCGGGCAGTAATACGCTTTTTGTCGAGGGTGTAACACCGGTAATTATTAAGCCTGAGTTTTTAGGGATTCATGTTAATGAAACAGAAGAATATTATCAGGTCAATGCCGCTTGCGGTGAAAATTGGCACGACTTGGTATGCTTTTGTATTGATGAAGGCATTAACGGTCTAGAAAACTTAGCACTTATTCCTGGCAGTGTTGGCGCTGCTCCAGTACAAAATATTGGTGCTTATGGCGTTGAGATTGCTGATTTTATTGAAAGTGTAACTTGGTTTGATTTTGCTAAAAATAAATCACAGCAGTTAACTCAGGCACAATGTCAATTTGACTATCGCGATAGTATTTTTAAAAATGCTTTAAAAAATAAAGGTATCATCACAGATATTACTTTACGTTTTCCAAAAAACTGGCAGCCTAAGCTGAATTACCAAGGATTAAACACCTTGCCCAAAAATAGTCATGCTAGGGTTATTATGGATACCGTGATTGCCATACGAAATGCTAAGTTACCTGATCCCAAGGTTATCCCAAACGCTGGCAGCTTCTTTAAAAACCCTGTGGTTAGCGCTGAGCAGTTTTTATTATTAAAAAGTAACCATCCAGAAATTGCGGCTTATCAACAAGATAATGGCACTGTTAAACTAGCAGCAGGTTGGTTAATTGAAAGAGCAGGGCTTAAAGGTTATCAACTCAACGGTGCAGCTGTGCATAATAAGCAAGCGCTAGTGCTAACCAATATTGATTCGGCCTGCGGGGCAGATATCAAAAATTTAGCCCTACATGTACAGCAAACCGTATTAGCCTTATTTGCCATTATGCTGCAACCAGAAGTAAGAATGCTCGGTGAGCAGGGCGAAGTTACCTTAGGAGCTATAAACTGATCATGGCCAAAGCAATACGAGAGCAATTAATACAATATTTAGCCGATGGACAATTTGTTTCTGGGCAATGGTTAGGTGAGCAGCTTGGGGTGAGTCGCGCAGCAATATCTAATCATATCGCCTCGCTAATTGAAATGGGGCTTGATATTTATAGTGTTACCGGCAAAGGCTATAAATTATCTGAACCGTTAACACTATTAGATGAAAAAGAAATTCAATACAAGTTAAGTGCATTGGGTCAGAAAAACAAAGTCGAAGTGCATAATATTATCGACTCAACCAATAGTTATTTATTGCGTCGTTTACCCAATCAAAATCATAATTTGCAAGTCTGTTTAGCTGAATATCAAGATGCAGGGCGGGGTCGACGCGGTCGTAAGTGGATCTCACCTTTTGGTTCACATATATATATGTCGATGTATTGGTATTTAGAGCAAGGTATGGCGGCAGCTATGGGATTAAGTGTCGTGTCAGCTCTAGCGGTTAGCGATGCAGTAAAAGAACTTTATCAAATTGATGTGCAGTTAAAGTGGCCCAATGACATTTATTTTGGCGGGGTTAAGCTGGCTGGTATCCTTATTGATTTGGATGGGCAAGCTCTTGAACCGTGTCACTGTGTTATTGGTATTGGTTTAAATATTAATATGCCCCAAAAAAGTGCAGAACAAGTCGATCAACCTTGGACAGATTTGCAAACAGCTATGATGCAAAGTACCACCGAGCATGAAAATAACGCGGTTAATACGATTGACCGAAATGTTTTAGCTGCAACGTTAATTTCTAAACTCTCATTAAGGCTTCAGCAGCATCAACATGAAGGGTTGTTGTCTATGGCCAATGAGTGGGCCAAACAAGATTATTATATCAATAAACCGATAAGGTTAATCACGGGCACGCGTGAAAAGAAAGGTATTTGTCGAGGCATTAATAACCAAGGAGCTTTATTGTTAGAAGTTGATGGCCAAATTAGTCCTATTTATGGTGGTGAAGTTAGCTTGAGGGCTGACACATGAGGTTATTAGTTGATATTGGCAATACTCGCACCAAATACACTTTTGAGCAGCAAGGTGAATTATCAATAATTCAAAGTGAAAGAAATGAAACCATTAATGAAAAGTGGCTATCAAGTATCACTGAATCAGTGGTATCTATTGTCGTTGCGAGTGTTAGCGAAGCTTATATTATAGAGGTCTTTATAGCCTATGCTCAGCAGCATAATATTGAACTGCATATAGTAAACAGTGAAAGCAAACGCTTTGGCGTTACTTCAAGCTATCAACAACCGACAACGTTAGGTATTGATCGATGGTTGACGTTACTGGCGGCTAATATTTTGTACCCAGATGAGAATGTCCTTATTATTGACGCGGGAACAGCGACAACCATAGACTTACTTGATAGTCAGGGCATACATTTAGGTGGGTGGATTTTGCCAGGTATTGATATATTATTTAATAGTCTTTTATCAAATACTACAAAAGTGCTGGCAACTCAAGAGCATCAGGCCAACATTTCTTTTGGTAAAAGTACCTCTGACGGTGTCAATAATGCTTGCTGGGCAGCAACACTTGGTTTTATTGAACAAGGTATCAAGCAAGCTAATAAACAAGTCTCATTAGATAAAGTATTACTTACTGGCGGTAACGCTAAAAAAATAGCGGCTTTATTAAACAGGCAACATTACATTATTGATGAGCTAGTCTTTATCGGCATGCAACGATTCTAATTCGCTTATGGCAAATTATATCGCCAGTTTGTGGCAACATTTAACGTTAGGCGATTAAAAAAACATCAAATGGTTAAAAACATGGTTTTTTTTTGTTTTTACGCTTGCAAGGGAGAAAACATTCCACTAGAATTCGCACCACTTAATGTAGTGCCGACTTAGCTCAGTTGGTAGAGCAACTGACTTGTAATCAGTAGGTCGCCAGTTCGACTCCGGCAGTCGGCACCATTAATAAAATTGTTGTAAAAGTATTGGAGGGGTTCCCGAGTGGCCAAAGGGATCAGATTGTAAATCTGACGGCTCAGCCTTCGGTGGTTCGAATCCACCTCCCTCCACCACTTTGCAATAATGAAGATAGAAAAGCGGACGTCGTATAGTGGTAATACCTTAGCCTTCCAAGCTAAAGCTGCGAGTTCGATTCTCGCCGTCCGCTCCATCTTTAAGTGATTGCTGATATGGCTCAGTTGGTAGAGCGCACCCTTGGTAAGGGTGAGGTCGGCAGTTCGAATCTGCCTATCAGCACCATTCCTTAAGATTTCTATCTCACTAAATTTATTTTATTTTTGTTAATTTATCTCAGAGGCATTACATAATGGCTAAAGCAAAATTTGAACGTTTAAAACCGCATGTAAACGTTGGTACTATCGGACACGTTGATCACGGTAAAACTACTTTAACAGCTGCTATCTCTGCAGTATTAACTAAAGTACACGGTGGTGAAGTTAAAGATTTCGCACAAATCGATAATGCTCCTGAAGAGCGTGAGCGTGGTATTACAATCAATACTTCTCACAT